>NZ_JBSGWY010000013.1:50171-135614 GCF_053609145.1 Streptomyces sp. NPDC054961 | reverse complement strand
GAGTGTATACTAGGCAGCGGGCCAACCCGGGGGCGCCTCGCTGAGAGCACCCCGGGGCGGGGGGGGGGGGGGGGGGGGGGGGGGGGGCGGGCCGGCGCCCCCCCCCCCCCCGGGCCCCCCCCCCCTCGGCTCCATGGCCTGCGAGTCGGTCAGATGTCGAGGCCGCTGAGGACCATGACCCGCTCGTAGGTGTAGTCGTCCATCGCGTAGCGCACGCCCTCGCGGCCCACACCGGACTGCTTGACACCGCCGTACGGCATCTGGTCGGCACGGTAGGACGGGACGTCGCCGACGATCACGCCGCCGACCTCGAGCTCGCGGTGGGCGCGGAACGCGGTCTGGATGTTCCGCGTGAAGACGCCCGCCTGCAGACCGAACTTCGAGTCGTTGACGGCGGCGAAGGCCTCGTCGGTGTTCTCGACCCGGCGCAGGGTGAGGACCGGTCCGAAGACCTCCTCGGTGGCGAGGCTGACGCCGTCGGGCACCTCGGCGACGACGGTGGGCTCGTACGAGGCACCCTCGCGCTTGCCGCCCGTGAGCAGCTTGGCTCCGGCGGCCACGGCCTCGTCGACCCAGGACTCGACGCGCTTCGCGGCGTCCTCGGAGACGAGGGGGCCGACGTCGGTGGCGGAGTCGTTCGGGTCGCCGGTGACCTGCTCGCGGACCTTGGTGACGACCTTCTCGACGAGGCGGTCGTAGACGGTCGCGTCGGCGATCACGCGCTGCACGCCGATGCAGGACTGGCCGGCCTGGTAGTTCGAGAAGGTCGCGATGCGCGTCGCGGCCCAGTCGAGGTCGGCCTCCGAGGACCAGTCCTCCAGGACCACGGCCGCGGCGTTGCCGCCGAGCTCCAGGGTGCAGTGCTTGTGGGGCACGGCCTGCTGGATGGCGTAGCCGACCTTGTCCGAACCGGTGAAGGAGATGACGGGCAGGCGCTCGTCCTTGACCAGCTCCGGCATCTTGTCGTTGGCGACGGGGAGCACGGACCAGGAACCGGCCGGCAGGTCGGTCTCGGCCAGCAGCTCACCGATGATCAGACCGGAGAGCGGGGTGGCCGGGGCCGGCTTCAGGATGATCGGCGCGCCGACGGCGATGGCGGGGGCCACCTTGTGGGCGCACAGGTTCAGCGGGAAGTTGAACGGCGCGATGCCGAGGACCGGGCCCTTGACGAAGCGGCGGGTCAGGGCGAGGCGGCCGACGCCGCCGGCGTCGGTGTCCAGGCGCTGGGCCTCTCCGCCGTTGAAGCGGCGGGCCTCTTCGGCGGCGAAGCGGAACACGGACACCGCACGGCCGACCTCACCGCGGGCCCACTTGACCGGCTTGCCGTTCTCGGCGGAGATCAGCAGGGCGATCTCCTCGGTGCGCTCGACGAGCCGCCGGGAGACGTGGGCCAGGGCCTCGGCCCGTACGTGGGCGGGGGTGGCCGAGAACTCCGCCGTCACGGCGTGCGCGGCGGCCACGGCCTCTTCGACCTGGGCGTCGGTGGGGACGCTCACGGTACCGACGAGGCGGCCGTCCCACGGGGAGTGGACGTCGAAGCTGTCGTCGCCGGTGGCCTGGCGGCCGGCGAGCCAGAAGGCGTGGGTGGAAGTCATGCGGATCCCGGCCCTTCGGAGTGTGTGCGGTGGGTCCTTGTCACCTCCACCGTAGGACTCCGCCGGGGATTCGGCGTTTGTCCGGCATGGAGTACGTGCTCCGCGCGGCGCGCCGCTTTGTCAGTGTCGGGCCGGGCGCCGCACCGTCGGGGAGGGTCGCCGAAGGGGCGCCGGCCGCCCGGAGGGCGGGGCCGGCGGCGTCCCGGACGAACGCGTTTCAGGGGGCCGAGGTGGCCTTGAGGGCCAGCCAGAGCTCCATGCGGACGTCCGGGTCGTCCAGGGAGCGCCCGAGGATCTCCTCGACGCGCCGCATCCGGTAGCGCAGCGTGTGGCGGTGGACGCCGAGGTCGGCGGCCGCCGCGTCCCACTGGCCGTGCCGGGAGAGCCACGCCTGGAGCGAGGCCACCAGGTCGCCCCGGCCCTTCTCGTCGTGGTCGCGCAGCGCCCGCAGCGTGCCGTCCGCGAAGGCCCGTACCGCGTCGTCGGCCAGCAGCGGCAGGACGGAGCCCGCCGCCAGGTCCTCGTGCTCGGCCATCGGGCGGCCTCGCCGCCGGGCCACGACCAGGGCCTGGTCGGCCTGCTTGAAGGCGGCCGCCACCCCGGAGGCCACCGCGGGCGCCGACAGGCCCAGGACCAGCTCGTCGGGCTCCGGCTGCGCCGCGTCCCGGCCGCGCCGCGATTCCAGTGCCTCCGCGTGTTCGGAGCACGCCCGCACCGCCGAGCCCCCGTCGGCCGCCAGCACGACGAGGCGGCCCGGTTCCGGCACCACCAGCAGGGTCTCCCCGGTGCGCGCCGCGGCCGATTCCACCGCGTCGGCCAGCAGGGCCAGGCCCTGCGGCTGCGCGGTGCCCGCCAGTGCGGGCTCCGCCACCAGGATCCGGAAGGGGGCGTCCAGCAGGGCCCCGTAGAGATCCCCTGCGACGCTCTGCGCGTGCTCGGCCTGCCCGGCCAGCAGCATGCGGAGCACGGCCGCGCCGAGCCGGGACTCCGCGTCGTTCAGGGAGCGGGAACGTTCCGTGGTGAGGGTGAGCAGCGCCACCGCCGAGTGGACCGCGTACCGCTCGGCCGTGCCGAGGGGCGCTCCCGTGCCGACGGCGAGGGCGCCGCGGGCGCGGCGCCCGGTACCCAGGGACTGCAGTTCGACCCGGTCCTCCGAGCCGCCGACGACGGCGCTGGCCGGGGCGGGCCGCTCCCGCAGCCGCTCCACGTCCGGGGTCAGCCTGGCCGCCCGGCGCGCCGCCCAGTCGGGCGCGGCGGCGACGACCGCGCCCGAGGTGTCGTACAGGGCGGCCCAGCCGTGCACGTGCGCCGCGAGCTTGGTCAGCAGCTCGCCGGGGCCGTCGGCGGACAGCGCGGCCCGCGTGAGCTCGCGCTGCGCCTCGAAGCCGGCGGTCACGGCCCGGTACTGGTCGGCGGCGAGCGCGGCGGAGACGGCCTTGCTGATGGCGAGGAACGGGGTCCGCCGGGGCACCTCCAGCAGCGGCAGGTCCTCCGCGCGGGCCGCCTCGACCAGGGCCTCGGGCACGGCGTCGTAGTTGACGCCGATGGCGAAGCCGATGCCGACGACCCCGGCCGCCGCGAGCCTGCGCACGTAGCGGCGCATCTCCTCGGGGTCCTCCGCGTCCAGCTTCATCGCGGTGATGAGGAGCAGCTCGCCGCCCTCCATGTAGGGGACGGGATCGGCGAGCTCGCTGACGTGGGCCCAGCGCACCGGGGTGTCGAGGCGGCTCTCCCCGGCCCGGACGCCGAGCTTGAGCGCCGAGTGCTGGACGAGTGAGGCGAGGGTGAGCGGCATGGGTACCGGGGGCCTTAGCGGGAGGAGGGGCGGCGGCGAGATGGCGGCGGCGGGGCGTCGGCGAGGCCGCGAGGCGTCGGCGGAGGAGGACCCTCGCCGTGGGAGGCCACTGCGGATTTCGCCGTGTCGTACGAAGAGCTCCCCTTGATTCTGCCACCCCGTACGGGTCGGCTCAGCTCGGCCCGGCGGGACGGCCGCGGCCCCCTCGGGCCGGGCCCGTCGGCTCAGCCCGTCCCGCCGAGCCGTACCAGCAGCGGGGCGGCCCGCTCGCCGCGGACGGAGGTGAGGGAGAGGACGGCGTGGCCGGGGGGCACAGTGTTGGCCAGGGCGGAGGCCGACCAGCGCTCGCGTTCCACCTGCCGCACGGTGACCGCGTCCGTGGTGACCGCCTTGCCGGTGACCATCTTGCGCAGCGTGTGCAGGAACCGGGTCATGGGCCGCTCGGCGTAGACCGTCCGGCTCGTGACGTCCCGCGTCTCGACCAGTTCGGTGCCCCAGGCGTCGGCGAACCACTTGCCGTCCCAGGTGGTCACGCCGGAGAAGGCCACCCGGCAGCCGACGGCCCCGAGCAGCGGGGTGCGCAGCGGTTCCGGTACGTCGTCCAGGGTGCGCAGCGCGAGCAGGACCCCCGCGTTCGCCGAGCGGAGCCGCTGCACCCCGCGCACGGCCTCGGGCGTGAGGGTCCGCGAGGCGTCGTCGAAGGCGAGGAAGGCGAAGAGCGAGCGGTCGGCGCGCGCCGCGACCGAGGCGTTGAACTGGGCGAGCAGCAGCCGGGCCAGCAGCCGGGAGGCGTCGGCGTGGCCGCGCTCGGGGAGGTCCACGCGGACCCGGATGGGGTGTTCGAGGGCGCGCGGGGAGAAGGGCCGCCCGGCGCCGGTGGTGTCGAAGAACCCGTGGAAGGCGGGCCGGTCGAGGAGCGCGACGCGGTCGGCCAGGACGGGGCCGGGGTCGCCGTGGATCCCCTGCTGCCGGGTCCGGGCGTCGAGCTCGCGCAGCATGGCCTGACGGCCCGCGTTCTCCAGCGCCTGGCGCAGCGCGCCGAGGGCGGACGGCAGTCCGTCGAGGAGTTCGCGCAGTTCGGGCACGGTGGGGAAGCGGCCGTGGGCGGCCCGGAAGGGGCCGATCAGCTGGGCGAGGGCGGTCGCGCAGCGGCGTACGTCCAGGCCGGGCACATCGCCCACGAAGGCCTCGGCGAGGAGGGAGGCCGCCTCGTCGGGGTCGGTGGCGCCGCCGTAGAGGTCGAGGTCGTGGACGGACGCCGGGTCGCCGGGGCGCACGACGATGTCGTAGGCCTCGTCGGGTCCGAGCGGCGCGCCGGCCGCGGCGACGACGATGACGGCGGCCTCGCCGGCGAGCGCCTGGAGCATCAGCGACTCGACGACGGGCCGGACCAGGCGGCCGGTCTTGCCCGCTCCCGAGGGCCCGACGGCGAGCATCGAGGTGCCGAGCACCCCCGGGTCCAGGGCCAGCCCGGTCCCGCGGCGCTCGTGGGGGTTGGGCTCGGCGTCGGTGACCGCGCCGAGGCGGACCTGGGAGACGGTGAGGTCGTGGTGGGCGGCGCGGACGGGCAGGTCGCGGGCTCCGGAGGGGTGGCCGCAGGCGGCGGCGCCCTTGTCCCGTACGGCCTGGACGAAGGCGGTGCGGCGGGCGGGGTCCGCCAGGACGGAGTCCCAGGCCCGCCGGATGCGCACGTGGTCGACGTCGTTCATGCGCCCGGCGGCGGCCTCGGCGGCCAGCCGGTCGGCGGATTCCCCCAGCCCGGCGGCGCGCAGCTGCGGCCAGCCGGCGGGGTCCTCGGGGCCGGCCGGGCCTGCCGGGCCGGCCGGAGTGCCCGGGAGCGGGACGGCCGGGCCGGCGCCGGTGGGCGCGCCCGTGCCCGTGAGGGCTCCGTGGACCAGCCCGGCCCAGTCGCCGAGCCGCCCGAAGAAGAGGATGACGGGGAGGTAGATCACCGCGTAGAGGAGATAGGTGACGGCGGAACTGGCCGCCCCGCCCAGTTCCGCGTACGGCAGGTGGGCGAAGGCGAGCGGGTAGGCCGGCAGGGTCTCGCTCACGATGAGCAGGGTCAGCACCAGGGCGCCGATCAGCGCGCCGAGCGCGCGGTACCAGGGCCCGCGGGCGACGACCAGCCGGTCGAAGGCGGTGCGCCAGCCGCCGACCTGCGCGAACGCGTAGACCATCCCGAGGGTGACCAGCAGCTCGTAGAGCTCGGTCGCGGCCAGGCCCCGGTGGTCCACGGGCTCCCGCCGCAGCCCGTGGGTCCACCAGTCCTCGGGGGTGAAGAGGTCGAGCGGCACTCCGGCGAAGGGCAGCGACCCGGCCACGAAGAGCCGCCAGAGCACGAAGCAGAGGACGAGGGAGATCCCGACCCGCTTGAGGAGGGAGGCGTCGGTCACCTCGGGCCGGGGCGCGGGGGGGACGTGGGCGTGGCGCCAGACGCCGGGACCCGCGGCGGGGCGCGGAACGCGCAGCCAGTCCACGAGCGTGACCCCCGCGGCCGGCGCCGTCGCCGCCGCCGTCCCCGGACGGGGAGCCGCGCCGGCGCCCGCGGGCGGCGCGTGCGCGGGCATCGGCGGGAGGGCCGGCGGCATGCGGGGAGGGGCCGGCGGTCCCGCCGGCCGGGGGACGTGCCCGGTGGTGCGCGGAGCCCGCTTCTCGTGCGTGCCGTGCGTGCCGTCGGTGTCCATGAAACCCCTGCCCCCTGCCCGTTACCGCACTGTGCTGCGCGCCCAATCTAGTGGTCGGCGCCGCCCCGCGACCCGAACCCGGTCATGATCCACACGACACGTGCGGATTCCTTCCTATGGCCGTCACGGACAAGGACACGCGGGCACCACTCCCGAACGGAGCATGCAGGACCGGGCCCCCCGGGCCTAGCCTGCGGACAAAGACACAAGTGCGTCCGAAAACACCCCCCAGGAGCCCCCTATGACCGCTGTCCCGCAGGAGCGCCGCATCGTCACCGCGATCCCCGGCCCCAAGTCGCAGGAGCTGCAGGCCCGCCGCCTGTCGACGGTGGCCGGCGGCGTGGGCTCCGTGCTCCCCGTCTTCACGGCCCGCGCGGGCGGCGGCATCGTCGAGGACGTCGACGGCAACCGCATGATCGACTTCGGCTCGGGCATCGCCGTGACCTCCGTCGGCGCCTCCGCCGAGGCCGTCGTGCGCCGCGCCTCCGCGCAGCTCGCCGACTTCACCCACACCTGCTTCATGGTGACCCCCTACGAGGGCTACGTGGAGGTCTGCGAGGCCCTCGCCGAGCTCACCCCGGGTGACCACGCGAAGAAGTCGGCCCTGTTCAACTCCGGCGCCGAGGCCGTCGAGAACGCCGTCAAGATCGCGCGGTCGTACACCAAGCGCCAGGCCGTCGTCGTCTTCGACCACGGCTACCACGGCCGTACGAACCTCACGATGGCGCTGACCTCGAAGAACATGCCGTACAAGCAGGGCTTCGGACCGTTCGCCCCCGAGGTCTACCGCGTCCCGGTCGCCTACGGCTACCGCTGGCCCACCGGCGCCGAGAACTGCGGCCCCGAGGCCGCCGCCCAGGCGATCGACCAGATCTCCAAGCAGATCGGCGCCGACAACGTCGCCGCGATCATCATCGAGCCGGTCCTCGGCGAGGGCGGCTTCATCGAGCCGGCCAAGGGCTTCCTGCCGGCGCTCGTGAAGTTCGCCAACGACAACGGCATCGTCTTCGTCGCCGACGAGATCCAGTCCGGCTTCTGCCGCACCGGCCAGTGGTTCGCGTGCGAGGACGAGGGCATCGTCCCCGACCTGATCACGACCGCCAAGGGCATCGCGGGCGGTCTGCCGCTCGCCGCCGTGACCGGCCGCGCCGAGATGATGGACTCCGTCCACGGCGGCGGGCTGGGCGGCACCTACGGCGGCAACCCGGTGGCCTGCGCCGGCGCGCTCGGCTCCATCGAGACCATGAAGGAGCTCGACCTCAACGCCGCGGCGAAGAAGATCGAGTCGGTCATGAAGGCCCGCCTGACGGCCATGCAGGAGAAGTACGAGATCATCGGCGACATCCGCGGCCGCGGCGCCATGATCGCGATCGAGCTCGTGAAGGACCCGGCCTCCAAGACCCCGAACCCGGAGGCCGCCGGCGCGCTCGCCAAGGCCTGCCACGCCGAGGGCGTGCTCGTCCTCACCTGTGGCACCTACGGCAACGTGCTCCGCTTCCTCCCGCCGCTCGTCATTGGCGAGGACCTGCTCAACGAGGGTCTGGACGTCATCGAGGCCGCGTTCGCGGCCCTCTGATCGAACGTCTGACACGCGCGGTAGAACGTACGGGCAGAATGCTCGATCAGGCCCCGGCCACTACCGGCGGTAACGGTCGGACCCTGTGAAGAACGTGTGGGGGGCCGATGGCGGGAGCGTTTTCCTGCTGTCGGTCCCCCTGTCGCTGCCGTACGGTTTCTGCAGATGAGTGAGACACCCCGCTCCCGGGAAACCGGGGGCGACACCAGTACCGGGCTTCCCCAGCGCCGCACTGGGCATGCGTTCGCGCACACTCCTCACCGATCGGACAGCCGTACGCCCCAAACCCCCCGGGGCGCACGGCAACCCGGTCCGGGCGGCCGTCCCGGAACCACCCCCCCTGTTCCGGGACGGCCGGCCACTCTCCTCGCCGCGCTCTGCGCCCTCTGCGCCGCGCTCTTCGCCCTGATCACCTGGCAGGTCCTCGCGTCGGGTCCCCTGCTGACCCCCGACGCCGGCCTCAGCCGCGCCGTGGTGCGCACCGTCCCGGACGCGGTCACCCAACGCCTCTCCGACCTCGGCAACATCCCGGTCGCCGTGCCCGTCCTGGTCCTCGCGATCGCCTACGCGGCCCGGCGCGGCGACCGCCGCGGCGCCGTGGCCGCCGCGCTGGCCATGGCCCTCGTACCGGCCCTGGTCGTCCCGCTGAAGGAGTGGACCGCCCGCCCGGGCCCCCTGGAGCCCTGGGCCTCCGGCTACTTCCCCTCGGGCCACACCGCCACCGCGTACGTGGCCTACGGAGCCGCGGCCCTGCTGGTGCGCCCCCACACCCGGCGCCCCTGGCCCCTGCTCGTCGCCGCCGTCCTCACCGCCCTGACGGCCACGGGGCTGATCCTGCGCGGCTACCACTGGCCACTGGACGTCCTGGCCAGCCTCCTGATGTGCACGCCGCTCCTGCTGGGCGTCCGCCGGTGGGCCGCACGGCCTGTCGGACCCTCCGCCTAGGATTCTGCCGATCTTGGGATTCTTTCTCCAACGAAGGGCGGGGGCGCCATGGGTGCCAGTGGCTGGGACTACGTGACGACGTATGAGGGGGACGTGCAGGCCTCCCTGGACGCCCTGCACGCGCGGGTGTTCGTCGAGGAGTTCGGCGAGACCGGCGACTACCCGGACCTGGCCGCCCTGTGGGCGGACGGCGAGTTCATGGGCACGGGCGGCACGCACACGATCCTCGACGTCCCGGTGGCCACCACCGGCTCCGGGGGTGACCCGGAGGGCACCTTGCGGCCGCTGTCCGCCGAGCGCCTGCTGCACCACTTCGGTGACCGGCGGCCGACGGTCGGCCGGTTCGAGGAGCTGGTGGCCGCGGCCGGGCGGGCGATGAGCCACGAGGAGTACGAACAGAGCCTGCTGGGTGAGGAGTTCCCGCACTGGGGCGGCCTGTACGTGCTCCTGTACGGGGAAGAAGGGACCGGGGCCGAGGGACCCGGCGCCGAGGGAGCCGAGCCCACCCACGTGGGCTTCCTCGGCTGCTCCGGTGACTAGGCCGTCCCTTCCGGATCTTGTCGGCCGAGCCCGCGGTGTCCGGGCCGGACCGCGGTCCCCGGGGGGCGCGGTCCGGCCGTGACGGTTCCCGGGGACGGGGCGGACGCGGCGGCAGGGGCAGGGGCGGACGCGGTGGCGGTGACGGGGGCGGACCCGGCCCGTCAGCCGCCGAAGTAGGCGTCGAAGTTCTTCGAGAACTCCCAGCCGCCGAAGCGGTCCCAGTTGACCGACCACGTCATCAGGCCGCGCAGCGCGGGCCAGGTGCCGTGGGTCTGGTAGGAGCCGCAGCCGGTGTGCTTCGTCAGGCAGTCCAGCGCCTTGGTCACTTCCGCCGGGGACGTGTGCCCGTTGCCCGCGTTGGTGGTGGCCGGGAGGCCGATGGCGACCTGTTCCGGGCGCAGCGGCGGGAAGACGCGGGAGGTGTTCCCCGCGACGGGGAAGCCGGTGAGCAGCATGTCGGTCATGGCGATGTGGAAGTCGGCGCCGCCCATGGAGTGGTACTGGTTGTCGATGCCCATGATCGAGCCCGAGTTGTAGTCCTGGACGTGGAGCAGGGTGAGGTCGTCGCGCAGGGCGTGGATGACCGGGAGGTAGGCGCCCGCTCGCGGGTCCTGGCCGCCCCAGGGGCCGGAGCCGTAGTACTGGTAGCCGAGCTGGACGAAGAAGGTCTCGGGGGCCATGGTCAGGACGAAGTCCGGTCCGTACCTGGCCTTGAGGGTCTTGACGGCGGAGATCAGGTTGACGATCACCGGGGTGGTGGGGGCCCGGAAGTCGGTGTCCCCCGTCGCCAGCGAGAGGGAGTGGCCTTCGAAGTCGATGTCGAGGCCGTTGAGCCCGTACTCGTCGATGATCCTGCTGACGGAGGAGACGAAGGTGTCACGGGCGGCCGTGGTGCCCAGCTGGACCTGTCCGTTCTGGCCGCCGATGGAGATCAGGACCTTCTTGCCCGCGGCCTGCTTGGCCTTGACGGCCGCCTTGAACTCCGCGGCCGATTCGACGTTCGGGCATTCGCTCACCGGGCAGAGCTGGAAGCGGATGTCGCCCGAGGTCACCGAAGTCGGTTCGCCGAAGGCCAGGTTGATGACGTCCCACGAGGCGGGCACGTCGGCCATCCGGACGTAGCCGGAGCCGTTGGCGAAGCTGGTGTGCAGGTAGCCGACGAGGGCGTGCGCGGGCAGCCCGGGGTTGCCCGGGTCGCCGCCGCCCGGCGTGGTCACCGCGACGGCGGTGCCCTTCGGGGATTCGCCGGCCGCGTTGACCGCGCTGACCTGGAAGGAGTAGGCGGTGGAGGCGGTGAGGCCGGTGACGGTCGCCGAAGTGCCGGTGACGGACGTCGGGTTGGAGCCGTCGCGGTAGACCTTGTACGAGGTGGCGCCGGCCGCCGCCGTCCAGCTCAGGCCGACGGAGGCCGGGGAGGCCGCCGAGGCCGTCAGGCCGGTGGGGGCGGCCGGGGGCTGGGGCTGACCGGGGCCGGAGCCGCCGGGGTCGGGGCCGACGAGGGTGACGTCGTCGGTGAAGTGCGGCGGCTGGCCGTACCAGCCCTGGGTGTACACGGTCACCGACGTGGTGCCCGGTCCGGTACGGAAGCTCGTGCTCAGCTGCTTCCAGGCGCCCGGGGTCTGGGTCCAGGTCTGCACGTCCGTGGTCCCGGTGCCGGTGGCGCCGAGGTAGACGTACGCGCCCTGCACCCAGGCCGTCAGCGCGTAGGCGGAGTCGGGCTTGACGGTGACGGTCTGGGAGCAGCGGGCGTTGTCCTGCCCGGCCGGGGTGCCCTTGAGGGCGGAACTCCCCGCGTGGGCCGGGGTGCTGACGACGGATCCGCCGGCGGCCGAGCAGCTCCAGCCGTCGAGCCCGGCTTCGAAGCCGCCGTTGCGGACGAGGTCGGCGTCCGCCGCCGCGGCGGACGGGCCGGTGGCGAGGAGGCCGGCCGCCGCGAGGGCGGCGGCGGTGAGGAGGGACAGGGCCGTTCTTCTGACGGCGCCTCTTGGTGCGCGCACAACTGCCTCCGGTGCATGGGGGGATGGAGCCAGGCCACAGGTGGTGGAGGGGGGCGCGCCCAACATGGTCCAGACCAATCCCCTTGTCAAGACTTCCCGCCCCTCCGGCCCAGGGCGCGCGCCGCCGCCTCGTGCATCGCGAGCTCCAGCAGCACCGGATCGGTGAGCGTGCCCCGCCCGTCGGGGACCACCAGCCAGCGCACCCCGCCCGTGGCCCGGCCGGGATAGGGGACCACGATCCAGGTCCCGCGCCCGGCTCCCCGGACGCCCGTCCCGATCCAGCGGGAGGCCGTGCCCGGGGGGACGAAGAAGCCCAGCCGGGTGTCGTCGAAATCGGCGAGCACCGGGCCGGGCAGGTCCGTCAGGAGGCCGAGCACACCGAGGGCGGTCTGCCCCAGGTCGCCCGGCAGGATCAGTACGTCCCAGCGCCGGCCGGCGGGCAGCAGGGCGACCCCGAGGGGGTTGCGCTCCCACTCCCGCCGGCAGGCCTGCGGATCGGGTGCCGCCGAGACCAGCCATTGCACGGCCGCTTCGTCCCCGGGGATCGCCATCGCCCGGCCTCCGTTCTCTCTGTGCGCGGTGAAGGGTTCTCCACAGCAGAGAGCGGGGCCGGGCTCGGGTATGACGCGGGTTGCGTTACTCCATGGCAGTGAACCGGGTCACAGGGTCAGGCGGCGGAGGCGGCCGCGACGCCGCCCGGCGTCAGCTGTCGAAGCCGAGGCCGAGGCGGTCCAGCGCCTTGAGCCACAGGTTCCGGTGCCCGCCCGTGCGGTCCGCCCGTGCCAGGGACCACTTGGTGAGCGTGATCCCGGTCCAGGCGAAGGGCTCCGGCGGGAAGGGCATCGGCTTGGAGCGGACCATCTCCAGCTCCGTGCGCTCGGTCCGCTCCCCCGCCAGGAGGTCCAGCATCACGTCGGCGCCGAAGCGGGTGGCGCCGACGCCGAGCCCGGTGAAGCCGGCCGCGTAGGCCACCTTCCCCTTGTGCGCGGTGCCGAAGAAGGCCGAGAAGCGGGAGCAGGTGTCGATCGCCCCGCCCCAGGCGTGGCTGAATTTCAACCCTTCCAGCTGCGGGAAGCAGGTGAAGAACTGCTCGGCGAGCTTGAGGTAGGTCTCGGGCCGGTGGTCGTGCGCGGGGTCGAGCTTGCCGCCGTACGGGTAGATCGCGTCGTAGCCGCCCCACAGGATCCGCCGGTCGGGGGTGATCCGGAAGTAGTGGAACTGGTTGGCGCTGTCGCCGAGTCCCTGCCGGTTCCTCCAGCCGATCGACTCCAGCTGCTCCTCGGAGAGCCGCTCGGTCATCAGGGCGTAGTCGTAGACCGGGACGGTGAGCGGGCGTACCCGCTTGACCAGCGACGGGAAGATGTTGGTGCCGAGGGCCACCCGGCGGGCGAAGACCCGCCCGTAGGGGGTGCGCACCGCCATCCCGGCCCCCGAGCCCACCAGGTCCAGGCCGCGCGTGTTCTCGTAGACCCGCACGCCGAGGTCCGTGCAGGCCCGCTTCAGGCCCCAGGCGAGCTTCGCCGGGTTGAGCATGGCGACGCCGTCGCGGTCCCAGATCCCGCCGAGGAAGGTCGGGGAGTCGACCTCGGCGCGCAGGGCGTCGCGATCCAGCCATTCGGAGCGCCCCGCGAGGCCCAGCTTCCCGGCCTCCTCGTGGAGCTCGCGCAGCTCTTCGACCTGGTGCGGCTCGGTGGCCACGTCGATCTCGCCGCTGCGCTCGAAGTCGCAGTCGATGCCGTAGCGGGCGACGGCGGCCTCGATGGCGTCGAGGTTGCGGGCGCCGAGCTCCTCCAGCGTGGCCAGCTCGTCGGGCCAGCGGGCCATCCCGTTGGCGAGGCCGTGGGTGAGGGAGGCGGCGCAGAAGCCGCCGTTGCGGCCCGAGGCGGCCCAGCCCACCTCGTGCCCCTCGATCAGTACGACGTCCCGGGCGGGGTCCCGCTCCTTGGCGAGCAGTGCGGTCCACAGACCGCTGTAGCCGCCGCCGATGACGAGCAGGTCGCAGTGCTCGTCCCCGGTGAGGGCGGGCTCGGCGGCGGGCTTGCCGGGGTCGTCCAGCCAGTACGAGACCGGCTTCGCCTCGGAAAGGGATCGTGCAGCGGTGCGCATGGCGTCTGGGGCCATGTCTTCCAACTCCCAACAGGTGCTGCCCCGTGTTACTTGGGCTGTGCTTTCTTGCGGCGGTTGCCGACCATCTGGCCGGCGAGGACCACCAGCACCGCGATGACGAACATCGCCGTACCGATGACGTTGATCTGCACAGGCGTACCGCGCTGGGCCGATCCCCACACGAACATGGGGAAGGTGACGGTGTTGCCCGAGTTGAAGTTGGTGATGATGAAGTCGTCGAACGAGAGCGCGAAGGAGAGCAGCGCGCCCGCCGCGATCCCGGGGGCCGCGATCGGCAGGGTCACCCGCAGGAAGGTCTGCACGGGACCGGCGTAGAGGTCGCGGGCGGCTTCCTCCAGCCGGGGGTCCATGGACAGGACGCGGGCCTTGACGGCGGCGACGACGAAGCTGAGGCAGAACATGACGTGGGCGATCAGGATCGTCCAGAAGCCCAGCTGGACGCCCATGTTGAGGAAGAGGGCGAGCAGCGAGGCGGCCATCACGATCTCGGGCATGGCCATCGGCAGGAAGATCAGCGAGTTGACCGCGCCGCGCCCCCGGAAGCGGTAGCGGACCATCGCGAAGGCGATCGCGGTGCCCAGGACGGTCGCTCCGATGGTGGCCCACAGGGCGATCTGGAGGGAGAGCGAGAGGGAGGCGCACATGTCGGCGACTCCGCACGGGTCCTTCCACGCGTCGAGGGAGAACTCCTGCCAGGCGTAGTTGAAGCGCCCGGCGGGGTTGTTGAAGGAGAAGACCGTGACGACGACGTTCGGCAGGATCAGGTACGCGAGCGTGCCGAGGCCCGCGATCACGACCAGATTGCGGCGCAGCCAGGTGGTGGCGTTCTTCATCAGACCAGGTCCTCCGTCCCCGCTCGGCGGATGTAGATGGTGACCATGACGAGCACGATGGCCATGAGGATGAAGGACAGCGCGGCCGCCGTCGGATAGTCCAGTATGCGCAGGTACTGCGACTGGATGACGTTGCCGATCATCCGGGTGTCCGTGGAGCCGAGCAGCTCGGCGTTGACGTAGTCGCCGCTCGCCGGGATGAAGGTGAGCAGGGTTCCGGAGACCACGCCCGGCATGGACAGCGGGAAGGTCACCTTGCGGAAGACCGTGGCGGGGCGGGCGTACAGGTCCCCGGCCGCCTCGTGGAGGCGGGTGTCGATGCGCTCCAGCGAGGTGTAGAGCGGCAGGATCATGAAGGGGAGGAAGTTGTACGTCAGGCCGCAGACGACCGCGAGCGGCGTGGCGAGGACGCGGTCGCCCTCGGTCATGCCGAGCCAGCTGGTGACGTCCAGGAAGCCGATCGAGTTCAGGACGCCGACCACGGGGCCGCCGTCGGCCAGGATCGTCTTCCAGGCGAGGGTGCGGATCAGGAAGCTGGTGAAGAACGGGGCGATGACCAGCACCAGCAGGAGGTTGCGCCAGCGGCCGGCCTTGAAGGCGATCAGGTAGGCCAGCGGATAGCCCAGCAGCAGGCACAGCGCGGTCGCGGTGCCGGCGTAGAGCAGGGAGCGCAGGAACTGCGGGTAGTAGTCGGTGAAGGCGTCCCAGTAGGTCTGGAAGTGCCAGGTGACCTTGAAGCCCTCTTCGAGGGAGCCGGTCTGCACCGAGGTCGAGGCCTGGTAGATCATCGGCAGCACGAAGAAGACGAACAGCCACAGGATGCCCGGGAGCAGCAGCCAGTACGGGACCAGGCGCTTGCGCAGGGACGGCTTGTGGACCGGGGGCCCGTCGCCGGCCACGGCCCGCGACACCGCGGCGGGGGCGGGGGCGGGGGCGGTCATGCGCCCTCCTCGACCGTCTCGATGCCCGCGTCGATGTCCTGGTCGGCGTCGAGGCCGAAGGTGTGCGCCGGGTTCCAGTGCAGGATCACCTCGGCGCCGGGGACCAGGCGGGCGTCGCGCTCGATGTTCTGGACGTACACCTCCAGCTCGGAGCAGACCGGGCTGTCGATGACGAACTGGGTGGAGACGCCGATGAAGGAGGACTCGGCGATCTTGCCCGCGATCTTGTTGCGGCCGGCCGCTATGGTGTCCGCCTCGTCCGCGTGGACCAGGGAGATCTTCTCCGGGCGCACCCCGACCAGCAGCTTTCCGCCGGCGCGGGGTGCGGTCGAGCACCGCCCGGCCGGGACGCGGAGCTTCGTGCCCGCCGAGCCGACCACGACGTCGGCCGGACCGGCCTCCAGGACCTCGGCCTCGATGAGGTTGGAGGTGCCGAGGAAGTTCGCCACGAACGTCGTCTTCGGGTTCTCGTACAGCTCGGCGGGGGCGCCGAGCTGCTCGACCCGGCCGCCGTTCATCACCGCGACCGTGTCGGCCATGGTCATGGCCTCCTCCTGGTCGTGCGTGACGTGCACGAAGGTGATGCCGACCTCGGTCTGGATCCTCTTCAGCTCCAGCTGCATCTGCCGGCGCAGCTTGAGGTCGAGGGCGCCGAGCGGTTCGTCGAGGAGGAGGACCTGCGGGTGGTTGATGAGCGCGCGGGCCACGGCGACGCGCTGCTGCTGGCCGCCGGAGAGCTGGTGCGGCTTGCGCCCGGCGAACTGGCCGAGCTGGACCAGTTCCAGCATGTCGTCGACCTGCTTCTTGACCGACTTGATGCCGCGGCGGCGCAGCCCGAAGGCGATGTTCTCGCTGACGTCGAGGTGCGGGAAGAGCGCGTAGCTCTGGAAGACCGTGTTGACCGGCCGCTTGTACGGCGGCAGGTGGGTGACCTCGCGGTCGCCGAGGCTCACGGTGCCGGTCGAGGGCTCCTCCAGGCCGGCGATCATGCGCAGGGTGGTGGTCTTCCCGCAGCCGGAGGCGCCGAGCAGGGCGAAGAAGGAACCCTGGGGGATGGTGAGATCCAGCGGCTGCACTGCGGTGAAGGAACCGTAGTGCTTGCTGATCCCGGCGAGTCGGACGTCGCCGCTCGCGGTCTTGTCAGTCATGGGCCTGGGCCTTCGGTGGTGGTGTCGTGGAAGGGGCAGGTGCCGGTGGGGGTGCCGGTGGCGGCGGGATCCCTCAGGCTCCGATGAGCTTGGCGAACTTCTCCTCGTACGCCGTCTCTTCCGCGCTGGTGAGCGAGCGGAAGGCGTGCGACTTGGCGGCCATCTCCTTGTCCGGGACGATCAGGACGTTGTCCGCGAGCGCCGGGTCGATCTTGGCCAGCTCGTCCTTGACGCCCTCGACCGGGCAGACGTAGCTGATGAACGCGGCCAGTTGGGCGGCCACCGCCGGCTCGTAGTAGTAGTCGATGAGCTTCTCCGCGTTGGCCTTGTGCCGGGCCTTCACGGGGACCAGGAGGTTGTCGCTCGAGGTGATGTAGCCGGCCGCCGGGATCGCGTACTGGATGTCCGGGTTGCCGGCCTGGAGCTGGATGACGTCGCCCGCCCAGGCCAGGCAGGCGGCGAGGTCGCCCTTGTCGAGGTCCGCGGTGTAGTCGTTGCCGGTGAAGCGGCGGATCTGCTTCTTGTCGACGCCCTTCTGGAGCCGCCCGATCGCCGCGTCGTAGTCGGCGTCGGTGAAGTTCGCCGGGTCCTTGCCCTGGTCCAGGAGCGTCATCCCGACGCTGTCGCGCATCTCGGTGAGGAAGCCGACGCGGCCCTTGAGGGAGGGGTCGTCGAGCAGCTGCGTGACGGAGTCGACCTTCTTGCCGTCGGTGGCCTTGGTGTTGTAGGCGATGACGGTGTCGATGCCGGTCCACGGGTAGCTGTGCGCGCGGCCCGGATCCCAGTCGGGGTTGCGGAACTGCGGGATCAGATTGGCGTAGGCGTGCGGGAGCCGGGACGCGTCCAGCTTCTGCGCCCAGCCCAGGCGGATGATGCGCGAGGCCAGCCAGTCGGTGACCACGATCAGGTCGCGGCCGGTGTCCTGGCCGGCCGCGAGCTGCGGACGGATCTTGCCGAAGAACTCGACGTTGTCGTTGATGTCCTCGGTGTACTTGACCTTGATCCCGGTCCGCTGGGTGAACTCCTCCAGCGTGGGACGGGACTTCTCGTCCTCGCTGGTGTCCATGTACTCGGTCCAGTTGGAGAAGTTGAGCTCCTTCTCCTGCTCCGAGTGGTCGTCGGAGGCCGTGGCCGCCTCGCCCTCGCGCTTGGCGGGCGGGATGCCGCAGCCGGCGACGGCGGACAGGCCGCCGAGGGTGAGCGCTCCGACTCCGGAGGCGCGCAGCAGCGAACGGCGGGTGAGGGCGCCGCGCCCGCTGTCGATACTGCGTCGCATCGCGGCGAGTTGCGCCGCCGAGAGGCGGTCGGGCTCGAACTGCTCCATGGGAGGTGCCCTTTCGGGATGGGTGCGGGCCGCTGGTCGGGCGGCGAATGCCCCGCGGCGGCAGCCGCGAAGTGTTAGGTGCGGTCCCCGAAGATCGTGCGGTGCCAGTCCTTCGCAGCCACCGCGGTGTTGTCGTACATCACGTGCTTGACCTGCGTGTACTCCTCGAAGGAGTACGTGCTCATGTCCTTTCCGAAGCCGCTGGCCTTGTAGCCCCCGTGCGGCATCTCGCTGATGATCGGGATGTGGTCGTTGACCCAGACGCAGCCCGCCTTGAGCTCGCGGGTGGCGCGGTTCGCCCGGTAGACGTCCCGGCTCCAGGCGGAGGCGGCGAGGCCGTACGGGGTGTCGTTGGCCAGCGCGATGCCCTCGTCGTCGGTGTCGAAGGGCAGGACGACGAGGACCGGGCCGAAGATCTCGGACTGGACCACCTCGCTGTCCTGGGCCGCGCCGGAGATCAGGGTCGGCCGGTAGTACGCGCCGTCCGCGAGGTCCCCCTCGGGGATCTCGCCGCCGGTGACGACGGTGGCGTACGCGCGGGCGCGCTCGACGAAACCGGCGACCCGGTCGCGCTGGGCGTGCGAGACCAGCGGGCCGAGGTCGGTGTCCGGGTCGAAGGGGTCTCCGACGCGGACGGTCTCCATCAGCTCGGCGACCCTCGCGACGAAGGCGTCGTGCAGCGGGCGCTGAACGTAGGCGCGGGTGGCGGCCGTGCAGTCCTGCCCGGTGTTGATGAGGGAGGCCGCGACGGCTCCGTGCGCGGCGGCCTCCAGGTCGGCGTCGTCGAAGACCAGGAACGGGGCCTTGCCGCCGAGCTCCAGGTGCAGCCGCTTGACGGTGGCGGTGGCGATCTCGGCGACCCGCTTGCCGATGGCGGTGGAACCGGTGAAGGAGGTCATCACCACGTCCGGGTGGCCCACCAGGTGCTCGCCCGCGTCCCGGCCGGCTCCCGTGACGATGTTGACCACGCCGTCGGGCAGGCCCGCCTCCTTGGCCGCCTGGGCGAACATCAGGGAGGTGAGCGGGGTGAGCTCCGCGGGCTTGAGGACGATGGTGTTGCCCGCGGCGATCGCCGGAAGGATCTTCCAGGCGGCCATCTGCAGCGGATAGTTCCAGGGCGCGATGGAGCCCACGACCCCGATCGCCTCCCGGCGCACGTACGAGGTGTGGTCCCCGGAGTACTCGGCGGCGGCCTGCCCCTGGAGGTGGCGCGCGGCTCCAGCGAAGAACGCGGTGTTGTCGATCGTCCCCGGCACGTCGAACTCCGTCGACAGCTTGACCGGCTTGCCGCACTGCAGGGACTCCGCCTCCGCGAACTCCCCGGCCCGCTCCGCCAGCACGGCCGCCAGCCGGTGCAGCGCCTCGGAGCGCTCGCCGGGGGTGGCGCCGGACCAGCCGGGGAAGGCTCGCTTCGCGGCGGCGACGGCCGCGTCCACGTCCGCGGTGGAGGCCAGCTCGTAGGTGAGCACCTCCTCACCCGTCGCGGGGTCGATCACGGTGTGTGATCTGCCCGAGGTGCCGGGCCGCAGCTGCCCGTCGATGTACTGCGCGCCCGCGGCGAAGCGGTCCTTGACCTGGACCTTGACCTGGAAGCGGTTGCCCATCACGCTCTCACGCTCTCCGTAGCTACAGTTCGAGCAACAGCTCGAATTGAGTGCCGATCCTGACAGAGGTAGACCCCTCGGCCAAGTGATTCCGTTGTTGCCTTTTGATTACGCGACGGAATCGGTCGACCATGTGTCGAGGCGCGCCCGAAAACCCGTACGAAGTGTCAGTGGCTCCTGCCAGACTCGCGTGCATGGAGATGATCGAGGAACTGATCGGGCAGGTCAGCCGGGGTGAGCGGGTGAAGTTCCTGCCGTTCTGGGGACACCGCCCGCGGCCTGACGGAAGCCTCGGGCCGAGCTGTCTCAGCCAGTGGTGGCCGTCCGAGTTCACCGTGGGTGACGTGAGGTACGCCACCGCGGAGCACTGGATGATGGCCGGAAAGGCGCGGCTCTTCGGCGACGCCGCGGCCGAGCGGGCGGCGCTGGAGGCGAAGACCCCCGCCGAGGCGAAGAAGGCCGGACGGCTGGTGCGCGCCTTCGACGACGCCGTGTGGCAGCGGGAGCGGTTCGCGCTGGTGGTGGAGGGCAGCGTGCACAAGTTCGGCTCCGGGCCGGCACTGAAGTCGTACCTGCTGAGCACCGGGGACCGGGTGCTGGTCGAGGCCAGCCCGATGGACCGGATCTGGGGCATAGGCCTCGCCGCCGACGACGAGCGCGCGCTGGACCCGGCGCGCTGGCGCGGGCTGAACCTGCTGGGATTCGCCCTGATGGAGGCCCGGGAGCGGCTGCGCGCCGAGGCGTGACCCGGACCCGGACCGTCCATCGGTCGCGCGGGGGCGGGGGCGGGGGCACACCCGTGGAACGGGGCCGGGCCGGAGCGTGATGCTCCGGCCCGGCCCCTTCGCGCTGCCCGTGCGGGCCCGGCGCCTCAGCCCTGGTAGACGACCTTGGTGTTCTCGTACGGAGTCGAGTAGTCCGACTCGAAGCCGGAATCGGGGTCGCCGAGCATGAGGGCGAAGACGGCGATCGCGATGAACACGCAGCTCACCACGATGCCGACCGCGCCCGTGATGATGCCGGCCAGCGCCATCCCGTCGTTGTCGGCCTCGCCGCGCTTGGCCTTGCCGCGGCCCAGCACACCGAAGATGACGGCGGGTATCCCGAACAGGATGCCGCCGTAGCAGCTGATCACGGCGATGATCCCGAGCACGAGCGCGGTGATCCCGAAGCCGTTGCTCTTGGGCGCGTACGGGTACCCGGGGTGGCCCTGGTACCCGGGGTAGGCCGGGTAACCGGCGTACCCCGCCTGCGGGGCCGGCGGCTGCGCGGGGTACCCGTACCCGGCGGGGGCCGGCGGCTGCGCCGGGTATCCGTAGCCGCCGGGATCCGGCTGGGCCGGGTACCCGTAGGCGGGCGGCGGGCCCGGCTGGGGCGCGGGAGCCGACGCGGCCGGGGCCGTGGGCGGTTGGCCGGATATCGCCGTGTCCGCGGGCGCACCCGTCATGCCCGCGATCGTCGGCTGGTCGTGGACCCCCGACCCGCCCGGCGTGCCCTGCTGCTTGCCCAGATCGACCGCGGGCCGCTCCGGCGGCGCCCACGGGTCTCGCGGCTCGGGGCTCTGTTCGGTCATAAGGCGCCCCCCTCTCGTACAGCCATGCTATGCGCTGCCTCGGACACCCCCGGTCCTGCCTACGATGAAGGCCGTTCCGTCCGCACCGCGCCCTCCCGGAGGCACCCTCATGCCCGACCTGCACCCCTTCATCGCGGGGCTGCCCAAGGCCGAACTGCACGTCCACCACGTCGGTTCGGCCTCGCCCCGCATCGTCGCCGAACTCGCCTCCCGGCATCCCGACTCCAAGGTGCCGACGGACCCGGAGGCCCTCGCCGACTACTTCACCTTCACCGACTTCGGGCACTTCATCGACGTCTACCTCTCCGTCGTCGACCTGGTCCGCACCCCCGACGACGTACGCCACCTCACCTTCGAGGTGGCCCGTGACATGGCCCGGCAGAACATCCGGTACGCCGAGCTGACCATCACCCCGTACTCCTCCACCCGCCGCGGCATCGACGAGAAGGCCTTCATGGCCGCCATCGAGGACGCCCGCGAGGCCGCCGAGGCCGAGCTCGGCGTCATCCTGCGCTGGTGCTTCGACATCCCCGGCGAGGCCGGCCTGGACGCCGCCGCGGAGACCCTGCGCCTCGCCGTCGACCTGCGCCCCGCGGGCCTGGTCTCCTTCGGCCTCGGCGGCCCCGAGATCGGCGTACCGCGCCCGCAGTTCAAGCCGTACTTCGACGCGGCCCGCGCCGCCGGTCTCCACAGCGTGCCGCACTCCGGCGAGACCACCGGCCCGGAGAGCATCTGGGACGCCATCCGCGAGCTGGGCGCCGAGCGCATCGGCCACGGCACCAGCGCCACGCAGGACCCCGAGCTGCTCGCCTACCTCGCCGAGCACCGCATCGCGCTGGAGGTCTGCCCGACCTCCAACATCGCCACCCGCGCGGTCACCGACCTCGACCTGCACCCGGTCAAGGAGATGGTGGCGGCCGGAGTCCTCGTCACCATCAACAGCGACGACCCGCCGATGTTCGGCTCGGACCTCAACAACGAGTACGCGGTGGCCGCCCGGCTGCTGGAGCTCGACGAGCTCGGCCTCGCGCAGCTCGCGAAGAACGCCGTGGAGGCCTCGTTCCTGGACCCGGCGGGCAAGGCGAAGCTCGCCGCCGAGATCGACACGTACACCGCCGCCTGGCTGACCTCCTGACGGCTGCGCAGAATGGGTGCATGCGCATCCTGACTGCCGTAGGCCACCGCGGGGATCCCTACCGCGTCCGCGAGAACACCCTCCCCTCGATCCGCTCCGCGTTCGCCCGCGGGGCGGACGCGGTGGAGATCGACGTGCGGATGACCCGCGACGGGGTCCCCGTCCTGCTCCACGACGAGGACCTCCGGCGGCTGTGGGGCCACGACGTCCGGCTCGACGGCGTCACGGCCGCCCAGCTCAAGGAGCTGACGGACGGCCAGGTCCCCACCCTGCGCGACGCCCTGATGGCGGCCGGCGCGGGCCGGGTCATGATCGACCTGCCGGGGGCGGCCGCCGAGTCCGTGCGGACCGTCGTCGGCCAGGTCCGCGAGTGCGGGGCGCGCGAGCGCACGTACTACTGCGCGGGCCCGGACACCATGCTGGCGGTGCGCGCCGCCGATCCGGGCGCCGAGATCGCGCTGACCTGGACCACGCTCTCACCGCCGCGCCGGGTGCTGATCGACGCGGTGGCCCCGAGCTTCCTCAACTACCGCTTCGGGCTGGTCGGCCGGGAGCTGGTGGACGCCCTGCACCGCGACGGCCTGCTGGTGTCCGCCTGGACCCCGGACACCAGGAGGTCCATGCGCAGGCTGATCAGGGCCGGGGTCGACTCGATCACGACGAACCGGATGGACGCGCTGGAAGCCGTACGGGCCGAGCTCGGCCGGTGACGGCCTGAGGGACCTCGGCCGCCGGGGCGGGCCCGGGGGCCGGGGCCGCGCCGGTGGCCGCCGTCGCGGCCTCGAGACGCTTGATCATGCGGCGCAGGACCAGCAGGGGGACCACCCCGAAGACCCCGAAGGACATGTCGATCACCGACCACCAGAAGGGGATGCCCCGGATGGGGCCGCAGATCAGGGCCAGCGGGATGATGCCGGCGCAGGCGATGATGCCGGCGTCCACGATCCAGATGTTGCGGACCGGGTCGCGGTGGACCCCGTAGAAGAAGACGGCGATCACCAGGTGGGCGAAGGCGAGCCAGTCGGTGCCGTAGAGGAGGAAGGGGTACTGGGAATCCGCCGCGTCCAGTCCGTCGCCGACCCGCCGCAGCCACACGTTGTCCATCAGGGCGTTGGCCCAGTGGAGTTCGCTGACCAGGGGGAAGGCCGTGAGCCCACTGAGCACCAGGCAGACGAGGAACAGGGTCAACCAGGCACGGATCCGCCGCTCAAGGGCGCTTCTCTCGCTCATGGAAGGAAGCCTACCCACATTTCTGAACATGTTCAGCAAAATCTCTGAACATGTTCAGTTCCGACTCCCCTTCCGCGACCCGGCTCCCCTCCGTGACCGGGCGCCCGCGCCTCACAGACCGACGATGGAGTTCCAGCGCTTGGCGAGGGGCGCCCGCTCGGCCGAGGAGATGTCGCGGGACACGACGAGCCGCTTGCGCATCTCCTCGTCGGGGAAGATCAGCGGGTTCTCGGCCAGTTCGGCGGTCTCCTTGTCGTCCGAGGCGGCCAGCACCTCGCGGGCGGCCGGGACCGGGCAGACGTAGTTGACGGAAGCGGCGAGCTCCGCGGCCACGGCGGGGTCGTAGTAGTAGTCGACCAGGGCCTCCGCGTTGGCCTTGTGCCGGGCGAGGTTGGGGATGAGCAGGCTCTCCGCCCAGAGCTCGGCCCCCTCCTCGGGGACCACGAACTCGATGTCGGGGTTGTCGGCCTGCAGCTGGATCACGTCTCCGGAGTAGGCCTGGCAGGCCAGGACGTCGCCCTTGCTGAGGTCGGAGGTGTAGTCGTTGCCGGTGAAGCGGCGGATGTGCTTCTTCTTCACCATGCTCTCCACCCGGTCGCACATCCGGTGGAAGTCGGACTCGGTCCACCGGGTGACGTCGACGCCGTCGCCCTGCATCAGCAGGGAGAAGGACTCGTCGAGCCCGGAGAACAGCGTGACCTTGCCGGCCAGGTCCGGCTGCCACAGGTCCTGGACCGATTTGATCTCCCGGCCGAGCGCCTTGCGGTTGTAGGCGATGCCGGTGATACCGGACTGCCAGGGCACGGTGTGGAGCCGGCCCTCGTCGAAGGCCGGGGAGCGCAGCTGGGGGTCCAGGTACTTCGCCACGTTGCCCTGCGTCGAGCGGTCCATCTTCTGGGCCCAGCCCAGGTGGACGAAGCGGGCGGCCATCCAGTCGCTGACCACGAGCACGTCGTGGCCGGTCTCCTGGTGGTTCATCAGCGCCGGGCTGACCTTGCCGAAGAACTCGTCGTTGTCGTTGATCTCCTCGGTGTACCGGACCTCGATGCCGGTCTTCTCCGAGAAGGCGTCCAGCGTCGGCCGCCGGCTCTCGTCCTCGTCGTCGGTGTCGATGTAGAGCGGCCAGTTGGAGAAGGAGACGCGACGGTCGTGCTCCGAGCGGTCCCGGCCCTCCCGCCGGCTCTCGGGGACGTACGCGGCGGGGACGCCACAGCCGGTGAGGGCGGCCAGCAGGCCCGCGGCACCGAGGCCGCGCATCGCCGCGCGGCGGGAGAAGGCGAGTTCAGGCATGGGCAAAGCCTCGGCGAACGCGAAGGGGCGGGCAATAGACATGTTGTCTACTGCCCGCCCCTTCAAGGCCTTGCCCTGATCAGTGCGGCCGGTGCGGCGACCGGTCAGCCGTCGAGCGAGGTCATCACGTGCTTGATGCGCGTGTAGTCCTCGAAGCCGTAGGCGGAGAGGTCCTTGCCGTAGCCGGACTTCTTGTATCCGCCGTGGGGCATCTCGGCGACGAGCGGGATGTGGGTGTTGATCCACACGCAGCCGAAGTCGAGGTTCTTGGACATCCGCATCGCACGGCCGTGGTTCTTGGTCCACACCGAGGAGGCGAGGGCGAACTCGACGCCGTTCGCGTACTCCAGGGCCTGGTCCTCGTCCGTGAAGGACTGGACCGTGATGACCGGTCCGAAGACCTCGTTCTGGATGATCTCGTCGTCCTGCTTGAGGCCCGAGACCACGGTCGGGGCGTAGAAGTACCCCTTCTCGCCGACCTGGTGGCCGCCCGCCTCGACCTTGGCGTGCGCGGGGAGGCGCTCGATGAAGCCGGCGACCTGCTTGAGCTGGTTCGGGTTGTTCAGCGGGCCGTAGAGCACGTCCTCGTCGTCCGGCTGCCCGGTCTTGGTGTCCGCCGCGTTCTTGGCGAGCGCCGCGACGAACTCGTCGTGGATCGACTCGTGGACGATGACGCGGGTGGCCGCGGTGCAGTCCTGGCCGGCGTTGAAGAAGCCCGCGACCGCGATGTCCTCGGCGGCCTTGGCGATGTCGGCGTCCTCGAAGACCACGACCGGGGCCTTGCCGCCGAGCTCCAGGTGGACGCGCTTGACGTCCTTGGCGGCGCTCTCGGCGACCTGCATGCCCGCGCGCACCGAGCCGGTGATGGAGGCCATCGCCGGGGTGGAGTGCTCGACCATGGCCCTGCCGGTCTCGCGGTCGCCGCAGACGACGTTGAAGACGCCCTTGGGCAGGATCGAGTCGATGATCTCGGCCATCAGGATGGTGGAGGCCGGCGTGGTGTCCGAGGGCTTGAGGACCACGGTGTTGCCCGCGGCGAGGGCCGGGGCGAACTTCCAGACGGCCATCATCATCGGGTAGTTCCACGGTGCGACCTGGGCGCAGACGCCGACCGGCTCGCGGCGGACGATGGAGGTCATTCCCTCCATGTACTCGCCGGCCGAGCGGCCCTCCAGCAGGCGCGCGGCGCCCGCGAAGAAGCGGATCTGGTCCACCATCGGCGGCAGCTCCTCGCTGGCCGTGAGGCCGAGCGGCTTGCCCGTGTTCTCCGACTCGATGGCGACGAGTTCGTCGGCACGCGCCTCGAAAGCGTCCGCGATCCTGAGCAGCGCCTTCTGGCGCACGGCGGGGGTCGTGTCGCGCCAGCCCGGGAAGGCGGCCGCGGCGGCGGCCATGGCGGCGTCCACGTCCGCCTGGCCGGAGAGCGGGGCGGTCGCGTACGCCTCGCCCGTGGCGGGGTTGACCACGTCGGTGGTCCGCCCGTCGGCGGCGTCCTTGAACTCCCCGCCGATGTAGTTGCGCAGACGACGCAGTTCGGTGGTCACTACAGCCACACTCCCGTGATCACATGTCCAATGGATGAGACAGCTACCCAGCCTAACTCCTAGGACGCCGTTTTCGACAGGGCCACCCGCCACGAACTACGGAATCAGTGACATCCGACTCCTCAAACAACGAATTACATCGTTCTCGTCTTGCGGAACAGACGACTCCTCGTGCAGAGTGAGCTCGTGGTCAGTCGAAGCGCAGATTCCAGGAACAGACAACCGTCCCCTTCGGTCGATGCTGTGTCCCTGGCGATCATCGAGCAACTGCAAGAGGACGGTCGCCGTCCCTACGCAGCGATCGGCAAGGCCGTCGGCCTGTCCGAAGCGGCGGTGCGCCAGCGGGTACAGAAGCTCCTCGACCAGGGCGTCATGCAGATCGTCGCCGTCACCGACCCGCTCACCGTGGGGCTGCGGCGCCAGGCGATGGTCGGCATCAACGTCGAGGGCGACCTCGACCCGGTGGCCGACGCACTGACCGCCATGGCCGAGTGCGAGTACGTGGTGATGACCGCGGGCTCGTTCGACCTGATGGTGGAAATCGTCTGCGAGGACGACGACCACCTGCTCGAAACGATCAACAAGAAGATCCGTGCGCTCCCCGGCGTGCGATCAACCGAAAGCTTCGTTTACCTGAAGCTGAAGAAGCAGACCTACATGTGGGGAACGCGATAGCCGTGAGCCAGGACCTCTCCAAGACCGCCTACGACCACCTGTGGATGCACTTCACCCGCATGTCGTCGTACGAGAACTCGCCCGTTCCCACCATCGTGCGCGGCGAGGGCACCTACATCTTCGACGACAAGGGCAAGCGCTACCTGGACGGTCTCGCCGGCCTGTTCGTGGTCAACGCCGGTCACGGCCGCAAGGAACTGGCCGAGGTCGCGTACAAGCAGGCCCAGGAACTGGCCTTCTTCCCCATCTGGTCGTACGCGCACCCCAAGGCCGTCGAGCTCGCCGAGCGCCTCGCGCACTACGCCCCGGGCGACCTGAACAAGGTCTTCTTCACCACCGGTGGCGGCGAGGCCGTCGAGACCGCGTGGAAGCTCGCCAAGCAGTACTTCAAGCTGCAGGGCAAGCACACCAAGTACAAGGTCATCTCGCGTGCGGTCGCGTACCACGGCACCCCGCAGGGCGCCCTGTCGATCACCGGCCTGCCGGCCCTGAAGGCCCCCTTCGAGCCGCTGGTCCCCGGCGCGCACAAGGTGCCGAACACCAACATCTACCGCGCCCCGATCTACGGCGACGACCCCGAGGCCTACGGCCGCTGGTGCGCCGACCAGATCGAGCAGGAGATCCTGTTCGAGGGCGCCGACACCGTCGCCGCCGTCTTCCTGGAGCCGGTGCAGAACGCCGGCGGCTGCTTCCCGCCGCCGCCCGGGTACTTCCAGCGGGTCCGCGAGATCTGCGACGAGTACGACGTCCTGCTCGTCTCCGACGAGACGATCTGCGCGTTCGGCCGCCTCGGCACGATGTTCGCCTGTGACAAGTTCGGCTACGTCCCGGACATGATCACCTGCGCGAAGGGCATGACCTCGGGCTACTCCCCGATCGGTGCCTGCATCATCTCCGACAGGCTCGCGGAGCCGTTCTACAAGGGTGACAACACCTTCCTGCACGGCTACACCTTCGGCGGACACCCGGTGTCCTCCGCGGTGGCGCTCGCCAACCTCGACATCTTCGACAAGGAAGGCCTCAACCAGCACGTGCTGGACAACGAGGACGCCTTCCGCTCGACGCTGGAGAAGCTGCACGACCTGCCGATCGTCGGCGACGTCCGCGGCAACGGCTACTTCTACGGCATCGAGCTCGTCAAGGACAAGGTCACCAAGGAGTCCTTCACGGACGAGGAGACGGAGCGCGTGCTCTACGGCTTCCTCTCCAAGGCCCTCTTCGAGAACGGCCTGTACTGCCGCGCCGACGACCGTGGCGACCCGGTCATCCAGCTGGCCCCGCCGCTGACGGCCGACCAGGGCACCTTCGACGAGATCGAAGGCATCCTGCGCCGCGTCCTCACCGAGGCCTGGACCAAGCTCTAACCGGCAGCCGGCCACCGGCCGCGCCTCGTCCGGCCACCCGGCCCGGATCCTCCGTTCGAGTGAGAACGCGGGGGTCCGGGCCGTGTGCTGTCACCATCCAAGACGTTCATCTCTTTACATCTCCTTGCGGCGCCAGTGACCTACGCGGGTTCCGCTTCGTTCCCCGGACGGAGGTGTACGCCATGGTGGCTCCGGACAACGCCCCACCGGATGATGACGTCCTGTGGGCACGGTCCCTTCACTACTCCCACTGCGGTTCGCCCGGTCTCATCGGGGTCTCGATCGGCGTCCGCGCCGGTGAGATCCTCGCCGTGACCGGCCCTCGCGGCAGCGGAAAGACCACCCTGCTGCGCTGCCTGTCGGGACAGCTGCCGCCCGAACAGGGCGAGGTCTGGTTCAACGGCATCGCCCTGCACACCCTGGGCCCATCGGCCCGCGAGCGGCTGCGCCGCGACCGCTTCGGCTGGATCGGCCCCGAACCGCAGCTGCTGCCCGAGCTCCGGGTGTGGGAGAACGCCGCCCTGCCCCTGCTGATCGCGGGCACGAGCCACCGCAAGGCCAAACGGGCCGCCTGCGCCTGGCTGGAGCGCCTCGACATCGGTGCCTTCGCCCGCAAGCACCCCGGAGCGCTCACCCGGGCCGAGTCCCAGCGCGTCGCCCTCGCCCGCGCCCTCGTGAGCGAGCCCGCCGTGATCTTCGCGGACGAACCCACGGCCCCCCTGCACCGTTCCGAGCACGCCCTGCTGCTGCGCACGCTCACCAGCGCGGCCCGCTCGCACGAGATCACCGTGCTGCTGGCCACCCACGACGAGGAGACCGCGGCCGCCGCCGACCGGCACGTCGCCCTGCTCGACGGGCGGCCCGCCGGGGCCGCCTCCCCCCAGACCGTCTTCCCCCAGCCCCCGGAGGACCAGGCCGCGTGCTCGCTCTCCGCCTAGCCCGCGGCTCCAGGCCGCTCGTCCAACTGCGCCGGCTGCTCGTCGCCGCGGCTTCCGCCTGCAGCGGCTTCCTGCTGCTCTACGCGCTCGAGCAGGCCGCGGCCCGGCCCGCCGGATCGTTCCCGCAGCTGCTGTGGGCCCTGGTGCCGCTCGGCGTCACCGTCCAGTTCGCCGTCTCCGTGGCCCGCTGCGACCCGGCGACCCGGCCCCGGGAAGGGCTGGACGCGGCCGGGCTGGGACCCGTACGGCTCACCCTGGTCGCGGCGCTCTCCACCGCCGTCGCCTGCGCCCTCGGCAGCGCCGTGGCCCTGGCCGTCTTCCTCCACCTGCGCGGAGACGTCACGGGGCTGCCCTTCGACGGAGCCGGGGCGAAGCTGCTCCACGCCGAGCTGCCCCTGCCCGTGGCCGCCGCCCTCACCCTGCTGGCCCTGCTCCCGGTGGCCGCCTCGGCCGCCACCGCCCTCGCCCTGCGGCCCCACTCCCGGCCGGCCCCGCACACCGTCCTTCCCTGGGGCATCGCCGTCACCGCCTGCGGACTCGCCGCCCTGGCCACCACCGGACCCACCGGTATCGGCCTGCCGGCCGGCTGGGCGCTGACCGCCGTCGGGCTCGCCCTCACCGGTCCCGGCCTCGCCTACGCCTGCGGAGCGCTCGTCCAGGCCGTACGCCCCGGCGCGCTGCGGCTGCTGGCCGGGCGGGCCCTCCAGGAGGAGGCCCCTCGGCTCGGCGCACCGCTGGGCGTCCTGTGCGCGGTCGGGGCGGGAGCGCTCAGCGTCGTGGCGCTGCGCGAGCGCGGCGGCCTCCAGGTCCCGTTCGGCCCGCTCACCGCGCCCGCCGCCGCCCTGGTGGTGCTGTGCGCGGCCGCGACCTTCCTCACATCCGCGGTCGAGGTGCACCAGGCCCGCACCGACACCCGCGCGACCCTGGCCGGGCTCGGAGCCCCGGGCAAAGTACTGCGCGGGGCCGCGACTTTGCGGGCCGGCGCGCTGACCGCCGCGGCCCTGCCGCTCGTCTGGGGTGTGGCACAGCTGACGTCGCTGGCATTGACCCGCTGAGGCGGGCAGCCCTTAATGTGGGCCGAATGGTCAACGCAGACATCGAGATCGAGACGCTCGCCGAATTCGACCGGGTCGTGGCCCGCGGCTCACTCAGCGGGTACCGGATCCAGTCGCTCAACCTGCTGGAGCGGACCTTCGCCCTGCTGTCCGCCGACACCTCCGCCGCCGTGTTCCTGGGCTGCGCGATGGAGTCCGACGCCTCGGCGAAGGTCCGCGCGGACGGCGCGCTGGTCTTCCCACCCGTCCCCGACCTGCCCTTCAACCCCTACCGGGGCCTCCTGTACACGGCCGAGGAGCTGTTCGCGGGACTCGCCGAGGGGTACGGGGCCACCCCGGACGCCGAGGCCTACGCCTGGCTCCAGGAGACCAAGGCGGACGGGGACGTCTACTCCTCGATGCTCCGCTCCCTCCACGACGACGCCATCTCCGACGCCCTCGACGAGCACCTCGCCGGCTCCCGCGTGGTCGGCGTGATGGGCGGCCACGCCATGGCCCGCGGCGACGACGCGTACCGGGGCGCGGCGGAACTCGGCCGGACCCTGAGCCGCTCCGGGCTCACCGTGGCCACCGGCGGCGGCCCCGGCGCCATGGAGGCGGCCAACCTCGGCGCGTACCTCGCCACGGCCCCCGACGACGCCCTGCCCGAAGCGCTGAAGATCCTGGCCGAGGCCCCGTCCTTCGCGCCGTCCGTCTCCGACTGGGCCCGGGCCGCCTTCGCCGTGCGGGAGCGCTGGCCGGCCGCCCCCGGCGCCGACTCGGTGGGCATCCCCACCTGGTTCTACGGACACGAGCCGCCGAACGTCTTCGCCGGGCACATCGCGAAGTACTTCGCGAACGCCACCCGGGAGGACGGGCTCCTCGCCCGGTGCAACGCCGGCGTCGTCTTCCTGCCGGGTGCGGCGGGCACGGTCCAGGAGGTCTTCGACAACGCGACGCCGAACTACTACGCGTCGCGGGGCGAGCCCACGCCGATGATCCTCGTCGACCGGGCCCACTGGACCGAGCACCTGCCGGCCTGGCCGCTGCTCCAGGCGCTGGCGCGCGGCCGTGCGATGGAGTCGCGGATCGCCCTCGTGGACTCGGTGGACGAGGTTCCGGCGGTACTCGCCACAATGTCCTGACCGCGGCCAGGCAACTTTCCGGGCGTTCCGCACGTCTGGCAGAGGTACGCACACACCGCAAAACCTGCCAGACGTGAACGGAGCCCCCGGGTGCTCATAGGCCTGCTGACCGCTATCGCGGCGTCCATCTGCTACGGCACGGGATCCGTCCTGCAAGCCGTGGGCTCCCGGCGCGCGGCCCGGACGTCACCGGCCGCCGCCGGGGTCACCCAGCACGGCGGCCCGAACCTCGCGTCCACCGCGAAGGCCGCGATGACCTGGGAGTTCATCCTCGGCACGATCCTGGACTTCGTGGGCTTCGGCCTGGGGGCCCTGGCCGCGCGCCTCCTGCCGCTGTTCCTCTCCCAGACGGTCATCAGCGCCAACCTGGTGATCACCGCCGTGCTGAGCGTGAAGATGCTCGGGATCCGGCTGACGCGCAAGGAATGGACCTCGATCGGCGTGGTCTGCGCCGCGCTGGTCCTGCTGGCGACGGCGGCGGGGCACGAGGGCGGCCACTACGCGCCGGCCGCCACGCACTGGTGGCTGCTGGCGGTGACCGTACTGATCATCGTGGGCGGCACGGTGGCGGTACGCCTCCTCGGGGCCCGGGCCGCGATCCTGGCGGGCCTGCTGTCGGGTCTGGCCTTCGGCGCGCTGGGCGTCGGCGTCCGCATCCTCAACGGCATCGAGCCCTTCTCCCTCACGTCGCTCCTCGCGGACCCGGCCCTCTACGCCATCGTCCTGGCGGGAGCCGGCGGCATGTACCTCCACACGGTGGCGCTCCAGATCGGCTCGGTGAACGGCGCGACCGCCGCCCTGGTGGTCGGCGAAACCGTCCTCCCCGGCGCGATCGGCGTCCTGTGGCTCGGCGACGCGTCCCGCCCCGGCATGGCCTGGCTGGCGGTCCTCGGCTTCGTCCTGGCGGTCGCCGGCGCGGTGGCGGTGGCCTGGTACGGCAACCACGACGAGGCGCGGGCGCCCGCGGAACTCAGCCCCGCGGGCGTCTGAGCCACGGGTCCGGGGCGCCGCCGCGTCCTCGCGGAGGGCCGGGGCGGGCGAGGGCCGGGGCGGGCGAGGGCGGGGGCGGGCGAGGGCGGGGCCAGGGCGGGCGAGGGCCCGCCCGGCGGCGCCCTACTCCCCCGGCAGGACGACCACCTCGGCCCGGGCGAAGGCCACCGCGACCCGGTCCCCGACGGCCGGAGCCCCGGCCAGCCCGCACTCCGCCTCCAGCACCGGCCCCTCCGACGGCCGCAGCAACAGCGCGACGTGGTTTCCCCGGAAGGTCCGGGACACCACCTCGCAGCCGAGCCCCTCGGGCGACAGCACCACGCCCGCCGGCCGGATCAGCACCCGCCGCGGCCCCTGCGGAGCCCCCGCGGGGACCGGTACCCCGCCCCAGGGCGTGGCCGCCACCCCGCCCGACACCTCCGCCGGCACCACGTTCTCGAAGCCCAGGAACCGCGCCACGAACTCCGAGGCCGGCCGCTCCCACACCTCCAGCGGAGTCCCCGCCTGCGCGATCCGCCCGTCCCGCATCACCACCACCCGGTCGGCCAGCGCGAACGCCTCCCCCTGGTCGTGCGTCACGGCCAGCACGGTCGTCCCCAGGCGCGAGAACAGCCCCCGCAGCTCCACGACCAGCCGCTCCCGCAGCCCCCGGTCCAGCTGTCCCAGGGGCTCGTCCAGCATCAGCAGCCTCGGCGACGGCGCCAGCGCCCGCGCCAGCGCCACGCGCTGCTGCTCGCCGCCGGACAGCGAGGCCACCGCCCGGCCCTGGGCCCCGGGGAGCCCGACCAGCTCCAGGAGCTCCGCGACCCGGTCCCCCGAGGACTCCTTCGAGGAGCCCCTCATCCGCAGTCCGAACGCGATGTTCCCGCCTACGTCCCGGTGCGGGAACAGCTGGTGGTCCTGGAACATCAGGCCCACCCCCCGCCGGTGCACGGGCACCGCCGCCTGGTCGGCGCCGCCGAGCAGCACCCGCCCCCGCGAGACGGGCTGGAGCCCGGCCACCACCCGCAGCAGGGTGGACTTGCCGCTCCCGCTCGGCCCGAGCACGCACACGGTCTCGTGCTCGGCGACCTTCAGGTCCACGGCGTCGACGACCGCCCGCTCACCGAAGCGGACCGAGACCCCTTCCAGCTGAAGCAGTGTCATCAGAACTCTCCGGAAGTCTTGTCGGACCGCAGTCGCTCCAGCAGGAGCAGCGACACCGCGCACACCAGCATCAGGATCGTGCTCAGGGCCATCGCCTGCCCGTAGTTCATCTCCCCGGGCCGCCCCAGCAGCCGTGCCACCGCGACGGGCAGCGTCGGACGGTCGGGGCGGGCGATGAACACGGTCGCCCCGAACTCCCCGAGGGACACGGCGAAGGCGAAGCCCGCCGCGATCAGCAGGGCCCGCCGCACCATCGGCAGGTCCACTTCCCGCCAGGCCCGCAGCGGCGAGGCCCCGAGCACGGCGGCGGCTTCCCGCAGCCGCCCGTCCACCGCCCGCAGCACGGGCAGCATGGTCCGTACGACGAAGGGCACGCCCACCAGCGCCTGGGCCAGCGGCACCAGGATCCACGAGGTCCGCAGGTCCAGCGGCGGTTCGTCCAGGGTGATGAGGAAGCCGAAGCCGACCGTCACGGCCGACACCCCGAGCGGCAGCATCAGCAGCACGTCGAAGCCCCGTACGAAGCGGCCCGCGCGCCGGGTCAGGGCGGCGGCCGCGAGTCCGCCGACGACCAGCGCGATGGCGGTGGCGGCGAGCGCGTACTGCAGGGAGTTCCAGATGGCCTCCAGCGGAGGCACCAGAAACGTTCCACCGCCCGGGCCGACCTCCTGGAGCGCCCGGTAGAAGCCGAACCCGTATCCGCCGGGGGCGTCGAGCGACCTCTCGACCAGCACGGCGAGGGGCGCCACGATCAGCAGCAGCACCGTCAGCAGGACCCCGCCGAGCAGGGAGCGCTGCGCCCAGCCGCGCGGCCGGTGCGCGGTGCGTCCCGGGTCCACGAGCCGCAGCGCGGTCTCCCGCCGGCGCACGGTCCAGGCGTGCACGCCGAGGATCACTCCGATGGCGGCGAACTGCACCATCGTCAGCACCGCGGCCGTCGACAGGTCCAGGAGCTGCGCGGTCTGCCGGTAGACCTCCACCTCCAGGGTGGAGTACGCGGGCCCGCCCAGGATCTTCACGACCCCGAAGGAGCTGAAGGTGAACAGGAACACCATCAGCGAGGCGGCGGCCACCGCGGGGGCGAGCGCGGGCAGCGTCACCCGCCGCCAGGCGGCGAACCGCCCGGCGCCCAGCACCCGGGCGGCCTCCTCCTGGCGCGGGTCCAGCTGCGCCCACAGTCCGCCGACGGTCCGGATGACGACGGCGTAGTTGAAGAAGACGTGCGCGAGCAGGATCGCCCACACGGTCGTGTCGAGCCGGATCCCGCCCAGCTCGTCCAGCAGACCGCCCCGCCCCAACAGCGCCAGGAAGGCGGTGCCGACCACGACGGTCGGCAGGACGAAGGGCACGGTCACCAGCGCCCGCAGCAGCTGTTTGCCGGGGAACTCGAAGCGCGCGAAGACGTACGCGCCGGGGAGTGCGATCAGGAGCGTGAGCGCCGTCGACGCGAGCGCCTGCCAGGTGGTGAACCAGAGCACGTCGCCGATGTCGGGCCGGGCCAGCACCTCCCCGATCCGGCCGAACTGCCAGCCCTCGTCGGTCTTGAGCCCGCGTCCGACGATCGCGGCGACGGGGTAGGCGAAGAACAGCCCGAAGAAGACGAGCGGCACGGCCATCAGACCGAGCCTGACGGCCGTGGCCCGCCCGCTCTCCTTCGGTGCGGTGTGCACGGGTCCCGCTACTTCACGACGAGCGCGGACCAGGCCTTGACCCACTCGTCGCGGTTCTTCGCGATGGCGTCGGGGGTCACCGTCTCCGGCTTCTCGATCACGACGCCGTGCTTCGTGAACAGCTCCGGCAGCTTCGCGTCCCGGGTCACCGGGTTCACGAACATCTGGAGCGGCATGTCCTCCTGGAACTTCTTGGAGATCAGGAAGTCGAGGAGCGCCTTGCCGCCCTCCACGTTCTTCGCGCCCTTCAGCAGGCCCGCGAACTCGGTCTGCCGGAAGCAGGTACCGGTCGCGACGCCCGTGGGGGCCTCGGCCGGCTGCGGCTCGCCGTAGAGGACCTCGACCGGCGGGCTGGAGGCGTAGGAGACGACCAGCGGGCGGTCGCCCTTGGCCTTCTTGCCGCCGGCCGAACCGGAGAACCGCTCGTTGTAGGCCTGCTCCCAGCCGTCGACGACCTCGACGCCGTTGGCCTTGAGCTTGCTCCAGTAGTCCTTCCAGCCGTCCTCGCCGTACTTGCCGGCGGAGGCGAGGAGGAAGCCGAGGCCGGGCGAGGAGGTCGCGGCGTTCTCGGTGACCAGCAGGTCCTTGTACTCGGGCTTGACGAGGTCGTCCAGCGTCTGCGGCGGGGCGATCTTCTTGTCGGCGAAGTAGGCCTTGTCGTAGTTGACGCAGATGTCACCGGAGTCGACCGGGGTGACCCGGTGCTCCTTGTCGAGCACGAACTCGGGCTTCACGTCGGCCAGCCCCTTGGCCTCGTACGGCGTGAAGATGCCGTTGTCGAGGGCGCGGGAGAGGAGCGTGTTGTCCACGCCGAAGAAGACGTCGCCGCGCGGGGAGCCCTTGGTCAGGATCTCCTGGTTCAGCGCGGCGCCGGCGTCGCCCGACTTCAGGACCTTGACGCTGTAGCCGCTCTCCTGCTCGAACTCCTTGAGGACCGTGTCGGTCACGTTGAAGGAGTCGTGCGAGACGAGGGTGATCGTCTTGGACGCGGGGGCGTCGCCCCCGGACTTGTCCTCGGCCTTGCCGCCGCAGGCGCTGAGCGTGCTGACGCCGAGCGCGGCCGCGAGCGCGACGCCCGCGAGCTTCTTGGTGGTGCTCACTGGTGATTCCTCCTGGGATGTCCAGGAGAAGACGCGGCCCTGCCCGGCGCTCTGTCGAGCGGACGCCGGGCAGGGCGCAACAGCTTGAGTGGTGACCGAACTTCCTACCCCGAATGACCGGGGCGAGGTTCAGAGGGTCTGCGGTGACGGTTACCGCACTCTCAGCGCTGTGGCGCTCCCCTGTCGGAAATATGAAATTGGTTCGGCCACAGGGTACCCCGCGGCCGAATCTGTCCTTCCACTGGCGAGAACTAGCGCTCCGAGGCCGCGAGCTGGCCGCACGCGCCGTCGATCTCCTGGCCGCGGGTGTCGCGCACGGTCACCGGCACGCCGTGGCGGGCGATGGCCTCCACGAACGCCTTCTCGTCCTCGGGCCGCGAGGCGGTCCACTTCGAGCCGGGCGTCGGGTTCAGCGGGATCAGGTTGACGTGGACGCGCTTGCCCTTGAGCAGCCTGCCGAGCAGGTCGCCCCGCCAGGCCTGGTCGTTGATGTCGCGGATCAGGGCGTACTCGATGGAGATCCGGCGGCCGGACTTCTCCGCGTACTCCCAGGCCGCGTCGAGCACCTCGCGCACGTTCCAGCGGGTGTTCACGGGCACGAGGGTGTCGCGCAGCTCGTCGTCCGGCGCGTGCAGGGAGACGGCGAGACGGCACTTGAAGCCCTCGTCGGCGAACCGCAGCATGGCCGGGACCAGGCCGACGGTGGAGACGGTGATCCCGCGCTGGGACAGGCCCAGGCCGTCGGGCTCCGGGTCGGTGAGCCGGCGGATGGCGCCGACGACGCGGTTGTAGTTGGCGAGCGGCTCGCCCATGCCCATGAAGACGATGTTCGACAGCCGCGCCGGACCGCCCGGGACCTCGCCGTCACGCAGCGCGCGCATGCCGTCGACGATCTGGTGGACGATCTCCGCGGTGGACAGGTTGCGGTCGAGTCCCGCCTGGCCGGTGGCGCAGAACGGACAGTTCATGCCGCAGCCGGCCTGCGAGGAGATGCACATGGTCACCCGGTCGGGGTAGCGCATGAGCACGGACTCGACGAGCGTGCCGTCGTGCAGCTTCCACAGCGTCTTGCGGGTGGTGTCGTCGTCACAGGAGATGTGCCGCAGGACGTTCATCAGGTCCGGCAGCAGCTCCTTCTGGAGCTTCTCGCGGGACGCGGCCGGGATGTCGGTCCACTCCGCCGGGTCGTGCGCGTACCGGGCGAAGTAGTGCTGCGAGAGCTGCTTGGCCCGGAACGGCTTCTCACCGATCGCGGCGACGGCCTCCCGGCGCTCCTCGGGGGTGAGGTCGGCGAGGTGCCGGGGCGGCTTCTTCGCTCCACGGGGGGCGACGAAAGTGAGCTCTCCCGGAACAGGGCGGGCCATGGCAGGTACTCCTTGTAAGACGAAAGGCGCGCCGCAGAAGCAGCACGCCCTTCAAGAGTAACCGCCCCGGCCCTGCCGGAGCCTTCCGTCGTACGCCGCCCCCGACCGGCGGGGCTCCGCCGGTGAGGAGCCCGCGGCCGGGAGCCGCGCACCGGATCGGCCGGCGGCGGACCGGATCAGCCGGCGCCGACGAAGGCGGCGAGCAGCAGCCAGACCACCGGAGCCGTGGGAAGCAGCGAGTCCAGCCGGTCCATGATGCCGCCGTGGCCGGGCAGCAGCGTGCCCATGTCCTTGATGCCGAGGTCGCGCTTGATCATCGACTCGCCGAGGTCGCCCAGCGTGGCGCTGACCGCTACCGCGAAGCCCAGTACCAGGCCCTGCCACCACGAGCCCCCGTCGATCAGGAACTCCATGCACAGCGCGCCGGCCACCATCGCGAAGGCCACCGCTCCGAGGAGACCCTCGCGGGTCTTGCCGGGGCTGATGCGCGGGGCGAGCTTGGTCTTGCCGAAGCGCCAGCCCACCGCGTAGGCCCCGGTATCGCTGACCACGGTCAGGACCAGGAAGGTGACGACCCGCTGCGGCCCGTCGTCGGGGGTGAGCAGCATCGCGACGAACGTGGCCAGGAAGGGCACGTAGAACGCCGCGAAGATTCCGGCGGTGACGTCCTTGAGGTAGTCCTCGGGCGGTTCGGTCATCCGCCAGACCAGGACGGCCAGCGCCGTCAGGGCCATGGCCACCCAGGCGCCCTCGGCCCCGCGGACGTACCCGGCGATGACCATCGCCGCGCCGCCGATCGCGAGCGGGACCAGCGGGGTCTTGATGCCCTTCTTCTCCTGGAGCCGGGAGGTGAGCTCCCACAGCCCCACGACGACCGCCACGACGACGACGCCGACGAAGACCGCCTTGACGATGAACAGGGAAGCGAAGATCACCGCGCCGAGGCCGACGCCGACCCCTATGGCGGCCCGCAGATCCCGTCCCGCGCGCTTCTTCTGAGGCGGCGGAGTGGGGTCCTGCGGCGCCGACGAAGGCGGGGGCGACGGGGGGCTGGGCATGGGCTCCTGCGGCGGCGTCTCGGCGCGGAAGAGGGAGCCGCCGTCAGCGGCGGCCCCCCGATCGCGTGCTTCCCGGTCGTCGAAGTCACGGCCGGCGGCATCGGGCACGATGGGCATGGGCCGAGTGTGCGGGCCCACCTGCGCATCGTATGCGGGACCCGCCGGAACCGGCTCCGGCTGCCAGGAAGAGTCGTTCATCAGACTTCGAGGAGCTCGGCTTCCTTGTGCTTGAGGAGCTCGTCCACCTGCGCGACGTACTTCGCGGTGGTGTCGTCGAGCTCCTTCTCGGCGCGGCGCACTTCGTCCTCGCCGGCTTCCTTGTCCTTGACGAGCTTGTCGAGGGCGTCCTTCGCCTTGCGGCGGATGGCGCGGATCGACACCTTGGAGTCCTCGGCCTTGGTGCGCGCGACCTTGATGTACTCCTTGCGGCGGTCCTGCGTCAGCTCGGGGAAGGTCACCCGGATGATGCTGCCGTCGTTGCTCGGGTTGACACCGAGGTCCGAGTCGCGAATGGCCTGCTCGATGTTGCGCAGGGCGCTCTTGTCGAACGGGGTCACGATCGCCATGCGCGGCTCGGGAACCGAGAAGGAGGCGAGCTGGTTGATGGGCGTGATGGCGCCGTAGTACTCCGCCACGATCTTGTTGAACATCGCCGGGTGCGCACGACCGGTGCGAATCGCGGCGAAGTCTTCCTTGGCGACGACGACGGCCTTTTCCATCTTCTCCTCGGCCTCGAGGAGGATCTCTTCGGTCACCACGTGCTCCTGCATGTCAGAAATGGATGGTTCGGGCGGGCGGGGCCGGCTCGGCCCCGCAGGGCTCGAACCAGCGGCGGGTGCTCGGACCCGGAGTGCCCAGGTCCGCAGTGCTCAGGTCCGGGTGCCCTGGTCGCTCACGAGCGTGCCGATCTTCTCACCCTTGACCGCGCGGGCGATATTGCCCTCGGCGAGCAGTTCGAAGACCAGGATCGGCAGCTTGTTGTCGCGGCACAGCGTGATGGCGGTGGCGTCGGCGACCTTGAGGTCGCGGGAGAGCACCTCGCTGTACTCCAGCGCGTCGAACTTCACGGCGTCGGGGTTCTTCTTGGGGTCCGAGTCGTAGACCCCGTCGACGCCGTTCTTGCCCATGAGGAGGGCTTCCGCGTCGATCTCCAGGGCGCGCTGGGCGGCCGTGGTGTCGGTGGAGAAGTAGGGCATGCCCATGCCGGCGCCGAAGATGACGACGCGGCCCTTCTCCAGGTGTCGCACGGCGCGCAGCGGGATGTACGGCTCGGCGACCTGGCCCATGGTGATGGCGGTCTGGACCCGTGAGTCGATGCCCTCCTTCTCCAGGAAGTCCTGGAGCGCGAGGCAGTTCATGACGGTGCCGAGCATGCCCATGTAGTCGGACCGTGCCCGGTCCATGCCGCGCTGCTGGAGTTCGGCGCCACGGAAGAAGTTGCCGCCGCCGATCACGATGGCGATCTCGGCGCCGTCGCGGACCACCGCGGCGATCTCGCGCGCGATGGCGTGGACGACGTCGGGGTCGACGCCCAGTCCTCCGCCACCGGAGAAGGCCTCGCCCGACAGCTTCAGCATGAAGCGGCGGCCCTTCTTGTCCTGGTCGCTCTTGTCGTCGGAAGCGGTGTGGGTGTCCACGCCCTGATTCATGGAGATCTCCTCGTGCACATACGAAGAAGGCCATTGCCGGTGGGTCCTCGCGGTTCCCTCTACGGCAATGGCCTCCTCGTCAGATCTGCGGTCGTCCTGCGCGAACGCGGGCGACTGCTTCAGACCCTACCGGGGTCCGGTGTCCGTCGCGTACGGACGGACTCAGATGCCGACCTTGATGCGCGAGAAGCGCACCAGGTTGACACCGGCCTCGTCCAGAACCTTCTGGACGGACTTCTTGGCGTCCAGGGCGTAGGCCTGGCCGAGCAGGGTGTTGTCGCGGAAGAAACCGTTGACACGGCCTTCGACGATCTTCGGGAGGGCGGCCTCGGGCTTGCCCTCCGCGCGGGTGACCTCTTCGGCGACGCGGCGCTCGGACTCGACCACGTCGGCCGGGACGTCGTCCTTGGAGAGCCACTTCGGCGCGAACGCGGCGATGTGCTGCGCGACGCCGCGGGCGACCTCGGCGTTCTCCTTGTCGAGCTCGACGAGGACGCCGATCTGGAACGGCAGGTCGGGCATCGTGCGGTGCATGTACGCCGAGACGTAGCCGCCGGTGAACTGCGCGAAGCGGTCCAGGACGATCTTCTCGCCGAGGTTGGCGTTGGCCTCGTCGACGAACGCCTGCACGGTCTTGCCGGACTCGATCTCGGACGCGAGCAGCGCCTCGATGTCGGCCGGGGAGGTCGCGGCGATGTGGTTGGCAAGCTGGTTGGTGACAGCCAGGAACTTGTCGCCCTTGGCGACGAAGTCCGTCTCGCACTTCAGCTCGACCAGAACACCGGAGGTGTTGTCGTCGGAGATGACGGAGACGACCGCACCGTTCTCGGCAGAACGGCCTTCGCGCTTGGCGACGCCCTTCTGACCCTTGATACGGAGCGCCTCGACGGCCTTGTCGACGTCACCGTCGGCCTCGACCAGCGCGTTCTTGCAGTCCAGCATGCCGACGCCGGTGAGCTCGCGGAGCTTCTTGACGTCAGCGGCGGTGTAGTTCGCCATGAGTCTGTGATTCTCTCTCGAAGTCGTAGATCTACGGGTGAACGGCGGAGGAGGCGCGCTTGTGGCGCGGCCCTCCCCCGCCGTCATCGTCCGTGCTGCGAGTGCCCGGCGCGTGAACGCCGGGCGCTCTCAGTGGGTCAGGCCTGCTCGGCGTCGGCGGCCGGAGCCTCGACGACGGGCTCGGCGACAACCTCGGCCTCGGCGGCCGGAGCGGCCTCGGTCTCGGCGGCGGGGGTCTCGACGGCGGCGGCGGCCGGAGCGGCCTCAGCGTCGTCGGCCTTCTTCTCGCCCTCGAGCAGGTCGCGCTCCCACTCGGCGAGCGGCTCGGCAGCGGCCTTCTCGCCCGGCTTCGAGTCGCCAGTGGCGGCACCGGAACGGGCGATGAGGCCCTCGGCGACGGCGTCGGCGATCACGCGGGTGAGCAGACCGACGGAGCGGATCGCGTCGTCGTTGCCCGGGATCTTGTAGTCGACCTCGTCGGGGTCACAGTTGGTGTCGAGGATCGCGACGACCGGGATGTGGAGCTTGCGCGCCTCACCGACGGCGATGTGCTCCTTCTTGGTGTCGACGATCCAGACGGCGCTGGGGACCTTCGACATCTCGCGGATACCACCGAGGGTCTTCTCCAGCTTGATCTTCTCGCGAGAGAGGACCAGGAGCTCCTTCTTGGTGAGACCCGACGCCGCGACGTCGTCGAAGTCGATCGCCTCAAGCTCCTTCAGACGCTGGAGGCGCTTGTAGACGGTGGAGAAGTTGGTGAGCATGCCACCCAGCCAGCGCTGGTTGACGTACGGCATGCCGACGCGCGTCGCCTGCTCGGCGATGGCCTCCTGCGCCTGCTTCTTGGTACCGACGAACATGATGGAACCGCCGTGGGCGACGGTCTCCTTCACGAACTCGTAGGCGCGGTCGATGTACGACAGCGACTGGAGCAGGTCGATGATGTAGATGCCGTTGCGCTCCGTGAAGATGAAGCGCTTCATCTTCGGGTTCCAGCGGCGGGTCTGGTGACCGAAGTGGACGCCGCTTTCCAGCAGCTCCCGCATCGTTACGACGGCCATGGCCATCTCCTTGTTTTCTCGGTTTGGTTCCTGACACCCCTGTCGCGCCCTGCCCCCGACGAAGGGGACCGAGAGGCGCTGTGACCCGGCCTGAGCGGCCGGTGCTGGGGCGTGCGAAGTCGACCCGGTGACCCGGATCGCCACAAGAAGTGTACGGGACCCGGTGGTATGCCGGGTGACGCCGTTGTCCACAGGCGCCCGGTCGCCCGCGCGGGACCGGTTGTCCACAGGCCCGGCGGCGCGCCGCCCGCGCGCGGGACCCTGAGCGGCATGACCCTTCTCCTGCTCGGCCTGCTGCTGTCCCTGTCACTCACGGTCGCCCCGGCGACGGCCCCCCCGAGCCCCGCGGGGTCCGCCGGACCCGCCGCGTCCACCGCGTCCACCGGGTCCGCCGGGTCCACCGGGTCCCCCGGGTCCACGAGGACCTCCGTGCCCGCCGGGGCCCCCGGGTCCCCGTCGGCCGCGGATCGCGGCGCGGCGCGCCCGCTCCCCGCCCCGCTCACGGTGATCCGCTGGTGGGACCCGCCCCCGACCCCGTACGCGGCGGGCCACCGCGGGGTGGACCTGGCGGCCGCGGTGGGCGCGGAGCTGCGCGCGGTCGGCCCGGGCCGGGTCCACTACGCCGGCCGGGTAGCGGGCCGCGGAGTCCTCTCCCTGACCCTCCCGAACGGGCTGCGCACGACCTACGAACCGGTCCGTCCCTTGGTGGCGGAAGGCGCCGACGTCACGGCGGGCCAGGTGGTGGCCCTCCTCACGGACGGCTCGCACTGCGCGCGCCCCTGCCTCCACTGGGGCCTCCTGCGGGGCGAGGAGTACCTCAACCCCTTGGCCCTCGTCCCCCGCCCGACACCGCGCCTGCTGCCCTGGGACCCGGGAACCGGCCCCGTCCCGCCGGGAAGGGTCCCCTCGGGGGAGCCCGCGGGGGACTACCCCCCGACGCCCCGCAGCGCCATGGCGACGGCCGCGTCCGTGACCACGGACGGGTCCTCGCCGGAGGCCGCCTCGATCCGGCGGACGGCGGCGTCCACGACGCCCTGGAGCAACATGGCCGCCAGCCTCGGTTCGGTCTGCCCGAGCGCCCCCAGGGCCTCGACGATCATCGCGATCAGCCCCCCGTGCGCCGCACGGATCTTCTCGCGCGCTCCCGCGTCCAGCTCGCTGGCGGAGATCGCCACGACCGCGCGGTGCCGGCGGTCCCCCACCAGACCCAGCTGACTGCGGACGTACGCCTCGATCTTCGCCTCCGGCGTTGCCGCCTCGGACATCGCCGCCTCGATCTCGGCGGCCCACACGGGGAAGTCCACCGCGCAGAGTTCTTCGACGACGGCCGCGCGCGAACGGAAGTACTCGTACACGGAGGACCGGGCGAGACCGGTCCGCTCGGCGAGGGCGGGGAAGGTCAGCGCTTCCGTTCCCCCTTCGGACAGCAGGGAACGCGCGGCATCCAGCAGGGAGCCGCGTTGCATCGACCGGTGCTCGGCCACGGAGGCCGCTCGAATCCTGGGCACGCGTCCACTCTACGGAGGTCCCGCAAGGCCCCTGTCACGCTCAGCGGCCGACGTCGGCCAGCTTCGCCCGCAGCTGCAGTACCGACTTGGTGTGGATCTGGCTGACGCGGCTCTCGGTGACGCCGAGGACGTTGCCGATCTCGGCCAGCGTGAGGCCCTCGTAGTAGTAGAGGGTCACCACCGTCTTCTCCCGCTCGGGCAGGGTGTTGATGGCCCGCGCGAGCAGCCGCCGCAGCTCCCGGTCCTCCGCCACCTCCACCGGGTTGTCGGCTGCGGTGTCCTCCAGCGTGTCCATCAGGGAGAGCCGGTCGCCGCCCTCCCCGCCGGCGTGCAGCAGCTCTTCGAGGGCGACCACGTTGGCCAGCGACAACTGGCTGAAGACCGCGTGGAGCTCCTCGACCCCGATGCCCATCTCCCCCGCGACCTCGTGCTCGGTCGGGGTGCGCCGCAGCTGCGCCTCCAGCGTGGCGTAGGCGCGCTCGACGGCCCGCGCCTTCTGCCGCACCGAGCGGGGGATCCAGTCCAGCGCCCGCAGTTCGTCGATCATCGCGCCCCGGATCCGGGTGATCGCGTACGTCTCGAACTTGATGGACCGCTCGATGTCGAACTTCTCGATGGCGTCGATCAGGCCGAAGACCCCCGACGAGACGAAGTCGGCCTGTTCCACGTTGGGCGGCAGACCGACGCTGACCCGGCCGGCCACGTACTTCACCAGGGGCGAGTAATGCAGGATCAGCTGCTCCCGCAGCCGCTCGTCACCCGAGTCCTTGTACGAGCGCCACAGCACCTCCAGGGACGAGGGCGCGGTGGACCGCTCGCTGCCGCGCGCAGCGGGGGGCACCGCAGCGCGGTCAGACCCTGAGGTGTGCTGGGGCATGCTTCGCCTTTGCCGGAGCCGGATTCGTTGGGAGCGTAGCGTGACGGAAGTGTCGCGGTGCGCGAAGAGTACGGGATCGCGCGGACCCGCAAGGGCGCCCCGGCTCGCGTGGGCGACCCGGGACCGGCGCCTGGCGCACGGTCCCGGCGGCTGCCACCGGGAAGACCGCGTCTCTCATCGGCTTCACTCTTCCACCGGAACGCCCCAGGTCAACGACCGCCTCGCCGGGGCCCTCCGGTTTGTGCGCCTCCTCTCGCCCGCCGCGGAGTCAACCGCCAGCCGTCGCCCTGCCGTTCGACGAACCCCAGAGAGTGAAGTTCGTACAGTCTGCCGATGACTTCATCGGTGCTTTTGCCGGTGGCAAGGGCCACCGCCTCCACGTCGGCGGTCCGGCCGGCCGGGAGCGCCTCGAGCACCCGGGCCGTTCCGGGGTCCAGCAGGTCCCGGGCGACCACCGGCCCGCGCCGCTCGGGGGCCAGCTCGCCCATCGCGCCGACGAGCTCGACGACCTCCGCGGCGTCCGTGACCAGCACCGCCTCGGAGCGGAGCAGTTCGTGCACCCCGGCCGAGAGCCCGCTGGTGGCCGGGCCGGGGATACCCATGGTGAACCTCCCCAGCGCCAGGGCCCGGCGGGCGGTGACCAGGGATCCGCTGCGGTGCGCGGCCTCCACGACGACCGTGCCCCGGGTCAGCGCGGCGATGACGCGGTTGCGCAGGACGAACCGGCTCGGCGTGGGGTGGCTGCCCGGCGGGAGTTCCCCGAGCACGAGCCCCTGCGCGGCGATCCGGCCGAGCAGTCCGGCGTGCCCGCGCGGGTAGGGCACGTCCACTCCGCAGGCCAGCACGGCGGCCGTGGCTCCGCCGGCGGCGAGGGCCCCGCGGTGGGCGGCCCCGTCGATCCCGTACGCCGCGCCCGAGACGACCACCCAGCCGCGCTCGGCGAGCCCGGCGGCGAGGAGCTGGGCCATGTGCGCGCCGTAGGGCGTGCAGGCGCGGGCTCCGACCACGGACACCGAGCGCAGGGCCCAGGTCCGCAGGCTCGGCGCGCCCCGCACCCACAGCCCGACGGGCCGGGCGTCCCCCAGGTCGTCCAACTGGGTCGGCCATTCCGCCGAAACGGGGCAGACGAACCGCCCGCCCGCCTCGGCGGCGACCGCCAGGTCCCGCCGGGGGTCGGCCAGCGCCGCCCGTCTGCGGTATCCGGCGAGCCGCTCGGCGCCGACCCCTGCCGGCACCCCGGGCTCCCGCCCCGGACCGGTCAGCAGCCGCATCAGCCCGACCGCCCCGTACTGGCGCAGCCAGCGCCCCCCGTGCTCGTCCCCCGGCTCCAGCACCCGCGTGAGCGCGGCCCGCGCCAGCACCTCCGCCTCCGGCCCCGACCCGAACTCCTGCTCCGGCCCGGACTCCTGTCCCCGCCCCGGCCTCGACCCGCAATCCGACTCCGGCTCCGGCCCCGCGGCGGAGGTGTCCGGGCCGTTCATGAGCCCGCTCCCATCGCCGCCGCGGCCCCGCGGGCGATGCCCGTACGGAGTTCCAGCGCGAGCGCCACGTCCAGCGGGTCCGGTCGGTCGCGGCCGCGCAGGTCCGCCACCGTCCAGGCCACCCGGAGCACCCGGTCCAGGCCCCGTGCGGTGAGCAGGCCGCGCTCCAGGTCCCGCTCCGCCTGGGCCAGCGCGCCGGGGGCGAGCCGCCAGCGGGTCCGGATCTCGTGCCCCGGCACCTCGCCGTTGCGCCGCCACGGGGTGTCCGCCAGCCGGGCCGCCGCCCGGTCCCGGGCTTCGCGGACCCGCTCGGCGACCACCGTCGTGGCTTCGCCCCGGCCACCGCGCCCCAGCAGATCGGAGCGGGTGACCGGCTCGACCTCCACCCGGAGGTCCACCCGGTCCAGCAACGGCCCCGACAACCGGGCCTGGTAGCGCCGGATCACCGAGGCCGGGCATTCGCAGCCGGCCCCGTGCAGGGTGTGCCGCCCACAGGGGCACGGGTTGGCGGCGAGGACCATGAGGAAGCGGGCCGGCAGCCTCACCACCCCCGCGGCCCGCGCGATGACCACGTGCCCGGCTTCGAGGGGCTGCCGCAGGGCGTCCAGGGCCTTGGTCCCGAACTCCGCCGCCTCGTCCAGGAACAGCACCCCCCGGTGGGCCAGCGACACCGCCCCGGGCCGCGGCACTCCGGCCCCGCCCCCGACGAGGGACTGCATGGTCGCGGAGTGGTGCGGGGCGCAGTAGGGCGGCCGGGTGACGAGCGGTTCGCCCGGCGGCAGGATCCCCGCGACCGAGTGGACGGCCGTGACCTCCAGAGAGTCCTGCCGGGTGAGCGGCGGCAGGATCCAGGGGATCCGTTCGGCGAGCATCGTCTTGCCGGCCCCAGGGGGCCCGCTCAGGAAGAGGTGGTGGCCCCCGGCGGCCGCGATCTCCAGGGCCCGGCGGGCCCCGTGCTGTCCCGCGACGTCGGCGAGGTCGGGAACGTCCCGCCCGTCCGCACCGCCCCGGGCCACCCCCGCGCCGAGTCCGGCGCCCGGCAGGACCAGCCCGGCCAGCATCGGGTCGGGCCGCCCCGGGAGATCCGGCGGATCCTCCTCGGGGACCTCCCCGCCGGTCAGCACCGCGATCAGCTGCCGCAGGCTCCGCACACCGAGCACCGTTACGTCCGGGACGAGCATGGCCTCGGCCGCGCACTGCTGCGGGACCACGACCTGCCGGTAGCCTGCCTCGGCGGCGGCGAGCACCGCCGGCAGGATCCCCCGGACGGGCCGCACCCGGCCGTCCAGGCCCAGCTCCCCGATGAGGACGAGGTCGGCGATCGCACCGGGGTCGACCACCTCGGCGGCGCCCAGGACCGCCACGGCCACGGCGAGGTCGAAGCCGGCGCCCGACTTCGGTACCGAGGCGGGGCTGAGGCCGACGGTGAGCTTCTTCTGCGGCCAGGAGGCGCCGGAGTTGACCACGGCCGCCCGGACCCGGTCCCGGCTCTCGACCAGGGTCTTGTCGGGCAGCCCCACCAGGGTGAAGGCTGCGACCCCGGGTTCCAGGTCGGCCTGGACCTCCACCACCACGCCGTCGACGCCCACGAGGGCGACCGAACAGGCTCGAGCGAACCCCATCAGGCGGCCCCCCTGATGTGCTCCACCACGGGCGCACCGCGCCGCGGCAGCAGGATCCCGACCAGGTCGATCCGCACCCCGCCCGGGGGCGGTCCGCCGTGATCGGCCATCCACCGCCCGGCGAGCCGCCGGAGCCGTTCGGCCTTGCCGGGCCGCAGCGCGGCCATGGGGTGTTCGAACTCCCCCGCCCGCCGGGTCTTGACCTCGCACACGACGAGGGCGTCCCCGTCCCGGGCGACGATGTCGATCTCCCCGCTCCGGCACCGCCAGTTGCGCGCGATGACGGTCATCCCGGCCTCGGCGAGCCGCCGCGTCGCGAGCTCCTCGCCGTACCGCCCCAAGGCCCGCTGCGCCAGTGCCCGCTGTGCCAATGCCTGCTGTGCCACGCCCTTCGCGTCCATCCGGCACCACCTCCGGCACCGACGGTCCCGCGTCCCCGCCCACCCTGTGGATCTTGGTGGACAACCAGGGCGTTGTGGAAAACCCCCTCACCCGTGCGGGTGAACCGTCCGGGGCCGGGGCCGGGTCTCCCCCGCTCCCCGGACCCGGCGCCGAACGCCGCGGCCTAACTCCCCGGAAGTTCGAGATCGCTCTTGTTGAGCTCCTCGATGTTCACGTCCTTGAAGGTCAGCACCCGTACCTGCTTGACGAACCGGGCCGGCCTGTACATGTCCCAGACCCACGCGTCGGCCATCGAGACCTCGAAAAACACCTCGCCCTGGACCGAGTGCACCTGCATCTCGTAGTCGTTGGTGAGGTAGAAACGGCGTTCGGTCTCGATCACATACTTGAACAGCCCGACGACGTCGCGGTACTCGCGATAGAGCTTCAGCTCCATCTCGGTCTCGTACTTCTCGAGGTCCTCGGCACTCATGGCATGTTCCCCTTCAGCCGTGCGTCCCCCTATTGTGCGCCAGGCCCGTGCGCCCCTAAACGATTTCCGGGGCCAGGTTCACGGGCGCGCCCGGGGGACCGTCGTCGAGCAGCCTGCGGAGCAGCTCTGGGAGTCTGTTCGGGTACACCGTCTCACGGGCCGCCAGAAGTTCCTCGGAGGTCCACCACCTCGCCCCGGAGACGCTGCGCCGCTCGAGCTCCGTGAGGCCGCCCATCTCGGTCCGCGTCCGGGCCGTACGGGCCAGGAAGTACCACTCGTCCTGCTGCCAGCGGCGCCCGTCGAAGGGGAACTCGCAGTAGCGGTGCCACAGCACCGGACCCAGTTCCACCTCGGTGATCCCGGTCTCCTCCGCGAGTTCGCGCAGCGCGGCCTGCTCCCGGGTCTCGGAGCCTTCCAGGCCGCCGCCCGGGGTGAACCACCAGTCGTCCGCCGGGTCGCCCGGTTCGAAGCCGTGCAGCAGCAGGATCCGGTCGGCGGGATCCAGCAGGACCACCCGCGACACCTTGCGCGGCCCGTCAGCGGACACCGGTCCGCTCCCTCCTCCGCCCGCGCCCGAGGACCCGTGCGACCGGGCCGTACGCGGCTCCGAGCACCACCAGGGCGGCTCCGGCCACCACGGCCACCACCTGGAGCCGCAGCGGCCCCGCCTTCGAGATCCCGCCGGGCAGGGCCTTGTAGCTCGCCGGCCGCTCCAGCATGGTCTGGGAGGGCCACGCCAGGGCGTCCACGCGGGCGCTCACCGCCGTCCGGGCCACCATCCCCTGCCCGGCCTCCTCGAGGTGCGCACGGGAGTCGATCGAGGCCCCGCGCCGGTCGCCCAGCAGGAACAGCTTGCCCTCGGGCACCGTCACCTCGAACGGGGTCCGCGAGGCGGAGCCGCCCGGCGCGTCCGCGACGTCGAGCTTCTCCTTCTCGATGTACGGCTCGTCGAGCTCCTTGCCGTTCACGGTGATCCGGCCGCCGTCGCCGCAGCACTTGACGGTGTCCCCGCCGATGCCCACGACCCGCTTGACCATCGGCGAATCGCTCCACTGCTCGTCCTTGAAGATGACCACGTCACCACGGCGCACCGCGGCGCCGTCGATGCGCTGGGCCAGCACCCGGTCCCCGGGCTTCACCGTCGGCACCATCGAGTCGGTCGGCACCGTGTACGGCTGGTACACGACGGCTCCCCACACGAACCCGCCCAGGAAGAGCGCAAAGCCGATGGCCACGGCGAGACCCGACACCACCGTGCCGAAACCGCCGCGGCCATCGCCGTCACCTGCTCGTATCGTTCGTGTTCCGCCCATTGCAGCGCCCCCACCTTCGGAGATCGTCGACCTGGGCGGCACCCTACCTGCCGGTACGCCTCGCGGTCAGCTCCCGTCGGCGCCACAGGACGACCGGCACCGCGCCGGCGAATCCGAGGGCGGCGGGGGCGAGCCCGACGGGCGCCAGCCCGGAGGCTCCGAGACCGAGCGCGGCGGCTTCGGCCTGCGTGCCGATGCCCGGCTGGTCGAAGGTCTCCGGGACCGGAAGGGTGGACCAGCGGGTGACCGGCCACGCGACCACCACGGCCCGCCCGACGACATCGCTGACGGGTACGAAGCCCTTGGTGGGGTCCTGCTGGTGGTACCGGGAGTCCTGGGAGTTCTGCCGGTGGTCACCCATCACCCAGATCTTGCCCTTGGGCACGGTGATGGGGCCGAAGGGGAAGTCGTCGCAGGGGGTGTTGCCGGGGTAGATGTACGGCTCGTCGAGCTCCTTGCCGTTGACGACGACCGGTCCCCCCTTCTTGCACTCGACCGTGTCGCCGCCGACCGCGATCGTGCGCTTGATGAGGTCCTTCTCCTCGGCGGACGGCATGAGGCCGATGGCACTGAGGACCTTCTGCGCGATGTTGGGCTCCGGCGTGGACTCCCCGCTCAGCCAGTTCGCGGGGTCGTGGAAGACCACGACCTCCCCGCGCTGGGGCTCCGAGCCGAACCACGGCGTCAGCTTGTCCACGAGGACGCGGTCGCCCCGCTGCAGGGTGTTCTGCATCGAGTCGGACGGGATCGAGAACGCCTGCACCAGGAAGGTCTTGATCAGCAGAGCCAGCAGCAGGGCGATTCCGATCAGGAGCGGCAGCTCCTTCCAGAACGAGCGGTGCGGGCGTGCCACCTCTTCGTCCTTCGCGCCGCCTTCGTGCTTGACGGCATCGTGCTCGACGGCGTCGTCCGGCTGCTCGGCACCCTCGTCACGTCCGGACCGTGCACCCACCGCCACATCCCCCACGTCTACTCCTCATTCGGAAATTGCAAGCCCGGCCGGATCAGGCACGGGCCCTCCCCTCCCTAACGAGCGGGAGTTCCCGAAGGCGCGGGAGACCGGGAACACACTATGCGAACGCGGCGTCCTGAGGGCGCCGACGGCGCGTCCGGCGCGTGCGGCGTGCCTGGTCGGGCACCATGCGGAAGGTCGCGGGCTGTTCCAGCCGCCGCCAGTGCCCGAACGGCCATGCGATCACGACCGCCTGACCGACCACGTCATCCTCGGAGATCGTGCCCTGGAAGGCCTCGTCGAGGTGGTAGCGGGAGTCGGCCGAGTTCGACCGGTGGTCGCCCATGACGAAGAGCCGCCCCTCGGGCACGTGCACCTCGAAGGGGATCTCCGACGGCGCGTTGCCCGGACTGATGTACGGCTCGTCGAGCGGCGATCCGTTGACGGTGACCCGGCCCCGGGCGTCGCAGCACTTCACGGTGTCCCCGCCGGTCCCGATGACCCGCTTGATCAGGTCCTGTTCGTCGGCCGAGGGCAGCAGGCCGATGAAGGTGAGGGTCTGTTTGACCTGCTTGACCCCCACCGGGTCCGGAGCCGGGCGGGCGCTCTCGCCGCCGAGCCAGCCCCCGGGGTCCTTGAACACGACGACGTCCCCGCGCTCGGTCTTGGAACCGAACCACGGGGTCAGCTTGTCGACCAGGACCCGGTCGCCGATCCGGATCGTCTGCTCCATGGAGCCCGACGGGATGAAGAAGGCCTGCACCAGGAAGGTCTTGAGGACCAGGGCGATGCACAGCGCGACCGCCACCAGCAGGGGCAGCTCTCCGGCGCGGCGGGTACGCCGTCTGCGCCGGACCCGCCGGGCCAGCCGGCGCCGGTGGGCGCGGCCCCCGGGCTCCTGCGCGGGGGCGTCGCCCTGCTCCGGGGCGCGCCCGCCCGCGGCGACGGGCTCCGGTTCCGGATCCGCGTCCCCGTCGCGCCTCGGACGGCCCCGGCTACCCACGTCCGCCGCCCGCGGAGGAGACGCCGGCCCAGCGCGAGACCGGCCAGCCGATCCAGTCGGCCCGCCCGATGACCTTCTCCACCGGCACCATCCCCCCGCCAGGTTCCCCCAGGTGGTCCCGGGAGTCCCGGGACTGGGAACGATGATCGCCCATGACCCAGAGGGTCCCCAGCGGCACCACGATCCGGAAGGGCACCTTCGAGCCCGTGTCTCCGGGGAAGAGGTACGGCTCGTCCAACGGCACCCCGTTGACCTTGATCCGGCCGTTCGCGTCGCACGTCACGTCGTCGCCGCCGATCCCGATGACCCGCTTCACGAAATCGGTGTCGGAGGGTTCGGCGAGCCCGAGGGCCGAGCCCACGCCGTGCAGGGCTTCGCCGATCGGGTTCCCGGTGGGCCCCTCCGGCACGAAGGAGCCCGTGCCGTCGAAGACCACGACGTCACCGCGCTGCGGCTGTCCGCCGAAGCGGTACGCCAGCTTGTCGACCAGCACCCGGTCCCCCACGGCGAGCGTCGGCTCCATCGAGCGGCTCGGGATGAGGAAGGGCTGGAGGACGAAATTGCTGAGCAGCAGCAGGAAGACGGTGCAGATCACGCCCAGCAGACCGGCCCGGCGCCAGGTCAGCCAGCCCGCCGCGCGGGAGCCCTGCTCCTCGGTCCCGGGACCGCCGGTGTCCGGCGCGGCGGTCCCCGAGGCGGAAGCCGCTTCGGAAAACACGAAACGCGACCGCCCCTCCCCCTCGTCGGGGGAAGAGTGGCCGCGCTGCGAGTGAGGTGCTTCGGTGTCCATCGGGGGCGAGCCTATCCGCCCGCCCCGGGAACTCCGAGAGCAGATCAGCGGTCGCGCTTCTCCTTGATCTTCGCGGCCTTGCCGCGGAGCTCACGGAGGAAGTACAGCTTGGCGCGACGCACGTCACCGCGGGTGACGAGCTCGATCTTCTCGAAGATCGGGGAGTGGACCGGGAAGGTACGCTCCACGCCGACGCTGAAGGAGACCTTGCGGACGGTGAAGGTCTCGGAGACGCCAGAGCCCTGGCGACGGATGACAACGCCCTTGAACTGCTGGATACGGGAGCGGTTGCCCTCGATCACGCGGACGTGCACGTTGATCGTGTCACCCGGGCGGAAGGCCGGGAGGTCCGAGCGGAGCGTGGCGGCGTTGACGCCATCGAGCAGGTGAGACATGTAATTCGTCTGCTTTCTTCGCATGACGCCACAGGCCGCCGATGCGGGGTTTCCGTAGAGAGTTCGGGAGCCGTGGGACCCGGCGGGCGACTGTCCCCCTGTGGCAGGGGCGCACGCGAGCACACAGCAGCCGCCTATTCTTCCACGGCCCGGGGCCTACGCCAAAATCGGCCGTCGGCGGACGGCTGCCAGCCGAGGATGCTCAGCAGCTCGCGGTCCTTCTTGTCGAAGGAGGAGGCCTCGCAGCGCTCGATGAGGTCCGGGCGGTTCCGCGCGGTCCGGCGGAAGGCCTCGTCGCGGCGCCACCGGGCGATCTTGCCGTGGTGCCCGCTGATCAGCACGTCCGGGATGCCGCGGCCGCGCCACTCCGGGGGCTTGGTGTAGACGGGCCCCTCCAGCAGGTTCGCCATGTCACCGGGCGCGAAGGAGTCGTCGCGGTGCGACTCGGCGTTGCCGAGGACCCCGGGCAGCAGCCGGGCCACGGCCTCGGTGACGACCAGGACGGCCGCCTCACCGCCGGCCAGGACGTAGTCGCCGATGGAGACCTCGTACACCGGGATGCGGGTGGCGTACTCGTCCATGACCCGGCGGTCGATGCCCTCGTACCGCGCCGGGGTGAAGATCAGCCAGGGGCGCTCGGAGAGTTCCACGGCCAGTTCCTGGGTGAACGGCCGGCCGCTGGGGGTGGGGACGACCATGACGGGCCCGTGCGCGCCCGCCTCGTAGCCGTCGGCCATCGCCGCGTCCAGGGCCTCGCCCCACGGGTCGGTCTTCATGACCATGCCCGGGCCGCCCCCGTACGGGGTGTCGTCCACCGTGTTGTGCCGGTCGTACGTCCACTCCCGCAGGTCGTGGACGTGCACGTCGAGCTGTCCGCGCGCCCGCGCCTTGCCGACCAGGGAGACGTTGAGCGGCTCCAGGTACTCCGGGAAGATCGTGACGACGTCGAGACGCATCAGGCGCCGTCCCCGGCGGGCTTGCCGTCCTCGGCGTCGCGCTCGGACGCGATCTCGGCGAGGTCGTCGACCAGTCCGGGCGGCGGGGTGATGACACAGCGCTGCTCGGCGAGGTCGATCGCGGCGACGATCTCCTCGACGAAGGGGATCATCACCTCGGTGCCGTCCGGGCGCTCGACGATGAACAGGTCCTGCGAGGGCAGGTGGGAGATCTCGGTGATCCGGCCGATCGCCGTGCCGTCCTCGAGGACGACCTCGAGGTCCATCAGCTGGTGGTCGTAGTACTCGTCGGGCTCGGCCGGCAGCTCCGCCGGGTCCACGTCGGCGATGAGCAGGACGTTGCGCAGCGCCTCGGCGCCGGTGCGGTCCTTGACGCCCGCGAAGCGCAGCAGGAGCCTGCCGCTGTGCACCCGGCCCGTCTCCACGGTCAGCGGTCCCGCCGACGCCGGTTCGGTCTGGAGCACGGCGCCGGGCCCGAGCCGCTGCTCGGGCTCGTCGGTCCGCACCTCGACGGTGACCTCACCCTTGATCCCGTGGGCGCGGCCGATCCGCGCGACTACCAGCTGCACTGTGTGTCTCTCCTGTTCAGACGACGACGGGGGGGGGGGGGGGGGGTAGCCCCCCCCCCCCGCCGGCGTTTTCGTGCGCGTGCCCGCGGCACGCCCCGCTCCTGCTTACAGGCCCTGCCAGGCGGGCTTTGCGGCGAAGGTGTGGCGGAAGTAGTCCGCGAGCTTCAGCTTGGACGCCGCGGCCTCGTCGACGACGACCGTGGCGTGGCGGTGCAGCTGGAGCGCGGAGGCCGGGACCAGGGCCGACAGCGGGCCCTCGACGGTCTGCGCGACGGCCTCGGCCTTGCCCTCGCCGGTGGCCAGCAGGACCAGGTGGCGGGCGTCGAGGATGGTGCCGATGCCCTGGGTGATGACGTGGTGGGGCACCTGGTCTATGTCGTGGTCGAAGAAGCGCGCGTTGTCCACGCGGGTCTGCTCCGTCAGCGTCTTGATGCGGGTGCGGGAGGCGAGCGAGGAGCAGGGCTCGTTGAAACCGATGTGCCCGTCCGTGCCGATGCCGAGCAGCTGCAGGTCGAGGGGGGGGGCGGGGGGGCGGGGGGCGGGGGGGGGGGGGGGGCCCCCCCCCCGGGGGGGGGCGGGGGCGCGGGGGCCGATGAAGGAGGCCTCGGACAGGCCGAGCGGCTCGACGACCTCGCGCAGGACGACGGCGCGGTAGGACTCCGGGTGCCCGGCGGGCAGGCCGACGTACTCGTCGAGCTGGCAGATGCGGGCCTTCGAGACGTCGACCTTGCCGGCCTTGACCTGGGCGGCGAGGGCCTCGTAGATGGGCAGCGGGGTGGAGCCAGTCGCTACGCCGAGCAGGGCGTCGGGCTTGCGGCGGACCAGGGCGGCCATGGCCTCCGCGATGAGCTCGCCGCCTGCCTTGGCGTCCGGGACGATGACAACTTCCACGCGTGGCCTGCCGATCTGGAGTGGGACAATTGTGGTATAGACCAATTCTAGCAGAGGAGGGGCGTCCGTGGCCTGTCTTCGCACAGTCCATGGTGGTTCCCGTTCCCGCCCCCGGCCGCCCGGGAGCGGGAACGCGCGGGCCCGCTCCCGGGAGGCCCGTTCCCGCCCGCCCCGCTCCTGTCCCGCCCCCTCCCGGATCGCCGGCTAGAGCAGCGAGAGCTGGAGGCCGCCCGTCGCGGCGAGGTGCTGCCCCGTGATCCAGCGGGAGTCCGGGGAGGCGAGGAAGGCGACCACGTCCGCGACCTCCTCCGTGGTGCCCAGGCGGTCGAAGACCGAGCGTGAGGCGGCGTGGGCGCGGGCCGCCGGGTCGGCCAGCCAGCCGGCGTTCAGATCGGTCTCCACGATCCCCGGGCCCACCGAGTTCACGGTGATGCCCCGGGGTGCGAGCTCGGCGGCCAGCGAGACCGTCAGCGCGTTCACCGCCCCCTTCGCCGTGATCGTGGCGAGGATCGCGGGCAGGGCGAGGTCGGGGGTGCCGGTCACGTTCACGATCCGGCCGCCGTCCCGCAGCCGGGACAGGCCGTACTTGATCACGAAGAAGGGGGCCTTCGCGTTGAGCGCGTGGACCCGGTCGTACGTTTCCTCGTCGGTCGAGGCGATGTCCGCGAAGGCGGCCCCGCCCGCGTTGTTCACCAGGACGTCGACCTCCCGCGTGGCCAGCGGATGGGCCGCGTAGGCCGCCCAGAGCGCCTGCGCGTCGCCCGGGACCCCCAGCTCGGCCTCCAGGGCGAAGGCCCGCCCGCCGGCGGCCTCGATGGCCCCCACCGTCTCCGCGGCCGCCGCCCCGTTCCTGCCGTAGGCCACCGCGACCAGGGCGCCGTCCCGGGCCAGCCGCTCGGCGATGGCCCGCCCGATGCCCCGGCTGCCGCCCGTGACCAGTGCCGTCTTCCCCTCGAGCACGCCCATGGCGCGCCCCCTTTCCCTAGTGGTCGCTACAGAATGGGAAGGTACCAGATTCCATAGCGGCCGCTATAGAATGTGCGCATGGTGACCGGACAGCGCGGCAGGCCCCGCTCCTTCGACCGCGCGGCGGCCCTGGACAAGGCGATGTTCGCCTTCTGGGAGAACGGCTACGAGGCGACGTCGATCTCCGACCTGACCGCCTCGCTCGGGATCGGCGCGCCCAGCCTCTACGCCGCGTTCGGCGACAAGCGCACGCTCTTCGACGAGGTCGTGGCGGCCTATGGCGGCCGCTACGCGCAGTTCGCGGCCGTGGCGCTCGCCGAGGAGCCCACCGCCCGCGAAGCCGTGGGGCGCGTCCTGCGGGAGGCCGCCGGGATCTACACCGACCCGGCGCACCCGCCGGGCTGCATGGTGATCAGCGCGGCCGTCAACACCACCTCGCAGGAGGTGGCGCGGGCGCTGCGCGAGCGGCGCGAGGCCGGCCAGGTGATGTTCGAGCACCGGATCCGGGCCGACGTGGCCGCGGGCGTCCTGGCGGCGGACACGGACGTACGGGCGCTGGCCCGCTATGCCGGGGCCGTCCTCCAGGGGATGTCCCAGCAGGCGCGGGACGGGGCGAGCCGGGGGGAGCTGGAGGCGGTGGCGGACGTCGCGCTGCGCGCCTGGCCGCGGTAGCGGCGCGCGGTTTCACCGTGCGGGCCGGTGCGTCCGGCCTGACCTCCGGAGCCGATCCCCGGGTCTGGTTCCCGGGTCTGGTTCCCCGGGGTGAGTCCCGGGTCTGATCCCCCGGGGTCCGATCCCCGGGTCTGAGCCCTCGGGTCCGGTTCCTACCGGCCCGATTCCTCTGGCCTACGGTGCCGGGCGGGACCCTCAGCCCGACCGGCACCGTAGTCCGGAGTACTTACGGCCGACGGGTGTGCGGTGCCCGACGGCCGGTGGGAGGTGCCCGCGCGGTCAGGGCAGAGCGCGCGGCTTACCTCGATCCGTCCTCCTGTGCGGGGAGGGCGGAAGCTTTGATGCAATTCTGGACTAGACCAATCTGTTCTGTCCATCCAATGACGGGGCCCAAGATCCCGTCACTTCCTCCAAGCGTACGCGGAAGGGGGGTCTCCTGGATACTCCGGAGTATCGCGCTGCGGAAAGTCATGGCCCGTACCCGGGGTACGCTCGCCACGTGCCCTCCATGAACGACCTCGTACGCCAGCACACCGCTCTCGGTGAAACCGACCTGGAGTGGCTCCACCTGCTGGTCTCGGAGTGGCAGCTGCTCTCCGACCTCTCGTTCGCCGACCTCGTCCTGTGGGTGCCCACCCTGGACGGCAGCCGGTACGTCTCGGTCGCCCAGATGCGCCCGAACACCGGCCCCACCTCGTACCAGGACGACATGGTCGGCCACCTGGTCCCGCGCGGCCGCCGCCCGCTGCTCGACGCCGCGCTCGACGAGGGCCGGATCGTGCGCGAGGGAGACCCGGAGTGGCGCGAGGAGGTGCCGGTCCGCGTCGAGTCGATCCCCGTCCGCCGCGAGGGCCGGGTGCTGGGCGTCATCGCCCGCAACACCAACCTGCTCACTGTGCGTACACCCAGCCGGCTCGAGCTCACCTACCTCCAGTCCGCCTCCGACCTGGCCCAGATGATCGCGGCGGGCTCCTTCCCGTTCCCCGGCCAGCAGGTGGACATGGACGCCTCCCCGCGCGTGGGGGACGGCCTCATCCGGCTCGACGCCGACGGGGTGGTGACGTACGCGTCCCCGAACGCGCTCTCCGCCTACCACCGGCTCGGCCTCGCCTCCGACCTGGTCGGCCAGCACCTGGGCGACATCACCTCCGAACTCGCCCCGTCCCGCGGCCCGGTGGACGAGGCGCTGGTCAAACTCGCCAGCGGCTGGGCCCCGCGCGAGACCGAGGCCGAGGGCGACACCGGGGTCATCCAGCTGCGCGCCATCCCGCTCAAGCCGAAGGGGATCCGGATCGGCTCCCTGGTGCTGTGCCGCGACGTCACCGAACTGCGCCGTCGCGAACGTGAATTGATCACCAAGGACGCGACCATCCGGGAGATCCACCACCGGGTGAAGAACAACCTCCAGACGGTGGCCGCGCTCTTGCGGCTCCAGGCCCGTCGGATGGATTCCCCGCAGGGGCGCGAGGCGCTGAACGAGGCGGTCCGCCGCGTCGGTTCGATCGCGATCGTGCACGAGACGCTGTCCCAGAACCTCGACGAGCGCGTCGAGTTCGACGAGATCGCCGACCGCGTCATCGCGATGGTCGCCGAGATCTCCCCGGGCAAGGTCGCCTGCCGGCGCACCGGCCGGTTCGGGATCCTGGACGCGGAGGTCGCCACTCCGCTGTCGATGGTGCTGACGGAGATCCTGCAGAACGCCCTGGAACACGCCTTCACCCAGGGGGAGGGCGGCACCGTGGAGGTGTCCGCCACCCGCACGGGCAGCGGCCGCAGCGATGCCCGGTTGCTGATCTCGGTGGTCGACGACGGCTGCGGTCTGCCCGAGGGATTCGACCCCCAGCGGGCCGGCAACCTCGGGCTGCAGATCGTACGGACCCTCGTGGAGGGCGAGCTCGGCGGCGGGTTCGACATGGTCGCGGCCGAACCGCGCGGCACCAAGGTCGTCCTCGACATACCGGTGATGGCGCAGAAGTAGCGGAAGCGGGACCGGGCGGGAGACCGACCCGGTCACTCACCGTGACGCACTGGGTTCAGAAGCCCCGCGCCCGGAGCGCCAAGTGGCCCGGACAGCACTGAGCCCCGGACCGAATGGTTTTCGGTCCGGGGCTCAAGAGCACGTTGCTGAGCGCTGCTTTTTGGTACTACGCGCTGCGGCTCGAGGCTCGAAAGTCGATATCAGGCGCTGGCGTTGCGCGCCCGGTTGCGAGCGGCGCGGCGCTTCATCGCGCGGCGCTCGTCCTCGCTGAGACCGCCCCAGACGCCGGAGTCCTGACCGGACTCGAGCGCCCACTGCAGGCACTGCTCCATGACGGGGCAACGGCGGCAGACGGCCTTGGCTTCCTCGATCTGCAGCAGCGCAGGACCGGTGTTGCCGATGGGGAAGAAGAGTTCCGGGTCTTCCTCGCGGCAAACGGCGTTGTGACGCCAGTCCATGGCTGCTCCATCTCCTTGTATTGCGGGCAGGTTGCTTGTGAATGTGAACGCTTTCACGAATCCCTTCGCGACGGAAGGGAGACCGCCCAGTTTGGTCAAAAGCTCGCCCTGGGTGGCGGGGGATTCGTGGAGGGGTTCTGGCGGTCTGTGTGGGTGCCGGGTTCTGCGGGCTGTCCCGATCGCCATGTAGAGATTCGCAAACCTCGGACGGGGATACAACCCCTTCCGGAAAGTTTTTTTTGATTCGTCGGTGTCTACTAGGTCACAGCCCTACTTCGTGGGGGTGGACCGGCGTGTAAACGTTCGAGTGAAAGGACTTTGGGCCCTTCTACTCACACAATCACACGCAGTGCACGGCGTACGCCTGTGAACCGAACGCTGGTACGCAGACCGAGGTGGTCTCCGTCCATCTGGAAGGGAAGCGGAACCTTCGAATGCAAGGTGAAGTCGGTCAGATCGTGCAGAGACACCGCATGCTTGCCGTGAGGGCCGCGCTCAGGAGTCGAGGTCAGGAGCTGTGTCGCGTAGCGAGCGACCGCCGGAGTTGACAAACGGTCCAGGGCCAATACGTCAAGTGCAGTATCGAACGACGCCTCGGGTGAGGCGTAAAGGGGGCGGTTGCCCAGATACGTCCAGGGTGAGGTGTTGCACACTATCGACAGCACCAGGTCCGTCACCGGATCCGCGCCGGGGCGTTCGAGCGTGACCGTGCCGTGCCGCCGGTTCGGCTCGTCCCAGAACTGGCGCATCAGCTGCCGTACATAGAGGGCGTGCGTCGAACGCTTGCCCCGTTCGCGCTGTTGTTCGACTCTGCCCACGACGCCGGCGTCGAAGCCGAAGCCCGCGCAGAAGGTGAACCAGCGGGCCGGAACCGACTCGTCCTCGGTGCCCGGCGTGCCCGCCGCCAGTCCCAGGCCGACCGTCCGCTCGCGCCGCTCGCGCAGCGCGTCGAGCAGGGCGCCGGTCGCCTCCACCGCGTCGTTGGGCAGGCCGAGCGCGCGGGCGAACACATTGGTGGAGCCGCCGGGGACCACGGCGAGGCCCGGGAGCCGGTCCGGATCGGGTCCTTCGTGCAGCAGTCCGTTGACCACTTCGTTGACGGTGCCGTCACCGCCGAGCGCCACCACCAGGTCGACACCGGTCTCCGCCGCCCTGCGTCCCAGGTCCCGGGCGTGGCCGCGGTACTCGGTGGTGACCGCCTCCAGCTTCATCTCGCTGGCCAGGGCGTGGGTCAGGACGTCACGCGTGCGCGCGCTGGTCGTCGTCGCTGCTGGGTTGGCCACGAGGAGTGCACGCATATGCGCAGCCTACCGACCCGTTCGAGTGCGATCCGTACTGGCCGTCCCCTCTGAGGGCGCGAAGGCCCCGGATACCCTGCTGGGGTGAGTACGAAGCCCATCCCCACCGCACCCGACGGCCCCGCCGCGCCGCTCCGCAGGCTGACCGCGGCCGCCGCCCTCACCGCCCTGGAGGGCCTGACCCTGGCCGGCCTCGGCATCGTCATCCTGTACGTGGGCATCGCCGGCGACGCCGACTCCCCGCAGCAGGCGGAGACGGGCGGGATCACCCTGCTGGTCCTCTCCGCGCTGCCGCTGGTCGCGGCGCGCGGGCTGCGCCTGGGCCGCCGCTGGAGCCGCGGCCCGGCGCTGATCACCCAGCTGATGGCCCTGCCGGTGGCCTGGACCCTGTGGACCAGCGGCGGCGCGATGACCGCCGCCGCCGTGGCCCTGGCCCTGGCCGCGGTGGCCGTCGTGGGACTCCTGGTGAATCCGACGGCGACCGCGGCGCTCGGCGCCGGGCCCGGCACCGAGGCTCCGTAGCCCGGCCCGTGCGCGGGGTCCATGCGCCGGGATCCTGCGCCGGGCCCGCGTCAGGCCCGCGTCAGGCCCGTGCGCCGGCCCGTGCGTCAGGCCTTTCCTTCCGTGCCCCTCACTCCTCGACCAGGAGCTTCTCCCGGAGCTGGGCCAGGGTGCGGGCCAGCAGCCGGGAGACGTGCATCTGGGAGATGCCGACCTCCAGCGCGATCTGCGACTGGGTCATGTTGCCGAAGAACCTCAGCAGCAGGATCCGCTTCTCGCGCGGTGGGAGCCCCTCCAGCAGCGGTTTGAGGGACTCGCGGTACTCGACGCCTTCCAGCGCCTCGTCCTCCGAGCCCAGCGTGTCCGCCACCGCCGGCGACTCGTCGTCCGTGTCCGGGACGTCGAGCGAGAGCGTGCTGTAGGCGTTGGCCGATTCGAGGCCCTCCAGCACCTCCTCCTCGGAGATCCCCAGCCGCTCGGCCAGTTCGTGCACCGTGGGGGAGCGGCCGTGCTGCTGGGACAGCTCCGCCGTCGCCGTCGTCAGCGAGAGCCGCAGCTCCTGCAGCCGCCTCGGGACGCGTACCGCCCAGCCCTTGTCGCGGAAGTGGCGCTTGATCTCGCCGACCACCGTGGGCGTGGCGTACGTGGAGAACTCGACCCCGCGGTCCGGGTCGAACCGGTCCACCGACTTGATCAGCCCGATGGTGGCGACCTGCGTCAGGTCGTCCAGGGGCTCGCCGCGGTTGCGGAAGCGCCGTGCCAGGTGCTCGACGAGCGGCAGGTGCATCCGTACGAGACGGTTGCGCAGCTCGGCCTTCTCCGGCGAGCCGTCGGGCAGGGCCCGCAGCTCGATGAACAGGGCCCGCGCGCCGCTGCGGTCGCGCGGGTCCGGCAGGGGCGCCGGACTGACGAACACCGGGGCCGGGGGGGCTCCGGGTGTGTCCTCGGCCGGGGCCGACGGGGCCGTGGCAGCGGCTCCCGGTGGCTGGACCGGCAGTGTCTGGTCGTGCTGGTTGTCGCTCATAGGGCCCGCCCGTCGCTCCGCCGAGTCCGAAAAGCCGTCTTCCGCATCCGTGTCGGCCGGGTGCGGCCGGGCGTGCTGCTGCTCCGGAATGCCGCCGTCGACCTCGTGACCTACCCGGGGCCGATCCCCGCCCCGCACCGGGACCTCCCCGCCGCTCACGCCGGGCCTGGTCCTGCGCCGCGCTGTTTGTAGAGGCTGATGCTCACCGTCTTGTTCTCCTCGACCGTGGCCTCGACCTTGCCGGCCAGGGCCGAGAGGACCGTCCACGCGAACGTGTCGCGCTCCGGCGCGCGGCCGTCCGTGGTCGGCGCGGAAACGGTCACCTCCAGCGAATCGTCCACCAATCGGAAGACGCAGCTGAGGACGGAGCCGGGCACGGCCTGCTGGAGCAGGATCGCGCAGGCCTCGTCCACCGCGATGCGGAGGTCCTCGATCTCGTCGAGAGTGAAGTCCAAACGTGCCGCGAGGCCGGCCGTGGCCGTCCGCAGCACCGACAGGTAGGCACCCGCAGCGGGCAGCCGGACTTCCACGAAGTCCTGGGTCCCGGGCTCGCCTGCGATCTGGGACACCCTCACCTCCAAGGTGGTACGAGCTCTGTTCGCCGGTGACGCTATCGCGATCCGGGCGATCGTGTCGCGGTCCCCCCGCTGGAGAGCGCGAGGCCCCGTCGAACATAGCTGGCCGTGCGGCCGTACCTACGACCAGTGACTGATGGTAAGCCCATGGGTACGCACAGTGGCTAGGGGTCTGCGGGCCCAAATCAGGGGAACCGGCGGAGGGTTGATCTACCCCGCCTCAGACGATCGAACCGTCGACAAAACACCACCGCCAGGTCTCGCCCGCTTCGAAGCTCCGCATGACCGGGTGGCCGGTCGCGCGGTGGTGCGCCGTGGCGTGCCGGTGGGGCGAGGAGTCGCAGCAGGCGACGTACCCGCACTCCAGGCACATGCGCAGCTGCACGGGATGGCTGCCGAGCTCAAGACATTCGGGGCATGTCCGGTCAAGGGGGGCGGGCTCGGGGCGCGGCAGTTCGGGAACGTGGGTGCACTCGCTCATGATGGCCAGCGTACTGAGGTGCGGGCGCCCGAGGACGACACGAGCCGAGCGAGGATGATCTTCGATGGAGGTATTGCCCCTGGTGGCGCTGGTCGCGGGCTGCGCGATCGTCGCCGGTCTGGCCCGGCGCACCCGGGTGCCCGCGCCCCTGCTGCTGGTCGCCGCCGGGCTGGCCGCCGCGTACGTCCCCGGCGTGCCGCCGTACGGGCTGGACCCGCACATCGTGCTGCCGCTGCTGCTCCCGCCGCTGCTGTACACGGCCGCCATGGACAGCTCGTACCTGGACCTGCGGGCGAACATGCGGCCCGTGGCGCTGCTCTCGGTGGGGTACGTGCTCTTCGCGACCCTGGTCGTCGGGTACGCGGCCTACTGGGTGGTGCCGGGGCTCTCGCTGCCGGTGGCGCTGGTGCTGGGCGCGGTCGTCGCGCCGCCCGACGCGGTCGCCGCGACGGCCATCGCCCGCAAGCTGGGGCTGCCGAACCGGATCACGACCATCCTGCAGGGCGAGTCCCTGGTCAACGACGCCACCGCGATCACGGCCTACAACGTGGCGCTCGCGGCGGCGCTCGGGGCGAGCGCCGGCTGGGCGGGCGGGATCGCGGAGTTCCTGCTGGCGTCGGTGGGCGGGGTCGGCGTGGGCCTGCTGCTGATGGTCCCCATCCACGTGCTGAGGAAGACGCTGCGCGAACCCCTGCTCCAGAACACGCTGTCGCTGCTGATCCCGTTCGTGGCCTACGCGGCCGCCGAGCGGGTGCACGCCTCGGGCGTCCTGGCGGTGGTGGTGGTCGCCCTGTACCTCGGGCACCGGAACTGGCAGGTGGACTTCGCGACCCGGCTCCAGGAGGAGGCGGTGTGGAAGATGGTCGCCTTCATCCTGGAATCCGTGGTCTTCGCGCTCATCGGACTCCAGCTGCCGGTGGTCCTGAAGGGGCTCGGGGAGTACGAGGGCGCGGCCGCGGCGGGCTACGCGGTCGCCGTCTTCGTGGTCGTGGTGGTGGCCCGTTTCGCCTGGGTCTTCCCCGCGACGTTCCTGCCGCGGCTCTCGCGGCGGATCCGGGCGCGGGAGCCCGGGACGAACTGGAAGGCCCCGACCGTCGTCGGATGGGCCGGCATGCGGGGCGTGGTCTCGCTGGCCATCGCCTTCTCCGTGCCGGTCACCGTCCCGCACCGGAACCTGATCCTGTTCCTGACGTTCACGACGGTCATCGGCACGCTGGTGGTCCAGGGGCTCACCCTGCCGCCGCTGATCCGGCTGCTGCGGCTGCCCGCGCGGGACCTGCACGCCGAGACCCTGGCGGAGGCCCAGGCGCAGAGCGAGGCCTCGCGCGCGGCGGACGAGCGGCTGACCGAGCTGCTGGCCTCCCCGGAGAACGCCCTGCCGCCGCCGCTCGCCGACCGGCTGCGGACCGTACTGGAGCGCAGGCGCAACGCGGTGTGGGAGCGGCTGGGGGAGGTCAACGCCGTGACGGGGGAGTCGGCTGACGACGTGTACCGCCGCCTGGCCGGGGAGATGATCGCCTCGGAGCGGGAGGTGTTCGTCTCGCTGCGCGACGCGCGCCGCATCGACGACGAGATGCTCCGCGTCCTGCTGCGCCGCCTCGATCTGGAGGAGGCGGCGGCCTACCGGGAGGAGGCGGCGTAGCCCGCGCCGCCGGAGCCGCGGAGCCGCGGAGCCCGGTCACGGCCGGCCCGTGACCACCGCCGCCACGGTGGAGCCCCGGGGGAAGGCGCCGGCGCGGGTGAGGGCGAGCAGCGCCCAGAGGAGCTTCGCCACGTAGATCCGCTCCACCGGGAGGCCGTGGCGGGACTCGAAGTCCGCCGCGAAGGCCTCCAGCGCGTCGGGAACGCGGGCGTAGCCGCCGTGGGCGAATCCCTCGGCCAGCGACCAGTCACCGGCCGGACCGCCGAAGGCCGCCGTCTGGAGGGAACGTATCTCCCCCTCCAGGAAGCCGCCCCCGACCACCGGTACGCCCACCGCGCGCTGCCCGGCGCCGAGCCCCGCCGCCAGTCCGGCCAGCGTGCCTCCGGTGCCGCAGGCCACCGCGGCCACGTCGCAGACGCCGCGCAGCTCGCGCCCGAGCTCGGTGCAGCCGTGCAGGGCGAGCGCGTTGCTGCCGCCCTCCGGGACCACGTACGCCCCGCCCGCACCGGCCGCCTCCAGGAGCCGGGACAGGGCCGCCGGATCGGCCTTGAGGCGGTACTGCGCGCGGGAGACGAAGTGCAGCCGCATGCCGTCCGCGGCGCACCGGGCCAGCGACTCGTTCAGCGGACGCCCGGCGAGCTCGTCGCCCCGGACGATCCCGACGGTCTCCAGCCCCAGCAGGCGGCCGGCCGCGGCCGTGGCGCGCAGGTGGTTCGAGTAGGCCCCGCCGAAGGTCGCCAGCGCCGGGTATCCGCCCGCGACGGCCGCGCGCAGGTTCGGCGCGAGCTTGCGCCACTTGTTGCCCGGCAGCTCCGGATGGACCAGGTCGTCCCGCTTCAGCAGCAGCGCCACGCCGTGCTCGGCGAAGCGCTCGTCCGCCGCTTCGGCCAGCGGGGACGGGGGTCGGGGGAGCAGCGCCTCGGACGCTTCGGGAGCCTCGTTCACCAGGCCATTGTCACTTCAGCCGCTCCTCCACGCGGGCGCGCATCGAGTCCATCGTGAACCCCTTCGGATCGATCTTGCCCGGCTGCCACTCCAGGTGGCCGATCACCGAGCGGGCGGTCCATCCGTGGACGCGGCACAGGGCGGCCGCCGCGCGGGCGATCGCGTCGAGCTGGACCGCCGGCCAGGGGTCCGTGCCGCTGCCGAGGTTCTCGCACTCGAAGCCGTAGAAGTGGCGGTTGCCGTCGGTGTCCGCGTGCTGGTCCGGGGGGAGCCGCTTCTCCGCGATCACCGCGGCCAGGACCGCGGAGTCGCCCGAGCCCGCGTGGTTGGCACGGCCGTAGCCGACGAGGTGGACCCGGCCGTCCTTGGTGATCACCCCGTGGCAGAGCGGGCCGGGGAGGGCCGGGTCGCCGTCGCGGCAGAGCTGGACGGTGTACGCGGTCCCGTGCGTGACGGTGTGATGGACCATCACCCCGTTGACCGGACCCCAGGGCCCCTTGTGGTTGCGGTTGTGGGTGCGCCAGGCGCCGACTTCGACGACGGTGAGGCCCTCGGCCCGCAGGGCGCCGATGAACCGGTCTGCGGACATGGGTGCGGACATGGCCGACTCCTTGACTCTGCGTGAGCGATCTATCACTCAACGGTCTAATGGAGGCAGTCATTCCGCCGCAAGGGCGCAGAGGGCGCGGGGGAGGGGCGGGGAAGGGTGAGGGCGCAGGGGCGGGGTCGGGCCTAGGCCGAGGCGAGCCACAGGTCGGGGCCGAAGACCTCGTAGTGGATGTCGGCGGGCGCCACGCCCCTGGCGATCAGCTGCTCGCGCGCCGCCCGCATGAAGGGGAGCGGTCCGCACAGGTAGGCCCTGGTGCCGGACGCGACCGGGACGCCGGTGAGGTCGAGGCGGCCCTCGCGGTCGCCGGGCTCGGCCGCGGTCTCGTACCAGAAGTGGGCCCGGGCGTCGGGGAGCTTGTGGGTCAGTGCGCGGTGGTCGGCGCGCAGGGCGTGGTCGGCGGGGGAGCGGTCGGCGTGCAGCACGGTCACGGGAGCCGGGTGCGAGGTCTCGGCGAGGTGCCGGAGCATCGCGAGCATGGGCGTGCAGCCGATTCCGGCGGAGGCGAGGACCACCGGCGCGGCGGAGTCCTGGAGCACGAGGTCGCCGTAGGGGGCCGAGACGCGCAGGGTGTCCCCGGTGCGGACCTCCGTGTGGAGGTGGTGGGAGACCTCGCCGTCGGGGCCGCCGGCGGCCCGGCCGTGGACGCGCTTGACGGTGATCGAGCGGACCGGGGAGCCGGGGGCGCCGGAGAGGCTGTACTGGCGTATCTGGCGGGCGCCGTCGGCCAGTTCCACCTGGACGGAGACGTACTGGCCGGGCTTGGCGCCGGGTGCGGGGGCGCCGTCGGCGGGGGTGAGGTGGAAGGTGGCGCAGTCGGCGGTCTCCTCGACGCGGGCGGTGACGGTCCACTCGCGCCACACGTCCCCGGCGACCACCTGCTGCTCGGCGTAGAGGCGCTCCTCGATGGCGATGAGGGCGTTCGCCATCAGCCAGTACACCTCGTCCCAGGCTTCGGCGACCTCCGGGGTGACGGCGTCGCCGAGGATCTCGGCGATGGCCGCGACGAGGTGCTCGTGGACGAGCGGGTACTGCGCGCGGGTGACACCGAGGGAGGCGTGCTTGTGGGCGATGCGGCCGAGCATCACGTCGGGGCGGGTGTCGGGGTGGGCGACGAGGTGGGTGGCGAAGGCGGCGATCGAGCCGGCGAGGGCCTGCTTCTGGAGCCCGGCGTTGTGGTTGCCGCGGTTGAACAGGTCGCGGATCAGCTCGGGGTGGGCCGCGAAGAGCTTCGCGTAGAAGAGTTCCGTGATCTCGCCGATGGCCGCGCCGACGGCGGGCAGGGTGGCTCGTACGGTCGCGGTCGACTTCTCGGACAGCATGCGGGACTCCTCCGTGGAAAGTTGCATTCAAGATGCTTATTTATTGGGACGGGTAACGGGTCCGCCTTGATGCGGACTTCCGTTCGAAAGGCTGGTCGGACTCGGGTCTCGGGGGCCCCTCGCCGGTGCGAACCGGCCATCGGGACCCCGTCGTCAGGGGCCCGGGATCCTCGGTGAACTGCCCGAAATGCCCAGCAGGAGCGGGCCGGTCGGGGCTGCGACCAGGTCGTTCACCGTCAGGGGGTCCAGTGACGCGAAGAAGGCCTCCTGGGCCCGGCGCAGCGCCCCGCGCAGCACGCAGGCGCCGCGCAGGGGGCACGGGGCCGTGCCCTCGCAGTCCACGACGTCGCCGGCGCCCTCCAGCTCGCGGATCACCGCGCCCGCCGAGGCGGTCCGCCCGGCGGCGGTCAGGGCGAGGCCGCCGCCGCGCCCGCGCCGGGCCTCGACCAGGCCGAGGTGCTGCAGCTTGGCGACCACTTTGGCGGTGTGCGTGTAGGGGACCTCCATGGTCGCCGCCACGTCCCGGGTGGTGGGGAGGTCCGCCTCGGGTGTCTCCTCGACGGCCAGGCGCATCAGGACGCGCAGCGCCAGGTCGGTGAATCGGGTCAGCCGCATGGGGTCACCGTAGGAAACTTGCATCCAAGATTCAAATTCAAACGGCCCTCGGCGGCGCCGATGGCTGAAACGGGTGGGGTGCGAGTGGCTCGTGGTGAGGGAGTTGAACTCCAGAGGATGCCCCGTCCACGGACGGAGTAGTCCCACCCTTTTGTGTAATGGTCCCACCACGGTCCGTGCTGGAAGGCTGCGAGCGCAGATCCATGGAGTGATCGAAAGGGAAACACATGTCGGTCCAGGCAGGTTCCGAATCCGGGGTCCAGGCCCCGCAGCGCAGTCTCGGCACCTCGGCCGCGAGGAACTTGGCAACCACGACCAAGTCCGCGCCGCAGATGCAGGAGATCACCTCCAGGTGGCTCCTGAAGATGCTCCCGTGGGTGTCGGTCCAGGGCGGTACCTACCGGGTCAACCGGCGGCTGAGCTACGCGGTCGGCGACGGTCGCGTGGAGTTCGTCAAGACGGGCACCCAGGTGCAGGTGATCCCCGCCGAGCTCGGCGAGCTGCCGCTCCTGCGCGACTACGACGACCTCGACGTCCTCACCGAACTCGCCGCGCGCTGTCACCAGATCGACTTCGAGGCCGGCCAGGAGCTCACCTCCTTCGGCAACCCGGCCGACAAGGTGTTCCTGCTGGCCCACGGCCGCGTCGACCAGATCGGCACCGGCCCCTACGGCGACGACGCCGTCCTGTCGACCGTGGCCGACGGCGCCTACTTCGGCGAGGACTCCCTCGTCGACGAGGAGGCCATCTGGGAGTGGACCGCCCGCGCCGCCACCGCCGGTACCGCGCTCGTCCTCTCCCGCCAGGACTTCCAGATCCTCGCCGACCGGGTCGAATCGCTGCGCGCGCACGTGGACTCCGTACGGGCCATGCCCGAGCAGCGCACCAACAAGTACGGCGAGGCCGCGATCGACCTCTCCGCCGGCCACCAGGGCGAGGCCGTCCTGCCCGGCACCTTCGTCGACTACGAGGCCCGCCCGCGCGAGTACGAGCTCTCCATCGCGCAAACGGTCCTGCGGGTCCACACCCGCGTCGCCGACCTGTACAACCAGCCGATGAACCAGACCGAGCAGCAGTTGCGGCTCACGGTCGAGGCGCTGCGCGAGCGCCAGGAGCACGAGATGCTCAACAACCGCGACTTCGGCCTCCTGCACAACGCCGACTACGACCAGCGCATCCAGCCGCACGACGGCGCGCCCGGCCCCGACGACTTGGACCAGCTGCTCAGCATGCGGCGCGGATCCAAGTTCTTCCTCGCGCACCCGAAGGCCATCGCCGCCTTCGGCCGGGAGTGCAACCGGCGGGGCCTGTACCCGGAGTCGGTCGAGATCGGCGGCCACCGCGTGCCGTCCTGGCGCGGGGTCCCGCTGTTCCCGTCCAACAAGATCCCGATCAGCGACGCCCGGACGACGTCCATCCTCTGCATGCGCACCGGCGAGGACGAGTCGGGCGTGATCGGCCTCCACCAGCCCGGGATCCCCGACGAGATCGAGCCGAGCACCTCGGTGCGGTTCATGGGGATCAGCGAGCAGGCGATCATCTCCTACCTGGTCACCACGTACTTCTCCGCCGCGGTGCTCGTGCCGGACGCGCTCGGCGTCCTGGAGAACGTCGAGATCGCGCGCTGGCGCTGACCGTGTCGACCATCGAGGCGATCGCCGCCGGCGAGGGGCAGGATGCCGCTGCCCTGCTCGACCGGACGAGAGAAACGGTCAACCCGGAACTGCGCCGGACCGTCGAGAGCCTGCCCGGCTCGATGCGGCGCGTGGCGATGTACCACTTCGGCTGGGAGAACGAGGACGGCACCCCCGCGTCCGGCAGCGCGGGCAAGGCCCTGCGGCCGGCGCTGGTGCTCGCCTCCGCCCAGGCCCTGGGGGGCGCGGGGAGCGGGGCGGCGGACGCCGTGCGGGCGGCGGCGGCCGTGGAGCTGGCGCACAACTTCACGCTGCTGCACGACGACGTCATCGACAAGGACGTCCGGCGGCGCGGCCGGGCCACGGCCTGGACGGTCTTCGGGGTGCCGGACGCGATCATCACGGGTGACGCCATGATGGCGCTGGCGCTCCGGCTGCTCGCCGAGGACCCGCACCCCGCCTCGGCCGCGGCTTCGGCCCGGCTCGCGGCCTGCGTGATCGAGCTGTGCGCGGGCCAGCAGGCGGACTGCGCCTTCGAGCAGCGGGCGTCCGTCTCCCTCGACGAGTGCCTGACCATGGCGATGGCCAAGACCGGGGCCCTCCTGGGCTGCGCGTGCGCGCTCGGCGCCCTGTACGCGGGGGCCGGCCCGGACGAGGTCGACGCGATGGACGCCTTCGGGCGGGAGGCCGGACTGGCCTTCCAGCTCATCGACGACCTGATCGGCATCTGGGGGGACCCCGGCCACACCGGGAAGCCCGCGGGGGCCGACCTGGCCGCCCGCAAGAAGTCCCTGCCCGTCGTGGCCGCCCTCACCTCCGGCACCACGGCGGGGGCGGAACTGGCCGCGCTGTACGCGGGCCCCATGACCGGGGACGACGTGCGCAGGGCCGCCGACGCGGTGGAGCGGTCCGGGGGGCGGGACTGGGCGCAGGCCCACGCCGCCGACCGGATGGGGCGGGCGGTGCAGCAGCTGTCGCGGGCGGTCGCGGACCTCGGGGCGGCGGACGGGCTGCTGGCGCTGGCGGAGTTCGTGACGCGCCGTACGAAGTGAACGCGTAGGCGTGGAGGGGCGCCCCGAGGCCTGTTCCGGCACCGCACGGTGCCGGAACGGGCCTTTTCGCTCCGGTGGGCCAACTCTAGGATCGCTCACGGTGGTTGACACGTGAGCGAAGTGAAGGGCGGGACCCATGGCGCTGGAGACACGTCGGGCGGATCAGTCGGACCGGGACGCGGTGGCGCGGCTGCTGGACGAGGCGTTCCGCGAGGACCCGGTGAGCAGTTGGGTGTTCCCCGACCCCGCGCACCGGGCCGCGGTGCACGGGAAGTTCCTCGGGGTCTTCGTGGACGTGGCGCTGGCCGAGGGCAGGATCGACTACGCGGCGGACGGTTCGGCCGCGGCGCTGTGGCTGCGGATCCCGGCCGGCGATCCGGAGGGGGAGGCCGCCCCGGACGAGGTCCCGGCGAAGATGCGGGCGGTGGCCGACCCGGACAACGAGCGCTGCGAGCTGGTCGGCCGGCTGACGGGCGAGGCGCACCCGACCGCGGAGGAGCACGAGTACCTGCTGATGATCGCGGTCGCGCCGGGACGGCAGGGGGAGGGGCTGGGGCGGGGGCTGATCGAGCCGGTGCTGGAGCGGTGCGACCGCGAGGGCCTGCCGGCGTACCTGGAGGCGAGCAGCGAGCGCAGCGGCCGGCTCTACGAGCGGCTCGGTTTCGAGCACACGGGCACGCCGGTGCGGCTGCCGGACGGCCCGCTGATGTGGCCGATGTGGCGCAAGCCGCAGTCATCCCTTGCGTGACCACTTCACGTGAAGTACTTTGTCCGACGTGCCTCGCTGGAGGTGCACGGTCGAACGAAAGAGACTCGCTTGCGCAAGCTCACGTACTTCATCGCCACGACGGTCGACGGGTTCATCGGGGCCCCGGACGGTGACGGCGATTTCTTCTACGCCCACCTGGACCCCGAGTTCATCGACCACCTGAAGGCGGAGTACCCGGAGACCATCGCCGCGCAGGGGCGCACCCAGCTCGGCCTCTCCGACACCCCCGCACGGCGGTTCGACGCCGTCCTCATGGGCCGCAACACCTACGAACCGGGCCTGAAGGCCGGCGAGGCCAGCCCTTACGGCCATCTGCGCGAGCAGTACGTCATCTCGCGCTCCCTCACCGCCGCGCCCGCCCCGGACGTGCAGCTGATCAGCGGCGACGTCGTCGCACGGGTGCGCGAGCTGAAGGCGCGCGACGGGCTCGGGATCTGGCTGTGCGGCGGGGCGGACCTCGCGACCCAGCTGATCGACGAGATCGACGCGTTCGTGGTCAAGACCTACCCCGTCTTCGCCGGCACGGGCATGCCGATGTCGCGGGCGGGCTTCGGGGTCCGCCCGCTGGAGCTGACCGGCTGCACGGTCCTCGGCGGCGGCCAGACCATCACCTCGTACGCCGTCAAGCGCTGAGGCTCCCGGCCGGCCCCGGGGCTCCCGGACGCCGGCCCGCGCGCGGGGGGGGGCCGCCGCGCGGCCCCCCCGCCCCCCCGAGCACGCGTCCCCGCCTCACTTTAGACGTTGTAGATTTCTCGGGTGGGGGGGGCCCACACAAACACCCCCCCCCCCCCCCCCCGGCCCGCCGCCCCCCCCCCCCCCCGGCGCCCCCGCCCCCGCCCCCGCGGGGGGGGGGGCCCGCCCCCCCCCCCCCGGGACGCGCGGAACCGGCCTACCGTGGAGGTATGACCGGTCAAGAGCGGCAGCGCGTACACGAGACGATCGCCCCGCGGGCCGGGCACGAGCAGCAGACGTGCCCGGCCTGCGGACGCCCCGTCGACACGGTGGTCAGACGGCGCAAGGCGCTCGGGATCTTCATCCCCGAGTGGGTGCCGGGTTCCTGCCGGAACCCGGACTGCGCGGCGTACGTGCCCACCGGGGCCTGAGCCCCGCCGGGCTCAGGCCCCGCCGGGCCTAGCCCTTCGAGTCGAGGCCCGAGGCGACGAGGCCGTTGGCCCACAGCTGGTTGACGCGCGAGCGCTCGGCGGAGTTCGGGGTGGCGTTCTGGCAGGAGGTGCCGGGGCCGCCGCCCGACATCAGCTCGCTGCACGGACCCGAGTAGTGGTCCGGCAGGCCGAGCACATGTCCGGTCTCGTGCGCGGTCACGCGGGTGGAGTTGTACTGCTGGTTCTGCTGGTAGTCGAGGAAGATGTAACCCCGGCCGTGGCCGTCGGTGCTCGCGTACGAGCCGCGCGAGTCGTTGCCCTCGCGGTACGAGAAGTTCCCGCCCGAGGACACCTCCTGCAGCTTGACGTTCGCCACCGAGCCGTTCCAGATCTGGGTGGAGCGGGCTATCTGGCTGCGGAAGCTCGGGGCGCTGCGGGTGTTGTACGTGACGGTCACGGCCTGCAGGCCCGGGTTCGCGGCACGCTGCTCGGCCACCGAACGCTGGACCGCGTCGAAGAAGGCGCGGTTGGCGGCCTGGTTCTCCTGCGAGCTCGCGTACGCGGCGTACGAGCTCGGGCTGCCCGAGGCGGGGCCGGCGGCGGCGCTCGCGCTCGGGACGATGCCGCCGAGGACGGCGGCGACGCCGAAACCGACGGCGGCGGCGGACATCATGGTCTTGCGGGAGTGGCGCATGGGGGACTCCTGCTCCGGTGCGGGGGGTGGTGGGGGGATCCGTTCGGTACCGGAGTCTGCGGGAGCGGGGGCGGCCGGCGGATGATGCCAGCCCCCGATAACGCGGGGTTATCGGAGGGTTTTCGGCAGGCCAACACCCCTGAGAATGGCGGGATTCGGGGGGATGCCAGTGGCTGGTGCGGTCGGAGCCGACCGGCCTACTCTCTGGGCATGGAGCTTGAGGTCAGGCACCTGCGCGCCCTGTGCGCCATCGCCGACGCCGGTAGCCTGCACAAGGCCGCCCGGCAACTCGGCGTGAGCCAGCCCTCGCTGACGACCCAGCTGCGCCGCATCGAACGGGCCCTGGACGGTGAGCTGTTCCTGCGCGAGCGCACCGGCTGCCGGCCGACCCCCTTCGGGCGCAGCGTGCTCGGCCGGGCCCGGCCGCTCCTCGCCGAGATGGCCGCCCTCGTCGCGGAGGCACGGGCGCTGTCCCAGGGACCCCGGCTGCGGATCGGCTCCACGGCCAGCCGCGCCCTGCCCGGCTGGCTGCGCCGCCTGCACCGGCGGCTGCCCGACACGGAGACCGACCTGGTGGTCGACGTCTCCGCCAACGCGCTGCTGCGGATGACGGCTTCGGGGCAGCTCGACGTGGCGTTCGTCCACGAGGTGGAGGGAAGCCCCCTCCAGGTGCCGGCCGGTCTGCGGCTGCGCGTGCTCATGGAGCGGGAGCCCCAGTTCGTCTCCATGGCCCGCAACCACCCGGCGGCGGCCCGGTCCGTGGTGGAGCTGCGGGACCTCGCCACCGACCGGTGGACCGTGGACCCCTCGGTGGACGGCGAATGGGACGGCCTGCGCAGGGTCTTCGCGGTCGCCGGACTCGACCCGCCCCTCCTGCACGCCGATTACCACACGGCCACCTCGCTGATCGTCTCCGGCGAGGCCGTCGCCCCCTGCCAGCCCACCTCCGGGCCGCGCGAGGACATGGCGATCCGGCCGCTCTCGGGCGACCCGCTCGCCGTGCGCCTCCTCCTCGCGACCCGGCCGGGCGCGCACGAGGCGACCTGCGCGCAGGTGTACGAGGACCTCCGCGCGGCCTACCGCGAAGCGGCGCTGCGCACTCCGCCGTACCGGGCCTGGCTGCGCCGGCACGCGAGCCCGCTGCTGGCGGCGTAACTCAGGACCGATCCGGGCCGCCCCGCGCCGCCGGCACCCGTGCGGCGGCTGCCTCCGGCTGCCCGTTCGGCCGGCCGGCCCGCGGACGCGGGCCCGGCGGGCCCGCGCCGCGCCCCGTCACCTCATGCGTGCGGACTGCCGCATCCCCCTGCCGCCCTTGACTTACCCCAACCGCGATATATCGTGTTAGTCAGAAGACGCGATATGTTGCGTGCGTCGAGCACACCCAGCAGTCCGCAGTCCGTGCACGTACGCCGAGGAGGATCAGCAGCATGGCAGAGGCAGTGCAGAAGACGTGGTCGGTCGCCGAACCGCAGAAGCTCACCTTCGAGGAGCCGGTGACCGAGGTCCGCGTCCGCGTCGTCGGCGGCACGGTCAATGTGGTCGCCGCGGACGAGGGCCCGGCCTACCTGGAGGTGGCCGAGGTCGACGGCCCGCCCCTGCACGTGGTGCAGGAGGACGGTGTCCTCACCGTCTCCTACGAGGACCTCCCCTGGAACGGCTCGCAGGGATTCAAGAAGTGGTTCGACAGCAAGCCGTGGAAGGCCTGGTCCGCCTCCGGCTCCGGCCGCAAGGCCTGGGAGCGCAGCGCCACCGTGACCCTCGCGGTCCCGGCCGCCACCCGCGTCCAGCTGGCCGCCGTCAGCGCCGCCGCCTTCGTCTCCGGGATCGACGGCGGCACCGAGATCCACGGGGTCTCCGGCGGTGCCACGCTCGTCGGCCTCTCCGGCAGGATCAAGGCGCACACCGTCTCCGGCGGCGTCGAGGCCCAGTCCGTGACGGGTGAGCTCGGCTTCCACTCCGTCTCGGGAGACCTGACCGTCCTCGACGGCGCCGCCGGCACCGTACGGGCCGACTCGGTCAGCGGCGACATGCTCATCGACCTCGCCCTCGACGGCCGTCCCGGGCAGAGTCCGGTGGACATCTTCCTCAACTCCGTGTCCGGGCAGGTCGCCATCCGCCTCCCGCACCCGGCCGACGCCCGCGTCGAGGCCAACACCGCCACCGGCGGGGTCTCCAACGCCTTCGAGGACCTGCGCGTCTCCGGTCAGCTGGGCGCCAAGCGGATCACCGGCACCCTGGGCGCCGGTACGGGCACCCTGCGCGCCACCACCGTCTCCGGGTCCATCGCGCTGCTGCGCCGCCCGGCCGAGGACGGCCCCGCCGCCCCGGCCGCTCCTCTCGAGCTCGACAAGAAGGTGCTCTGACATGCCGCCCGTCTTCGCCCACGGCCGCCTCCGCCTGTACCTCCTCAAGCTGCTCGACGAGGCCCCGCGCCACGGGTACGAGGTGATCCGGCTCCTGGAGGAGCGGTTCCAGGGGCTGTACGCGCCCTCCGCGGGCACGGTGTACCCGCGCCTCTCCAAGCTGGAGGCCGAGGGCCTGGTCACGTACGCCACCGAAGGCGGGCGCAAGGTGTACTCGATCACCGAGGCGGGTCGCGCCGAACTCGCCGGCCGGGTCGGTGAACTGGCCGACCTGGAGCTGGAGATCCGCGACTCCGTCTCGGAGCTCGCCGCCGAGATCCGCGCCGACGTGAGCGGGGCGGCGGGTGACCTGCGGCGCGAGATGCGGGCCGCGGCGAACGCGTCGGCCACGCAGGTGGAGGACGAGTCCTGGAAGGCCGCCAAGGAGGAGCTCCGCAAGGCGAAGGCGGAGTGGAAGGAGCAGGCGCGCCGGGCGAAGGACGAGAGCCGGCGGGCCCGCGAGGAGGCCCAGCAGGCCCGTCGCCAGGCCAAGGAGGCGCAGGAGCGGGCCCGCGAGGAGGTCCAGCGCATCGCCGGTCAGCTGCAGGAGCAGCTCGCGAAGTCGGGCGGGGTCCTGGGCAATCTGGCGGGTGCCTGGCTCGGCGGTGCGGCCTCGGGTTCCGCGGCTCCCGCGGGCGCCTCGGCCGGTTCGCCCGGCGCGCCCGGTTCCGCCGGCGCTCCGGGGGCCTCGGCCCAGGCCCCGGCGGGAGACCCGGACTGGGCCCGGGACGTGCCGGCGACCGGCGACCCGGCGCGTGACATGGACCGGCTGCTGGACCGCTTCCGCGATGACATCCGCGACGCGGCCCGCGACCACGGGGTCACCCGGGACCAGCTGTCCGAGGCCCGTGAGCACCTCGCGGCGGCGGCCTCCCGCATCGCGGCGACACTGCGGCCGCCGCGCTAGGAACACGGCGGCTTCGCGAGCTCCATCTGCGCCGTCTGCTCCCGCCGTTCCACCCGTTCCGACGAGCCCCCCGCGCCTGCCGGCCCGGGGGGCTCGTCGGGTTTCAGGCCGCCAGGCCCGACTCGGCCGCGGCGTAGGTGACCCCGTGGTCCGTGAGGATCTCGGCGGGGGTGCCGGGGCGGGAGAGGAGGGAGAGGAGCAGGTGGAGGGAGGAGATGTGCCGGTCCTTGCGCCCCAGGGCGATCCGCAGCGACTGCTCGAGCACCTTCTTCGCGCCCGGGGTGAAGCGGGTGCGGCCGGTGCGCCTGGCCGGGGAGGGGGCCGACAGGGCGCCCTCCCCGTGGGTCTCCTCGATGCGGGAGACGATCTCCGTGAGGTCGATGCCGAGATCCGCGAGGGCCTTCTCGTCCGCCCTGGACATGCCGCCCCGGCGGCGGGCCGCCGCGAGGTCGGCGGCGAGCGCGTCCCGGTCCACGCCCAGGGGGTCGAGGGCGCCCTGGGCGAGTAGCGCGAGGAGCAGGTGTTCCTCCGTGACCGAGGCGGCCCCGGCCCGCTGGGCCTCGGTGACCGCGCCGGTCACGGCGGAGCGGGCGTCCCGGGTGAAGCGTTCGAACATCAGAGCCTCCCGTGCTTCTTGTGTACGGCCTGCCGGCTGACTCCCAGCTCGGCCGCGATGTCCTGCCAGGACCAGCCCTGCGCGCGGGCGCTGCGCACCTGGACGGCCTCCAGCTGCTCGAGCAGCCGTCGGAGGGCGGCCACGGCGCGCAGGCCCACACGGGGGTCGCGGTCACCGGCACGCTCCGCGAGATCGGTAGCTTCCGTCATGCATGTCAATGTAGGTTGACGCACGGGAGGGTGTCAACCTGCATTGACGAAGCGGGTCGCGAGCCGCCTACACCGTGAGGACGATCTTGCCGAAGAGGTCGCCGGACTCCAGCTTCTCGAAGCCCTCGCGGGCCCGGTCCAACGGCAGCGTCTCGTCGATCACCGGCCGGACCCCGGTCGCCGCGCAGAAGGACAGCAGGTCTTCCAGCTCGTCCTTCGAGCCCATCGTCGAGCCGACCACCTTGAGTTCCAGGAAGAAGATCCGGGTGAGCTCCGCGTGCGCCGGGCGGTCTCCGCTGGTGGCGCCCGAGATGACCAGGGTGCCGCCGGGGCGGAGGGACTTGACCGAGTGCGACCAGGTGGCCGCGCCGACCGTCTCGATGACGGCGTCCACCCGCTGGGGGAGCCGCGCGCCCGGCTCGTACGCCTCCACGGCGCCGAGCTCGACCGCGCGCCGGCGCTTGGCCTCGTCCCGGCTGGTCGCGAAGACCCGCAGACCGGCCGCCTTGCCGAGGACGATCGCGGCGGTGGCGACGCCGCCCCCCGCGCCCTGGACCAGGACCGAGTCCCCGGGGCGGACGCCGGCATTGGTGAAGAGCATCCGGTACGCGGTCAGCCACGCGGTGGGCAGGCAGGCGGCCTCCTCGAAGGAGAGCTCGGCGGGCTTGCGCAGCACGTTCCAGGCGGGGACGGTGACCTGCTCGGCGAACGTGCCCTGGTAGCGCTCGGTCAGGATCGAGCGGGGCTCGTCGGGGCCGACGCCGTGGCCGCTCTGGCCGATGACGGAATGCAGGACGACCTCGTTGCCGTCCTGGTCGATCCCGGCGGCGTCGCAGCCGAGGATCATCGGGAGTTTCTCCTCGCCGAGGCCGACTCCGCGCAGGGACCACAGGTCGTGGTGGTTCAGGGAGGCGGCCTTGACGTTCACGGTCACCCAGCCGGGCCGGGCCTGCGGCGCGGGGCGGTCGCCCAGCTCGAGGCCTCGTAGCGGCTGGTCACGGTCGATTCGGGCGGCATAGGCAGCGAACATGGCCGCGAGGCTACCGCCCAGTAGCCCCCGGATCCAGGCCCCGCCCCCGGACGGTCGCCGCGGCGGACGGCAACAGGGCCCGGCCGAAGTGTCCGGCCGGGCCCTGCTGCGTACGACTGGTGAGGCGATCAGGCGAGACGGGCCACGCCGTCCGCCTTGGCGGCCGCCGCGACGGCCGCGGTGACGGCCTGCGCCACGCGCTCGTCGAACGGCGAGGGGATCACGTAGTCGGCGGCGAGCTCGTCGCCCACGACGCCGGCGATGGCGTCGGCGGCGGCGATCTTCATGCCTTCGGTGATCCGGCTCGCGCGGACCTTCAGCGCACCCGCGAAGATGCCCGGGAAGGCCAGCACGTTGTTGATCTGGTTCGGGAAGTCCGAACGGCCCGTGGCCACGACCGCCGCGTAACGGTGCGCGACGTCGGGGTGGACCTCCGGGTTCGGGTTGGCCATGGCGAAGACGAAGCAGTCCTTCGCCATCGTCGCCACCGCGGACTCGGGGACCGTACCGCCGGAGACGCCGATGAAGACGTCGGCGCCCGCGAGGGCGGTCTCCAGGGAACCGGTCTGGCCGGTCTTGTTCGTCAGGCCCGCGATCTCCGCCTTGACGTCCGTCAGGTCGGAGCGGTCCGCGGAGACGACGCCCTTGCGGTCGGTGACGCAGACGTCGCCGATGCCGGCGTCCACCAGGATCTTGGCGATGGCGATGCCCGCCGCACCCGCGCCCGAGATCACGGCCCGCAGGTCGGCGAGGGTCCGACCCGTGAGCTTCGCGGCGTTGCGCAGGGCGGCCAGCGTCACGATGGCCGTGCCGTGCTGGTCGTCGTGGAAGATCGGGATGTCCAGGGCTTCCTGGAGGCGACGCTCGATCTCGAAGCACCGGGGGGCGGAGATGTCCTCCAGGTTCACGCCGCCGAAGGACGGCGCGAGGCGGATCACGGTCTCGATGATCTCGTCCGTGTCCTTGGTGGCGAGCGCGATCGGAACCGCGTCCACTCCACCGAACTGCTTGAAGAGAATGGCCTTGCCCTCCATCACGGGGAGGGAGGCTTCCGGCCCGATGTCACCGAGTCCGAGCACGGCCGTACCGTCGGTGACGACGGCGACCACGTTGGACTTCCAGGTGTACTCGTTCACCAGGTCGGGCTGCTCGGCAATGGCGCTGCAGACCTTCGCAACGCCGGGCGTGTACGCCAGGGACAGGTCGTCCTTGTTGTGGACCGGCACGGTGGCCACGATGGCCATCTTGCCGCCCCGGTGCAGCGCGAACACCGCATCGGGGTTGTTGTCCGTCACGCTGTCGCTGCGAGGATTGACGATCTCCGCTGCCACTGTGTTGACCCCTTAAGTCTTTGAATCATTGAGGGTGACCACTCCTGGTTAAGGGGTGGGCGGGCACCGCGTCCGTACTCCGCACAGACGGTTGGTAGCCCGTCCGCGCGAAGGGGAGGTTCGTACGCGCGGGCGCGCCGCACGCGCGCCCTGAGCCCCGGATGAGGGGTGTAAGGATCTGTTCTACCCGAAGAACACTCACCCAGACGAGTCGATTCCCCCTCGACCATAGGTCGCTTGCCCCGGTTTTGGCGAAAAGTCCAAACCTTGGCGTCCGATAGGCGAGACGCACCGCAAAAACTGCGGCCAAAACGCCTGGTCACAGCGTTTAATCCGGCCCCGAGGGCCCTTATCCGCAGGGCTGTTGGGTACCCGGGGGTCTCCGTTATCCGATTTTGACCTGACGGGCACCCTGAATGTCTCAGTCCGAATGGCAAGATGCCGTAATCACACAAGGTCGCGACACTCGATGGTGCGTGCACGACCGTCTCGGATGCTTCTTTCCCCACTGCCGGAGGAACCAGCTCATGACCGCAAGCACCACCCGTCGTACGACCGCCGCCCGGTCCCGGATCGCCGCGGTCGGCGCGATCGCGGTCGCCGGCGCCCTGATCCTCACCGGCTGTGGCGACCAGACCGAGAAGAAGGACGGCGGCAGCTCGAAGTCGAACGACGCCCCGCTCTTCTCCGCCCTGCCGAAGAAGATCCAGGACGCGGGTGTCGTCAAGGTCGGTACGGACGCGGCCTACGCGCCGATGGAGTTCACCGAGGGTGGCAAGATCGTCGGTGTCGACCCCGACATCGCCGAGGCGCTGGGCAAGCAGCTCGGCGTGAAGTTCGAGTTCACCTCGGGCAGCTTCGACGGTCTGATCACCTCGATCTACTCCGGCCGCCAGGACGCGATCATGTCGTCGGTCACCGACAACGAGAAGCGCCAGAAGGGCCTCGACGACGACGGCAAGCAGATCGGCAAGGGGATCGACTTCGTCGACTACTTCTCCTCCGGCGTCTCGCTCCTCGTCAAGAAGGGCAACCCGCAGGGCATCAAGTCCCTGGATGACCTGTGCGGCAAGACCGTCGCCGTCCAGCGCGGCACGATCTACGAGGACACCTTCAAGGCCCAGGCCACGAAGTGCGGTGACAAGAAGCTCACCATCGAGTCCTTCGACACCGACGCCGAGGCCCAGACCCGCGTCAAGGCCGGCGGCGCCGTGGCCGACCTGAACGACTTCCCGGTCGCCGCGTACATCGCGAAGACCTCGGGCGGCGGCAACGACTTCGAGGTCGGCGGCGCGCAGAGCGACGTCGGTCTCTTCGGTATCGGCGTCAGCAAGGAGAACACCCAGCTGCGCGACGCCCTGAAGCAGGCACTCGACGCGATCATCAAGGACGGCTCCTACGCCAAGGTCCTGGAGAAGTGGAACGTCAAGGACAGCGCGGTCACCTCCGCCACGGTCAACGCAGGCAAGTGACCCGGGTGACCCCGGTGGCCCTCGCGGCCCCGGGGTCCTGGTTCCTGAGTTCCACTGAAGGGCAGTCATCGTGACTGACAAGATCGAAAAGGGTCCGGCCGCAACCCCGCCGGCCGGTCCCGGCGCCTCGGGCACCCCCTACGAGGCCATCAAGGCAATCCCCGTACGGCACTACGGCCGCTGGGTCAGCGGTGTCGTCGTCGTCGTGCTGCTGGGCTGGCTCGTCTACGCCTTCTCGCAGGGCAACGTCATCTGGAAGACGGTCGGCGACAAGCTCTTCGACCCCTCGGTCATCAGCGGCCTGGGCAACACCGTCGTGATCAGCGTGTCCGCGATGGCGCTGGGCCTCGTGCTCGGCATCGTCTTCGCGGTGATGCGGCTCTCGAAGAACCCGGTGACGAACACCGTCGCCTGGCTCTACATCTGGTTCTTCCGCGGCACCCCGGTCTACGTACAGCTGCTGGTGTGGTTCAACCTGTCGCTGATCTTCCAGTACGTGAACCTCGGCCCGATCTACAAGCAAGAGACCGTCGAACTCATGACCCCGTTCATGGTCGCCCTGCTGGGCCTCGGCCTGAACGAGGGCGCGTACATGGCGGAGATCGTCCGGGCCGGCATCCAGTCCGTCGACGAGGGTCAGGGCGAGGCCTCGCACGCGCTGGGCATGACCCAGACGCAGACCATGCGCCGCGTGGTGCTCCCGCAGGCGATGCGCGTGATCATCCCGCCGACGGGCAACGAGTTCATCAACATGCTGAAGACCTCGTCGCTGGTGTCCGCGGTTCAGTACACGGAACTGCTGAGGGCCTCGTCGAACATCGGGTCCACGGCCGGCGCCATCATGGAGATGCTGTTCGTCGCCTCCATCTGGTACCTGGCCCTGACCAGTGTGTTCAGCGTCGGCCAGTACTACTTGGAGCGCCGCTACGCACGCGGTGCGCTGCGTTCCCTGCCGCCCACGCCGTTCCAGCGGCTGCGGGCCAACCTGAACATGTTCCGCCGTACGGAGGTGTCGAAGTGACCGCCCAGCCGATGGTCAAGGCCGAGGCCGTCCACAAGTCGTACGGCGCCGCGCACATCCTGCGGGGCATCGACCTCGAGGTGGCCCCCCGCGAGGTGTTCTGCCTGGTCGGCCCGTCCGGTTCCGGCAAGTCGACCTTCCTGCGCTGCATCAACCACCTGGAGCGCATCAACGCCGGCCGGCTCTCGGTCGACGGTCAGCTGGTCGGCTACCGCGAGAAGGCCGGCAAGCTCTACGAGCTGAAGGACAGCGAGGTCGCGGCCCAGCGCCGGGACATCGGCATGGTCTTCCAGCGCTTCAACCTCTTCCCCCACATGACGGCCATCGAGAACGTCATGGAAGCCCCCGTCATGGTCAAGGGCGAGAGCAAGGCCGTGGCCCGTGCCCGCGCCGTCAAGCTCCTCGACCGCGTCGGCCTCGGCGACAAGGGTGCGAACTACCCGACCCAGCTCTCCGGCGGCCAGCAGCAGCGCGTGGCCATCGCCCGCGCGCTGGCCATGGAACCGAAGCTGATGCTCTTCGACGAGCCCACCTCGGCGCTCGACCCGGAGCTCGTCGGCGACGTCCTCGACGTCATGCGGGACCTGGCCGAGTCGGGCATGACCATGATCGTGGTCACCCACGAGATGGGCTTCGCCCGCGAGGTCGGCGACAACCTCGTCTTCATGGACGGCGGTGTCGTGGTCGAATCCGGCCACCCCCGCGAGGTCCTGGGCAACCCGCAGCACGACCGGACGAAGGCCTTCCTGTCCAAGGTGCTGTAACGGCTTCACACGCGCAAGGGGCGGTACGGGTCTCCCGTACCGCCCCTTGCGCGTGCGGCGGACGTCCGGCTTCGGGCACGCGTCAACGGGGCGGGAACGGGGGCGGCGCCCGTACGGATGGATTCCGGGAACCTCTGGGCGGCGCGGTCCGTGTTACTTCCGGTACCGCATGCGAGGTCCGGGGCGCCGGGGCCGCTCCGGCTCGCGCCGAGGGGTCCGGGCGGCCTGCGCCGCCCGCCCTTCGGTGCGTGCCGCGTCCGCCCCGCCCTCCTGTATGCGTAATACCCTAGAAGCTGTCTCGGCCGTTACGGAGACAACAATCCGCAGCCGTAAGGACTACAAGTGGAACTGGCCTATTACTCGGACTACGCCGTGCGCCTGGTCAACACCGAGGAGCCGGCCCGCAACAAGGACTCGCTGACCTCCGTGGACGCCGTCCGGGCGCTCTTCGGCGCCAGCGTGCAGATGGCCCGCCGGGTCACCGACACCGACGTCACCCGCTTCCGCAACGTCCGGGGCAGGCTGCGCACCGTCTTCGAGGCGGCCGACGGCGGCGACCACGTCCTGGCCGTCGACCTGCTGAACTCCCTGCTCATGGAGTTCCCGGTCAGCCCCCAGGTCTCGGGACACGGGCCCATCGACGAGCACGACGAGCACGGCGGGCCCCACTGGCACATCCACCTCGCCGACCACCCCTCCAACGCCTCCGCGGGCTACGCCGCGATCGCGTCCTTCGGGCTGGCCTTCCACCTCACCGAGCACGGCCCGGGGCGGCTCGGCCTCTGCCAGGCGGCCCCCTGCCGCAACGCCTACCTGGACACCTCGACCAACCGCTCCCGGCGCTACTGCTCCGACCGGTGCGCCACCCGCGCCAACGTCGCGGCCTACCGCGCCCGCAAGCGCCTGGAGGCCGAGGAGTCCGCGCGCAGCGGACGCAGCGCCGAGGCCGCCCAGGAGACCCGGGCCCTCAGCGACCGCTGATCGCGCGCCGCGTGCTCCGGCCGGGGGAGCGGCCTGAAACGGGCCACCCCGGTCGCCAGCACCAGCTCGTCGGGAACCGTCCCGTAGTCGGTGCTGTCGCCCGTCTCGTTGAACGGGTTGTCGCCCAGCACCCACCAGCCGCCCGGCCGCCGCTCCGCCGCCCGCTTCACGACCAGCAGGTCCTGCTGGAACGGGTGGCGCAGCACCACGACGTGGCCCGGCCGCACCGGCGCCCCGTACCGGACCAGCAGCTGGTCCCCGTGCTCGAGCGTCGGAGCCATCGAAGGACCCGTCACCTCGAGCACGCCGATCCGCTTCAACGGAGACGACCACACCGACGGCGACCGCCGTCCCGAGGGCGTGTTCCGGACCATCCGTGACCTCCTCGCCCGCACCTTGTCCCACCCCGCATGCTGCCGCACTCTTCCGTACATTCGCGCACCGGCCCGGGTACGGCCCTGGACTTTTGTCCCAAGCCCATGGGGGCGGCCGCGAAAACGTCTCTCTCACGGAGTAATCTCCCCCTTGAGAAGACGATCACGAGGAGGACAAACTCCATGCTTTCCCGCCTCTTCGCCCCCAAGGCGAAGGTCTCCGCCCACTGCGATCTGCCGTGTGGCGTGTACGACCCTGCCCAGGCCCGCATCGAGGCCGAGTCCGTCAAGGCCGTGCAGGAGAAGTACCAGGCCAACGACGACGCCGACTTCCGCGCGCGCGCCATCACCATCAAGGAGCAGCGCGCCGAGCTCGCGAAGCACCACGTTTCGGTGCTGTGGAGCGACTACTTCAAGCCGCCGCACTTCGAGAAGTACCCGCAGCTGCACGCTCTGGTCAACGACACCCTGAAGGCCCTCTCGGCCGCCAAGGCGTCGAACGACCCGGCGACCGGCGCCAAGGCGCTGGAGCTCATCGCCGAGATCGACCGCATCTTCTGGGAGACCAAGGCCGCCTGAGCGCGCCTTGTCCTCCCTGTCCCCGGGGACGATGACGAAGGGGCCCGGGGGCCGCGCGGGCGGGGCGGGGGGCGCCCGCTCTCGAGTGCGGGGTGAGGCGCGCGCTCGGTGGG
>NZ_JBSGWY010000013.1:0-50161 GCF_053609145.1 Streptomyces sp. NPDC054961 | reverse complement strand
CGCCCCCGCGCCAAGCCCTCGCCGCCCCCCCCGCCCCACCCCCCGCCCCCCCCTTCGTCATGAGCGGACCTGGTCTCAGGCGTCCTCGTCCTCGTCGTCGTCCAGGCGGGCCAGCCAGGTGGCGAGTCGCTCCACCGGAACCTCGAAGTCGGGGTTCAGGTCGACGAAGGTGCGCAGCTGCTCGGCGAGCCACTCGAAGGTGACCTCCTCCTCGCCGCGCCGCTTCTCCAGCTCCTCGATGCCGCGATCGGTGAAGTACAAGTCGGGCTCCGTGCGGTGGTCGGGTCTTTCCCGCCAGGATAATCCGCCCGGGCGGCGCGCCCGGACGTGACCGCTTTCCGCCGTTCGCGGAGCACGTCCCCCGGGCAGGGATGGAGGGTCCACGGCGGGAGGCGAGGCGATGAGGCACCCGGAGCCGAACGACGGCGTACTGCGGGACCTCGGGTCCACCGAGCCGTCCGCGGAGGGGACCGCACTGGTGCGCGGCATCCGGCGGACCCGGCGGCTGGGGCTGCTGGGCGAGGTGTTCGACGCGGTACCCGGGGGCGAGGCCGCCGAGTACCGGGCCCTCCTGGAGGAGGCCGGGCGGCGCGACCCCGGCGCGGTGGCCGACGTGGTGCACTATCCGGCCACCGGAGCATGGGCCGAGGAGACCCTGCGCCGGCTGCGGACCCCCTCCGGGCCGCCGCCCGACGTGGCGCACCTGGGGGCGCTCGCCGCCGCCGCGGGGCTGCGGGCCGGGATCTGCTTCGAGGTCACCCTGCGGCCCGTGCACGGCCGCCTCGTCCTGCCCACCCTCGGGCTGCTGCGCCCGCCCCGGCCCGGCCCGCTCGCCCTCACCGAGCGCTCCTGGGACCCGGACGACCCCGCCGCGCTGGCCCTGCACGCGCTCCCCGACGGGCACACCGCACTGGACGACCTCGACCCGTACCGGGCTTCGGCGGCCGACCGCGCCGCCCGCCGGCTCACCCCCAGGGGCCATAAGCGGTGGGACACCCAGTGGGCCGGCGCCCTCACCCTGATGCGCCGCTACGACACCGCCCGCGCGGAGGAGACCGGCCGGCTGCTGCGCTCCCTGGTCCCGCTGTCCGGCACCTCCCGCGCGGCGGGCGCGGCCCCGCCCGCGGCGGCCGGCTCCGTACTGGCGCGGGCCCAGCCGCCGCCCGCGCTCGCCGCGACCCTCGTCCACGAGGTGCAGCACGGCAAGCTCGCCGCCCTGGCCCACGCGGTCACCCTGCACACCGCCGACCGCTCCGCCCGGTACTGGGCCCCCTGGAGGGCCGATCCCCGGCCGCTGGAGGGCCTCCTGCGGGGCGCGTACGCGCATCTGGCACTGGCGGGCTACTGGCAGCGCGCCGCGCTCTACGGAGCCAGGGGCGCCTGGGCGCAGCACGCGCGGATCCGGTCCCAGGTGGCGGCGGCGCTGCCGGCCCTCGAGGCCTGCCCGGAACTCACGCCCGCGGGACGGGTCTTCGTCGGCTCGATGGCCGCGGCCGAACGGTCCATGGACGGTCTGGGGCCGCGGGGCGGCCGGTACGCGGCGGCGCGCGCGGAGGTGGAGCGGACCCGGGCCGCCTGGCGGGAGGCCCACCCCGGCCTGCCGGCCCCCGGGCCCGGCTGAGCCCGCCGCTCCCGCCGCTCCCGGCGCCCCCGGACGCCCGAGGATGCCGGAAGGCCCGGCCCCCCGAGGGGGCCGGGCCTTCCGATGTCCTGGTCAGCGGGCCGTCAGGCTCCGAAGACCTCGCTCAGGAGGAGCTGCTGCTCCGCCTGGTGGCGCTTGGCCGAACCGACCGCCGGGGACGAGCCGTGCGGGCGGGAGATCCGCCGCAGGCGCTCGCCGGCCGGGATGTCCGCGCCGACCGCCAGGTCGAGGTGGTCGATCAGGTTCAGCGCGATGAACGGCCACGCACCCTGGTTCGCCGGCTCTTCCTGGGCCCAGATGTACTTCGCCGCGTTCGGGTACTTGGCGATCTCCGCCTGGAGTTCCGCGCCCGGCAGCGGGTACAGCCGCTCGATGCGCAGGATGGCCGTGTCGGTGATGCCGCGCTTCTCCCGCTCGGCCTCCAGGTCGTAGTAGACCTTGCCCGCGCAGAACACGACCTTGCGGATCTCGTTCGGGTCACCCGCTCCGGAGGAGACGCGCGTGTCGCCGATGACGGGACGGAACGACCCGTTCGTGAACTCCTCGGCCTTCGAGGCCGCGGCCTTCAGGCGCAGCATCGACTTCGGGGTGAAGACGATGAGCGGCTTGTGGTGCGGGTTGTGGACCTGCCACCGCAGGAGGTGGAAGTAGTTCGACGGCAGCGTGGGCATCGCCACGGTCATGTTGTCCTGCGCGCACATCTGCAGGAACCGCTCCGGGCGGGCGGAGCTGTGGTCCGGGCCCTGGCCCTCGTAACCGTGCGGGAGGAGGAGCGTGACGCCGGACGTCTGGCCCCACTTCTGCTCGGCCGAGGAGATGAACTCGTCGACGACGGTCTGCGCGCCGTTGACGAAGTCACCGAACTGGGCCTCCCAGAGGACCAGCGCGTCCGGGCGGGCCAGCGAGTAGCCGTACTCGAAGCCCATGGCCGCGTACTCGGAGAGCAGCGAGTCGTAGACGTTGTAGCGGGCTTGGTCGTCCGACAGGTACAGCAGCGGGGTGTAGTCCTCGCCGGTCTCCCGGTCGATGAGGACCGCGTGGCGCTGGCCGAACGTGCCGCGGCGGGAGTCCTGGCCGGACAGCCGGACCGGGGTGCCCTCCATCAGCAGCGAGCCGAAGGCCAGGGTCTCGCCCATGCCCCAGTCGATGGTGCCCTCGTCGATCATCGCCGCGCGGCGCTGCAGCTGCGGCAGCAGACGCGGGTGGACGGTGACGCCCTCGGGGATGGTGACCTGGGACTCGGCGATGCGCTTGACGACCTCCGGGGAGATCGCGGTGTTCACCGCGACCGGGAAGTCGGGCTGGGCGGCCGGGGCCGGCGCGGCGGCCGCGGGCTGCGTGGCGGCCTCGCGGACCTCCGCGAAGACCTTCTCCAGCTGGCCCTGGAAGTCCTGGAGCGCCTGCTCGGCCTCTTCCAGGGTGATGTCGCCGCGACCGATGAGGGACTCGGTGTACAGCTTGCGCACCGAGCGCTTCTTGTCGATCAGGTCGTACATCAGCGGCTGCGTGAAGGCCGGGTTGTCGGACTCGTTGTGCCCGCGGCGGCGGTAGCAGATGAGGTCGATGACCACGTCCTTGTTGAACGCCTGACGGAACTCGAAGGCGAGCCGCGCGATGCGGACCACGGCCTCCGGGTCGTCGCCGTTCACGTGGAAGATCGGCGCCTCGATCATGCGGGCCACGTCGGTCGCGTACATCGAGGAACGCGAGGACTCCGGGGCGGCGGTGAAGCCGACCTGGTTGTTGATGACCACGTGCACGGTGCCGCCGGTGCGGTAGCCGCGCAGCTGCGACATGTTCAGCGTCTCGGCGACGACGCCCTGGCCCGCGAAGGCCGCGTCGCCGTGCAGGGCGACGGGCAGGACCGTGAAGTCCGTGCCGCCCTTGTTGATGATGTCCTGCTTGGCGCGGACCACGCCCTCCAGGACCGGGTCCACCGCCTCCAGGTGCGAGGGGTTCGCGACGAGCGAGACCTTGATCTGCTCGCCGTCCAGGCCCGTGAAGGTGCCGTTGGCGCCCAGGTGGTACTTGACGTCGCCGGAGCCGTGCATGGACTTCGGGTCGAGGTTGCCCTCGAACTCGCGGAAGATCTGCGCGTACGACTTGCCGACGATGTTCGCCAGGACGTTCAGGCGGCCGCGGTGGGCCATGCCGATCGCGACCTCTTCGAGGCGGGCCTCGGCGGCCGAGTCGATGACGGCGTCGAGCAGCGGGATGACGGACTCGCCGCCCTCCAGCGAGAAGCGCTTCTGGCCGACGTACTTCGTCTGCAGGAAGGTCTCGAAGGCCTCCGCCGCGTTCAGCCGGCGCAGGATGCGCAGCTGCTCCTCGCGCTCCGGCTTGGTGTGCGGGCGCTCGATGCGGTCCTGGATCCAGCGGCGCTGCTTCGGGTCCTGGATGTGCATGAACTCGACGCCGGTGGTGCGGCAGTAGGAGTCGCGCAGGACGCCGAGGATGTCGCGGAGCTTCATCATCGACTTGCCGGAGAAGCCGCCGACCGCGAACTCGCGCTCCAGGTCCCACAGGGTGAGGCCGTGCTCGGTGATGTCGAGGTCGGGGTGCTTGCGCTGCTTGTACTCCAGCGGGTCGGTGTCGGCCATGACGTGGCCGCGGACCCGGTAGGAGTGGATCAGCTCGAAGACGCGGGCGGCCTTCGTGACGTCGTCGTCGTGCGAGGCGTCGATGTCCCGGAGCCAGCGGACCGGCTCGTACGGGATGCGCAGCGCCTCGAAGACGTCGTCGTAGAAGCCGTTCTCGCCGAGCAGCATGTTCGCGACGACGCGCAGGAACTCGCCGGAGGCCGCGCCCTGGATGACCCGGTGGTCGTAGGTCGAGGTCAGGGTCATGACCTTGGAGATGCCCAGCTTGTTCAGGGTGTCCTGGGAGGTGCCCTGGAACTCGGCGGGGTAGTCCATCGAGCCGACGCCCATGATGACCGACTGTCCGGGCATCAGGCGGGGCACGGAGTGGACGGTGCCCAGGCCGCCGGGGTTGGTCAGCGAGACGGTGACGCCCGTGAAGTCGTCCATCGTCAGCTTGCCGATGCGGGCCCGGCGGACGATGTCCTCGTAGGCCTGCCAGAACTCGAAGAAGTTGAGGGTCTCGGCCTTCTTGATGCCGGCGACGACGAGCTGGCGGTCGCCGTTGGGCTTCACCAGGTCGATCGCGAGGCCGAAGTTGATGTGCTCCGGCTTGACCAGGGTCGGCTTGCCGTCCTTCTCCGCGAAGGAGTGGTTCATCGACGGCATGGCCTTGATGGCCTGCACCATCGCGTAGCCGATGAGGTGGGTGAAGGAGATCTTCCCGCCCCGGGCGCGCTTCAGGTGGTTGTTGATGACGATGCGGTTGTCGAACAGCAGCTTCACCGGGACGGCGCGGACGGATGTGGCCGTCGGCACTTCCAGCGAGGCGTTCATGTTCTTGACCACGGCAGCCGCCGGGCCGCGGAGCGTCACCAGTTCGGGGCCGGCAGGGGCCTCGGTGGCGGGCGCGGCCTTCTGGGGGGCTACGGGAGCGGGGGCGGCGGCCGGGGCCGATGCCTGAGGGGCGGGCGCGGCCGGTGCGGCGGCCGGGGCCTGGGAGGTGACAGTCACAGCAGGGGCACCAGAGGGGGTGGCAGGTACAGGGGCAGGAGCTGGCGCCGGCGTCGTGGCCGCCGCGGCGGGGGCTGCGGGCGTGGCGCTCGCCGCCCCCGTGGCGGCGGCGACGGGCGCCTGCGGCGATGCGGCGGTGACGGGGGCGGCGGCCTGTGCGGAGGCGCCGTCCGTCGTCGCGGCGGGGGGAGTCGGCTTCTCCGAGGGCTTATCCGCCTTCACCGGAGCGGCAGCGCCCCCCGGCTTGTAGTCGGCGAAGAAGTCCCACCAGGCCCGGTCGACCGAGTTGGGGTCCTGGAGGTACTGCTGGTAGATCTCGTCGACGAGCCACTCATTGGCGCCGAAGCCTGGGGCGGGGTTCTTCCCGCTCCCTCCTGCTTCGGTCGTGGTGCTCGAGTTACTGGGGGACTGTGGCGACACGGCGGCAACCGCCCTCTTCCGCTTCACAAGGTATGGACAGCGGGAATAAAGGCTACGCCTCCCGGACCGTGTGATGCAGACCGGGCGGTACTTCCGTCGCGTAGGTCACATCGAACGGCGGGTTTCACCGCTAGGAATGGCGGGAAACAAGCGTGGTTCGGGCAGGAGGCACCGTGGTTGCGGCCCCCTGGCTTCGCACCCCTGACGGACCTCGGCGCGTGTGGCCGAGATCATGTCCTTCCCACTCGAACCCTACGTCAACCCGGCGCCTGTGAGCTGCCCGGAAGCGTGACGAGGATGCGGCAGCCCCGGGACGATTCGGCCACCCCGATGTGCCCCCCGTGCAGCCCGACGGCCCAGCGGGCGATGGCCAGGCCCAGCCCGGTCCCGCCGTCGCCGCCCCTCGCGCTGCCCCGGTTGAACCGCTCGAAGACCCGGTGCCGCTCCTCCTCCGGGATGCCCGGACCCTCGTCGCTGACCTCCAGCTCCAGGCCCCCGAGTCCTTCGCCCGCCCGTGCGCGGACGGTGACCCGGCCGTGCGGCGGGCTGTGCTTGACCGCGTTGTCGATGAGGTTCGCCACCACCTGGTGCAGCCGCTCGGCGTCCGCGTGGGCCGTCAGGTCGGCCGGGAACACGTCCAGGTGGAGGTGGACGTCGTTGCGGGTGTGCCCGCCCGAGCCGGAGGTCAGGCCCGGCCGGCCGGCCGCGGCCAGCCCCGACTCCTTCAGCACCCCCGACAGGTACGGCCACACCTCGAAGCGGCGGGCCCGCAGCGGCACCACCCCGTTGTCCACCCGGGACAGGTCCAGCAGGGTCTCCACCAGGCGGCCGAGCCGCTCGGTCTGCTTCAGCGCCGTCCGCATGGTCTCGGGATCGGCGGCGGAGACCCCGTCCACCACGTTCTCCAGCACCGCGCGCAGGGCCGCGATCGGGGTGCGCAGCTCGTGCGAGACGTTGGCCACGAGCTCCTTGCGGTGCCGGTCCACCGCCTCCAGGTCGTCCGCCATCAGATTGATCGTGGAGGCCAGGTCGCCCAGCTCGTCCCGGCGGCCGGCCTCGCGCACCCGGCGCGTGTAGTCCCCGTGCGATATCGCCCGCGCCACCGTGGTCATGTCGTCCAGCGGCGCCGTCAGGCTGTGCGCCACGAACTGGGTGATCAGCATCGAGGCGATCACCGAGAACACCGTGATGAAGCGGACCTCGGTGGCCGTGCGCATCGCCACCATCAGCAGGCCGGTGGTGATGAACACCGACACCACGACGAGCGTGCCCAGCTTCGTCTTGATCGAGAACGGCGAGAAGGGCCGCAGCCCTCCGTGAGGCCGCTGACCTCCGGGAGGCCGCTGCCCCGGCGGCCGGTGCCCGCTCACGGCTGCGCCGGGGTCTCCAGGGCGTACCCGACGCCGTGGACCGTACGGATCCGCTCCGCGCCGATCTTCCGGCGCAGGGCCTTGATGTGGCTGTCGACCGTACGGGTCCCGGACGCGTCGGCCCAGTCCCACACCTCGGCCAGGAGCTGCTCCCGCGAGAGCACCGCCCGCGGCGTGCCGGCCAGGCACACCAGCAGATCGAACTCGGTCGGCGTCAGGTGCACGTCCTCGGTGTGCACCCGTACCCGGCGCTGCGCGTGGTCGATCTCCAGATCGCCCAGCCGCAGCGTGGCCCCGCGCGGGGCGTGCGCGGCCAGGGTGGCCCGCTCCACCCGGCGCAGCAGGACGTGGACCCGCGCGGCCAGCTCGCGCATCGAGAAGGGCTTCGTCATGTAGTCGTCGGCGCCGACCCCGAGGCCGACGAGCAGGTCGGTCTCGTCGTCCCGGGCGGTGAGCATCAGCACCGGGACCGGGCGCTGGGCCTGGACCCGGCGGCAGACCTCCAGGCCGTCGAAGCCCGGCAGCATGATGTCCAGGACCAGCAGCTCCGGCAGCCAGCTCTCGGCAGCGGCGACCGCGGCCGGGCCGTCGGAGGCCGTCTGCACCTGGAAGCCCTCGGCGCGCAGCCGGGCCGCGATGGCCTCGGCGATGGTGTGGTCGTCCTCGACGACGAGTACCCGGCGCTGGGCGCCCGGGGTGGCCGCGGCGCCGTTGTGGGTGGTGTGCGTCTGTTCCATGTCCCGCCCCTGAAGATCCCGCGTGATAGGGGTGCAGCGTAGAGGAGCGTTCGGCCTGCGGCTATGACGGGTTCCGGATGTGTGGTTTTCGCCACGACGCCGCCAGGTCCGGCCCGGCGGGGCCGGACACGAGGTCCCCGTACCCGGCGGCGACGGCCTCGTGCACGTCCTCGACGTGCCGCCTCGGCCCGGTCCGTCAGCGCGGTTCGAAGGCCGGCAGGGCGTCCAGGACGTCCCCCAGCGGCGCCGGCAGGGTGGTCTGGGCGGCGGCCACCTCGTAGCCGTCGTGCCGGAAGGCGTAGGTGAACGCGTCGACGACCGGCCGGTCGGGGGTCGAGATCCGGGGCAGGCGGGCGAAGTCCGCGTTCCGCAGGGCGGTGCGCAGTTTCGCGAGGGCGGCCGCCGTGAGCTTGTCGCGGTCGACCGTCACGGCCTTCGCGTCCAGCCTCAGGAAGGTTCCGTCACCCTTGATGACCAGGGTGCTCGTCTTGCCCGTGATCCCGCCGCTGCGGGTGACCGCGACGAGCGTCGCGCCGGCGTCCGGCTCCGAGCCGGTGGGCGCGGGCACGGACGCCGGGGGACTCGCGGAGGGATTCGGAGCGGGGGCCGTGGGACTCTGGCTCTGACCGGGGGAGGGCGTGGCCGTCGCCGAGGGCGCCCCGGACCCGTCGCCCGCGCCCGCGCTCGCCCCGGAACCGGTGCTCTCGGCCGGCCCCGGTGAAGCCCCGTCCCCGGACCCGTCGGACGAACACGCGCCCAGTGCCGAAGCCAGGACCAAGACCGCGGTCGCGGCCACCGGACCGACCCGCCATCCACGTGTTCGCATGCCCCACCCCGTAGGTATCCGGCTCGAACCCCGAGTATGGAGTCCGCACCACCCGTACGGATAGCACCCGGAGGCAGACATCAGCCGCTTCGCCCCCTGGCGCTGGCTGCCGCCGCTCGCCGCCCTCGCACTCGGCCTGTGGGGCCTCCCGCGCGGCGGCTCCATGTGGCGCGACGAATCCGTCACCTGGCAGGTCGCCCACCGGCCGCCCGGCGAGCTGTGGGAACTGCTGGGCCGGGTCGACGCCGTGCACGGCCTCTACTACCTGCTGATGCGCGCGGTGTTCGGCGTCGGCGGGGACGGCCTGTGGACCCTGCGCCTGCCGTCCGTGGCCGCCACCGCCCTCGCCGCCGCCGGAGTGGCCGCCCTCGCGCACCGGTTGGCCACGGACCGGCCCGAGCGGGCCGCGCTCCTCGCCGGGCTGGGTTACGCCGTGCTCCCGCCCGTGCAGATGTACGCCCAGGAGGGGCGCTCGTACGCCCTGGTCGCCGCCGCCGTCGTCTGGGCCACCTACCTGATGCTGCGCGAGCGCTGGGCCGCCTACGCCGTGGTCCTGCTGCTGGGCTGCTGGCTGCACGAGTTCGCCGTGCTGGCCCTGCCCGCGCACGCCTTCGCCGCCCACCGCTCGCGCGGCTGGCGCCTCGCGGCCGGCGCCGTGGCCGCCGGACTGCTGCCGCTCGCCCTGGTCAGCGCGCGCCAGGCGCAGCAGCAGCTGGGCTGGCTCGGACGGCCGAGCTGGCAGGACTGGGCGGCGTACGGGGTGCTCGCGGCCGCCTCGCTGCTCCTCGCCAGGGGGGCCGCGCGGGAACTCGTCCGCGTGGCCCTGCCGCTCGCGCTGCTGCCGCCCGGTCTGCTCCTCGCGGTCTCGCTGGTGCACCCCTGGTACGTCGACCGGTACGTGCTCTACGCGCTCGCCGGCCTCGCCCTCCTCGCGGGGGTCCGGCTGGCGGCGGTCCGGGGCGGGGTGCGGGGCTGCTGGTGGCCGTGGCTGCTGGTCGGCGCGCTCCTCGTCCCGCTCGGGTTCTGGTCCGCGTGGCTGCGCACCCCCGAGAGCCGCAAGGACGACGCCCTCGCCGTGGCGGCGACCGTCCGCGCGCTCGCGCGGCCGGGCGACGCCGTGCTCTTCCTCCCCTCGCGGCGGCGCGCCTGGCTGCTCTCCTCGCCGGAGGTCTACGGCTCCCTGCGCGACCTCGCCCTGGCCCGCACCCCGGCGGCCTCGCGGAGCCTCCAGGGGGTGGAGCGGACGCCGGAAGGGATCCGCGAGGCCCTGCTGGACCCGGCCACCGAGCGGGTGGTGGCCCTGCTGGACCCGGTGGGCCAGCCGCTCGACGGGGACCCGGCCGAGGCGGTGAAACGCCAGACGCTCGTCTCCTCCTTCGACCTGTGCGCGGTCGAGCGGGTCCACGGCGCCCGCGTGGCCCTCTTCGCCCGTCCGGGCGGCTGCCCGTAGGAGGATGGGGCGCAGGGGGGCCGCCGCAGCGCAGGGCCCGTCGTCGACTCTGCCGGAGGTGGCGCATGACCGCAGCAGCCCGTACCCGTACGCACGCGCACGCGAGCACGTCCGAGGACGGGACCGCGGACCCGCTCGCGCCGCCCGGTCCGCTGGTCGGCGCCGAGTGGCTCGCGGCGCGCCTCGGCGCACCCGGACTGGTCGTCTTCGACGCCTCCGTCGGCGGCCACCGCGACGCGGACCACCGCATCCCGGGCGCCCGGCCCTTCGACCTCGACGGCGCCCTGTCCGACCACGGTGCCGCGGCCCCGCACACCATGCCCGGCCCCGACGCGTTCGCCGAGGCGATGCGCGAGCTCGGCGTCGACGACACCAGCACGGTCGTCGCGTACGACGGCGCCGGCGTCTACTCCAGCGCCCGCGCCTGGTGGATGCTGCGCGCCATGGGCTTCGACCGGGTCGCCGTCCTCGACGGCGGGCTCCCCGCGTGGCGCGCCGCCGGTCTGCCGGTGGAGGATCAGGCGGCGGCGTACGGGGGCCCGCGCGGCTCCTTCACGGCCCGTCCCCGCGCCGGACTGCTGGTGGACGCCGCCGCCGTCACGGCGGCCCTGGCCGATCCGGCCGCCGCCGTGCTCGACGCCCGTACCCGCGAGCGCTTCGCCGGCACCGCCCCCGAACCCCGGCCCGGCCTGCGCGGCGGCCACATGCCGGGCGCGCTCAGCCTTCCCTTCGGGGAACTCCAGGACTCCGCGGGCCTGATGCGCCCGGCCGCGGAACTGCGCGAAGCCTTCGAGGCGGTGGCGGGGGAGCGGGAGCGGCTGTACTTCAGCTGCGGATCCGGGGTCACGGCCTGCGTGCTCGCGCTGGGCGCGGGCCTCGCCGGCTACGACCGGCTCGCGGTGTACGACGGCTCCTGGAGCGAGTGGGGCGTGCCGTCCCCGGACCGGCCCGTCGTGACCGGCGCGTAGGCCGTCCCTTCCGGATCCCGCCGGGCCCGGCGGGATCCTGCCCGGAGCCGGAGCCGGAGCCGGAGCCGGAGCCGTCCCGTTGCGGGGGTTAGCCCCACCAGGACTCGGGCACGGGCCCCATGCCCGAAGGGGTCCGGGACCGGCAGGATCGAACACATGACGACGAAGAGGACTCCGCGCACCGCCACCGCCGCCACCCGAACGGCCGTCATGGGTGCGGCCCTCGCGGCCGGCCTGCTGCTGACGGGGTGCTCCCTCGGCCCCGCCGCCGGCATAGGCGGCGGGCGGCACAAGACGGTGAACGCCGACGCGACCGTCACCGAGGCCGTCACCGCCGTCGACGTGTCGGACGCGCGGAGCGGCACCATCGAGGTCACCCCCGGGAGCGGACCGGGCGTCACCGTCCACCGCACCATCCGCTACCGGGGCGGCGCCGAGCCCGTGCCGGCCCATCAGGTCTCCGGCGGCGTGCTGAGCTTCACCAACGGCGACTGCTCCCGCCGGTGTTCCATCGACTACCGCCTGGAGGTCCCCGCCTCCGCCACGGTCAGGCTCGAGAGCAGCAGCGGCGACATCAGGGTGACGGGTGTGGCCGCGGCCGACGTACGGACCTCCTCCGGGTCGGTCGGAGCGGACCGCATCGCCGGCCCGCTGAAGATCAGCACCACCTCGGGCTCGGTCACCGGCAAGGGCCTGGCCGGCCCGAGCGCCGAGGCCCGCTCCGAGTCCGGCGACGTACGCCTCGCCTTCACGAAGGCGCCGGCCTCGGTCGCGGTGGAGACCAGCTCGGGCGAGGCCCGGATCAAGGTGCCGTCGGCCCCGTACGGGATCGAGGCGTCCACCGATGCCGGCGAGCGCGAGATCACGCTCCCCGCCGACCCCTCCGCCACCGCGCGCCTCTCGGCGAGGACCACCTCGGGCGACATCCGGATCTCCGCGGTGTAACTCCGCGGCGCGGCTCCGCGGCGCGGCTCCGGGCCGGCCGCTCCGGCTGGCCCCCGGCCCGGGATCTTCCCTTCGTGTCCGCAGGCCCGGGTGACCCGCCGACCCCTGTTCGCCCCCGGCGAACGGGGGTTGGGGAACATTGGGGGGCGCACGTGCATTGAGTCGGCATAGCTCAACTTCACTGCCGGAGGGAAGATCATGGCTTCGACGTCCGTAACGCTCACTCTGCCCGTACTGCCGCTCGACGACGAGGTCGTACTGCCGGGAATGGTGGTTCCGCTGGACCTGTCCGACGCGGAGGTGCGAGGGGCCGTGGAGGCCGCTCAGGCCGCCGCCGGGACGGGGAAGCCGCGGGTGCTGCTCGTCCCGCGCGTCGACGGGAAGTACACGGGCACCGGGGTGCTGGGCACCGTCGAGCAGGTGGGGCGGCTCTCCGACGGGGACCCCGGGGCGCTGATCCGGGGACGCGGACGGGTCCGCATCGGGGCCGGGACCACCGGGCCCGGGACCGCCCTGTGGGTCGAGGGCGAGACCGTGGACGAGAGCGTCCCGGACCCGCTGCCCGGAGCCGTCGCCGAGCTCGTCACCGAGTACAAGGCGCTCGCCACCAGCTGGCTCAAGAAGCGCGGCGCCTGGCAGGTCGTGGACCGGGTGCAGCAGATCGAGGGCGTCGGCGCCCTCGCGGACAACTCCGGGTACTCGCCGTTCCTGAGCACCGCCCAGAAGGTGGAGCTGCTGGAGACCGCCGAGCCGGTGGCCCGGCTCCGCCTCGCCGTCAAGGCCCTCAGCGACCACCTCGCCGAGCAGGACGTCGCCGAGTCCATCGCCAAGGACGTGCAGGACGGGGTCGACAAGCAGCAGCGCGAGTTCCTGCTCAAGCGTCAGCTGGACGCCGTGCGCAAGGAACTCCGCGAGCTCAGCGGCGAGAAGGAGGGCGAGGAGTCCGACGACTACCGCAGCCGGGTCGAGGCCGCCGACCTCCCCGAGAAGGTGCGGGAGGCCGCGCTCAAGGAAGTCGACAAGCTGGAGCGCTCCAGCGACCAGTCCCCCGAGGGGTCCTGGATCCGGACCTGGCTGGACACCGTCCTCGAACTGCCCTGGAACGAGCGGACCGAGGACGCGTACGACATCCGGGGAGCCCGCGCGGTCCTCGACGCCGAACACGCCGGGCTGAGCGACGTGAAGGAGCGGATCACCGAGTACCTCGCCGTGCGCAAGCGGCGTTCAGAGCGCGGCATGGGCGTGGTCGGCGGCCGCCGCGGCGGGGCCGTGCTGGCCCTCGTCGGGCCGCCGGGAGTCGGCAAGACCTCGCTGGGCGAGAGCGTGGCCCACGCCATGGGCCGCACGTTCGTCCGCGTGGCCCTCGGCGGCGTGCGCGACGAGGCCGAGATCCGCGGACACCGGCGCACGTACGTGGGCGCCCTGCCCGGCCGGATCGTCCGGGCCATCAAGGAGGCCGGGTCCATGAACCCGGTCGTACTGCTCGACGAGATCGACAAGGTCGGATCCGACTTCCGCGGCGACCCGGCGGCGGCGCTGCTGGAGGTCCTCGACCCCGCCCAGAACCACACCTTCCGGGACCACTACCTGGAGGTGGAACTGGACCTGAGCGACGTCGTGTTCCTCGCGACGGCGAACGTGCTGGAAGCCATCCCCGAGGCCCTCGCCGACCGCATGGAGCTGGTGCGCCTCGACGGCTACACCGAGGACGAGAAGGTGGTCATCGCCCGCGACCACCTGCTGCCCCGTCAGCTGGAGCGCGCCGGCCTCGGTGCCGAGGAAGTGGTCCTGGAGGAGGACGCGCTGCGCAAGCTGGCCGGGGAGTACACCCGCGAGGCGGGCGTGCGCACCCTGGAGCGCTCCCTCGCCCGGCTGCTGCGCAAGGTGGCCTCCCAGCACGAGCTGGGCGAGCGGGAGCTGCCGTACCGGATCGGCGCCGGCGACCTGCGGGCGCTCATCGGGCGGCCGCACCACGTCCCGGAGTCCGCGCAGGACCCGGCCGAGCGGCGCACCGCGGTGCCCGGCGTGGCCACCGGCCTCGCCGTGACCGGGGCGGGCGGGGACGTCCTGTTCGTCGAGGCCTCGCTGGCCGATCCGGAGACGGGCGCCGCCGGGCTCACGCTCACCGGGCAGCTGGGTGACGTGATGAAGGAGTCGGCGCAGATCGCCCTCAGCTTCCTGCGCTCGCACGGCGCGGAACTGGAGCTCCCGGTCGCCGACCTGAAGGACCGGGGCGTCCACATCCACTTCCCGGCGGGCGCGGTGCCCAAGGACGGCCCGAGCGCGGGCATCACGATGACGACGGCGCTGGCCTCGCTGCTGTCCGGCCGGCAGGTCCGTACGGACGTGGCCATGACGGGCGAGGTCTCGCTGACCGGCCGGGTGCTGCCGATCGGCGGGGTCAAGCAGAAGCTGCTCGCGGCGCACCGGGCCGGGCTGACCACCGTCATCATCCCGAAGCGCAACGAGGCCGACCTGGACGACGTCCCGGCCGAAGTGCTGGAAGGGCTGGAGGTGCACCCGGTCACGGACGTGCGCCAGGTGCTGGAGCTGGCCCTCGTCCCCGACAGGGTGGCGGTGCCGGCCGCCGCCTGATCCCCCCGGGGGATCGGGACGCACGATCCGAAGGCGCCGCGGGCTCCGCCAGGGCCCGGGATCCCGCTCCGGCGGGGCCCCGGGCCCCCGGTGCGCCCGCTGCGAAATACTGGTGCTCCACACACCACGAAGGAGCCGTACGTGCACGGGAGCGAAGACCAGGAGTTCCTTGCCCTGGAGCGGGAGCTGTCGGTCTTGCTCCGCCGCGCCCGCGCCTCCTCCGGGGAGATGGCGCGCGCCCTGCACCCGGATCTGGAACCGGCCGCGTACGGGCTCCTCGTGCGCCTGGAGGCCGCCGGCCGGCAGCGGGCGACCGAGCTCGCCGCGTACTTCGGGGTCGGCAAGGCCACGATGAGCCGGCAGCTGCGGGCCCTGGAGGTGCTGGGCCTGGTGGCCCGCGAGCCGGACCCGGCCGACGGCAGGGCCTTCCTGGTCGGGCTCACCGAGGAGGGGCGGGTGCGGTTCCTGCGGGTCCGGGGCGCCCGGCGCGAGCGGTACATGCGCAGACTCGCCGACTGGGACCGGGGGGAAGTCGCCGAACTGGCACGGCTGCTGCACCAGTTGAACGCGAGCGCGGAGTAGGAGCGGGGCGGCCCCTGCTCCACACCCCGCGCTTCCGTGCCCGGTGCCCCGAGCGGACCGCGTCTACAGCTCCGCGTACGCCGCCGACGCGTCGTCGTGCCGCTTGCCGCGCCCGTGCGGGCGCTCCGGGTCCGTCTCCAGGGCGCGCACGCGCTCGATCAGCGACCGGGCGCCCTCCTTGCGCAGCACCCCCATGCACGCGGCCCAGTCGCCCTCCCCGAAGGTGTCCGTCCACCGGCTCGCCCCGTCCGTGAGCGCCGCCAGCGCCCGGACCCCGGCCCGCGGCGTGCGCCCGGTCACCGCGCGGGCCGCCACCGCCGGGTCCGCGGCGGCCGTGAAGAAGCCGCCCTCGGCATTGCGCAGCTCGTCCGCCGAGGCCTCCGTGCGCAGCCGCTCGCGCGGGATCCGGTCCAGGCGGTCGTCCAGGACCGCGCGCACCTCGCCCCCGGGGGCCTGGAGGAGGAGCACGGAGTCGGACAGCACCAGGTGCTCGACCCAGGACCCGTCCCAGCGGACCAGGACCACCGTGGCCTGCGGCGTCCGGACGTGAGAAAGGTCACACGTGTCGCGGTGCTCGTCGGCGGTGGCGGCGATGGCCCGCGCGAGGACGCCCGCCAGCGGCATGTCCCGGAGCGATCCGGACAGTTCGGTCAATCGGCCGCCGAGGCGGGACGTGAACCAGGGGAGCCCGTGCGCGCAGCCGACGTCACCGGGCGGCGGGGTGACCCCGTCCAGGGCGACCAGGACCCCGCCGCCCGACCCGGTGGTCGCGGCCGACACCCAGTCCTCGTTGGGGCGTTCCGGACGGCCGGGGGCGGAGGAGAGATCGATGCGCATACGGACATACTGCCCGCGAGGAGCCCCCCAGGGACGGTGCGGCCCGGGGAAAGTGCGGACCACGGCAGGGCGGGCGGGGCGAGGGAGAATCCCCGTGGCCGGTGGGGTGACCGCCGGTATGCGGGCGGACATCCTGCCAAAAGCCGCATCGATCTTTCAACCAACCGTCCACGGACGGGCTCTGACGCCGGTTTGCCGAGTTGGCCGCCAACTCGTCCGTGCTGTTCACTCCTTCGTGTGGCCGGGTGGGTGATGTGCGGCTCTCATCCCGGCGCACTGCGAAGGTCTGAAGCGGTACGTCGTACAACGCAGCGGGACGGGCGGGGCGGGAGACGTTTACTTGTTGACCGGCCGTTACCTCGGCCACACGAGTAGACGAGCACGAGCAGCACACGTACAGGATTGCGAGCACCGGTGCAGAAGAAGCGGCCTCGGAAGAACGGCTCCGTCGCGAACGGCACCGCACCCGACGGCACCGCACCCGACCGACCAGCCCCTGCCGCCGCCGGGCTCCCCGCGGGGCGCCGCGTCCGCGTGCGCAGCAGGCTGGTCATCGGTGTCGCCGTGGCCGGACTCGCCGTCCTCGGCGCCGGGGCGCCCGCCGTCCTCTCCGCCTCGGCGGACCTGAAGGACTCCCAGCACCTGGTCAACCTGGCCGAGCAGAGCCGGCAGACGCTCACGCTCGCCCACCTCCTCGGCGACGAGCGCGACGCCGTCACCGAGTACGTGGCCAAGGGCCGCCCCGGCGCCGCCCAGTCCGCCGTCCGGGACCGCGCCGCCGGCACCGACCGCCAGCTCGCCGAGGTCCGGTCCGAGGCCGACGAGGAGCTCGCCCGCACGCTGGGCCGGGTCCGCGCCGTGCGCACCGAGGCCGTGGACGGCAAGGGCAGCGCCCTCGCCGCCCACCAGTCCTACTCCGGGGTCATCGCCGAACTCCTCGCCCCCGGCGGCCGGCTCGCCGAACTGACGCCGCCCCGCGCCGAGGACGCCCTCGTCACGGCCCGGCCGCTGGCCCCCCTCGACCAGGCCGTGGAACAGGCCTCCGCCACCCGCGGACTGCTGCTGGCCGGGCTGTCCGTCCCGCGCGGCGACCAGGCCCCGGGCTCCGCCGTCGTCGACGAGCTCACCACCGCCGCCCAGCGGGCGCGGGTGCGGGAGCAGGGCGCCCTCGACGACTTCGCGCGGGCCGCGCGCCCCGACGTGCGCCAGACCCTCGCTGCCACCGTCACCGGGCCCGAGGTCAAGACGGCCGACGACTACCTCAAGCGCCTCACCGACCGGCCGACGCTCTCCGCCGCCGACCGCAAGCTCGACGCCGGCACCGTCGGCTCGTCCCTCACCGCCCGCGTGGACCGGATGCGCTCGGTCGAGGCCACCCTCGCGGCCCAGCGGGCCACCGCTCTCGCCACCCTGCGGGACGACGACGTCACCGCGCTGGAGGGCCTGCTGGCCTTCCTCGGCGTGCTGTTCCTGGTCACCGTCGGCGTCGCCACGGCCGTCGCCCGCTCGCTGACCCGGCCGCTGTCGGTCCTGCGGCGCGGCGCCGCGCGGCTGGCGACGCCCGAGGGCTCGGTGGAGCCGGTCCGGTTCACCGGCCGCAACGACGAGTTCGCCGAGGTCGTGCGCCACCTCAACGCCGTACGGGACCAGACGGTCTCCCTGCACACCCGGATCGCCGGGCTCGACGCCGACCGGCGCCGCCTCATCGGCCGCAACGAGGCGCTCGCCACGGGACGCGAGGCCCTGGAGGACGAACTCGCGCAGCTGCGGGCGGGGCAGGAGGAACACCGCCGCGTCATGTCGGCCACGTCCGTGTCGCTGTCGCTGCGGACCCTCGGGCTCGTCGAGCGCCAACTCGAGGTCATCGAGGAGCTGGAGTCGCAGGAGCAGTGCCCTGACCGTCTCTCCACCCTCTTCAAGCTCGACCACCTGGCGACCGTGATGCGCCGCCACAACGAGAACCTGCTCGTCCTCGCCGGTCAGGAACACGGCCACGGACAGGGCGCGGCGGTGCCGATGGTCGACGTCATGCGCGCGGCGGTCAGCGAGATCGAGCGCTACGAGCGGGTCGACCTCGGGGTGCTGCCCTCGTACACGCAGGTCGCCGGGCACGCCGCCGACGACATCTCGCACCTGCTCGCGGAACTGCTGGAGAACGCGACGACCTTCTCGCCGCCGGACGTCAAGGTGAAGGTGTCGGGCCGGCTGCTGGACTCCGGTGACGTGGTGCTGTCCGTCGTGGACGAGGGCATCGGCGTCGCCGGGGACCGGCTGGAGGCGCTCAACGCCCGGCTGGTCGCGCCGGAGGCGTACGACGAGGAACCGGAGTCGGAACACGGCCTGGGCCTCGGGCTGTACGTGGCCGGGCGGCTCGCGGCCCGGCACGCGGTGACGGCGGAGCTGCGCGCCCCGGAGCACGGAGGCACGGAGGCCCTGGTCGTCGTACCGGCGGCGCTGCTGCCCCCCACCCCGCCGGCCTCGCCGGTCCACGCCCTGGGTACGCCGGGCGGGTACGCGCTGCACCTGCCCGGGGTGGTCGCCGAGGCGAACGAGAACACGATTCCGTCGCGGCTGCGGGAGCGGGAGCAGGGCGGGGCGCAGGCCACCGCGGACGCGGCCACCCCGCTGCCGGCGGAGCCGGCCCCGGCGCAGGCCTCCGCGCCGGAGGCCGCACCCGAGCGCGAGCCGGCGGCCGTATCCGTACCCGGGCCGGCGGTCGCAGCCGAGCCCGAGCCGGTGGCCGTACCCGAGCCGGCGGCCGAGCCGGTGGTCGCAGTCGAGCCCGAGCCCGAGCTGGTGGCCGCCACCGAACCCGAGCCCGTTCACGAGGCCGTGTCCGCTCCGGCCGAGGAGCTGTTGGCCCGGGTGGTGCCGGAGGCCGCTCCGGCGGCGTTCGAGCCCCCGGCCGGGCAGTTGCCTCCGGCCGATCAGGTGTTCCGCGTCCCGGCCGCGGCCGAGGTGCCCGCCGAGCAGGTGTTCCGGGTCCCGCCGCAGGCGCAGGCGCAGGCGCCGGTGCCCGCCGAGCAGGCGTCCGCGCTCCAGGACCCGGCGGGGGAATCCGCGCAGGAGCCCCTCACCGACAAGGGCCTGCCCAAGCGGACCCCCCGCGTGGTGGCCGCCGGGCGCGAGGACGACGCACCCGCCGCGCCGCGCCGCGTGGACGCCGACGAGCTGCGCCGACGGCTCGGCGGGTTCTACCGCGGCGCCCAGGACGGCCGCCGCGTCGTGGAGGCGGAGCTCTCGCAGGACCACGCACAGGACCATGCACAGGACCGACCGCACGAGCAGGGGCAGACCGACCGGGGGGACACCGCACAGGAGGCACGCACATGAACGCGCCCAGTACGTACGGACTGAGCACCCAGGCCCGCAACCTTCAGTGGCTGCTGACCGACCTGGTCGAGGAGGTGCCCGGGGTCAACTCCGTGGCGGTCGTCTCCTCGGACGGGCTCCTGTTGCTGTCCTCCGACCCGGTGGCACCCGACACGCCCCCCGCTGGTGCCGTACCCGTACCCGCCCGTCCCACGGGCCCGCGCGGCGCGTCCGCCGACCTCGCGACCATCGTCTCCGGCCTCGGCTCGCTCACCACGGGCGCGGCCGCCCTGATGGACGGCGGCACGGTCAAGCAGACGATGGTGGCGATGGAGCACGGCTCCGTCTTCGTCATGTCCATCAGCGACGGCTCGCTCCTCGGAGTGCACGCCACGCCGGACTGCGACATGAGCGTCGTCGCCTACCACATGGCCTTGTTCGTGGGCCGCGCCGGCCACGTCCTGACCCCCGAAGTCCGCAGTGAGCTGCGCCAGTCGATGGAGAACACCCCTTGAGGAGTCCGGCCTCCGACCGGCTGCCGATACGCGGAGCCGACCGCCGTCCCGCCCGCGTCCGCCCGTACTCCCTCACGGGCGGCCGGACGCGTTTCGCACAGGTCCTGCACGTCGAGACCTTCGTCGCCGCCCTGGAGAGCAAGGCATCCTCTCCGGGCGAGCCCGACCGGATGCCCGAGATGCCGGCGATCGTCGAGATCTGCCGCCGCATGCGCACGATCGCCGAGGTCGCCGCGCTGCTGAAGCTGCCGCTGGGCGTGGTGCGCGTCCTCGTCAGCGATCTCGCCGACCAGGGAAGGATCCGCGTCTACGGGACCGGGCACGGCAACGGCCGCCCCGACCGCGCGCTGCTCGAAAGGGTGCTCAGTGGGCTCCGCCGTCTCTGAAACCGGCCTCTTCTCCGAGCCCGTACAGCCCTGGCAGTACGACCGCTCGCGCGCGCCCGTCGCCGTGAAGGTGCTGGTGGCGGGCGGCTTCGGGGTGGGCAAGACGACCTTCGTCGGTTCCGTCTCCGAGATCCCGCCGCTGCGTACCGAAGCGCTGATGACCGAGGCCAGCGTCCCGACCGACGACCTGTCCGCGACCCCGGACAAGCACACCACCACCGTCGCCATGGACTTCGGGCGCGTCACGCTCGACGACGACCTCGTCCTGTACGTGTACGGGACCCCGGGCCAGGAGCGCTTCTGGTTCATGTGGGACGACCTGGTGCGGGGAGCCATCGGCGGGATCGTGCTCGCCGACACGCGCCGGCTGCGCGACTGCTTCCCGGCACTCGACTACTTCGAGAGCTGCGGGCTGCCGTACACCGTCGCCGTCAACCACTTCGAGGGCACGCGTTCGTACGCGCCGGACGACGTGCGGGAGGCGCTGACCATACCGGACACCGTGCCCGTCGTGATCATGGACGCGCGGCGCCGGGGCACGGTGCTGGAATCCCTGCTGATCCTCGTGGGCCACGCCCTCGAATCGACTCCCGAATAGAGACGTGCAGATGCGCAAGACACTCGTCGTCGGTGCCGGCCAGTCCGGCCTCCAGCTCGCCCTCGGACTCCAGTCGAAGGGGTACGAGGTCACCCTCATGTCCAACCGGACGGCGGACGAGATACGCACCGGGCGGGTCATGTCCACGCAAGTCATGTTCGACACGGCCCTCCAGCACGAGCGGGACCTCCAGCTGAACTTCTGGGAGCAGCAGGCCCCGAAGATCGAGGGCCTGGGCGTCTCGGTCGCCGCCCCCGACGGCGGCCGCGCCATCGACTGGCTGGGCCGGCTGAAGGGCCACGCCCAGTCCGTCGACCAGCGCGTGAAGATGTCCGGCTGGCTCGACACCTTCGTCCAGCGCGGCGGCCAGCTGGTCATCCACGGCGCGTCCGTCTCCGACCTGGACTTCTTCGCCCGCACGTACGACCTGGTGCTGGTCGCGGCCGGCAAGGGCGAGCTGGTCTCGCTGTTCGGCCGGGACGACGCCCGTTCCCCGTACGACGCCCCGCAGCGCGCGCTCGCGGTCAGCTACGTGCACGGGCTCGGTCCGCGTCCCGAGCACCCGGTGACGGAGGCCGTGCGCTGCAACCTGGTCCCGGGCGTCGGCGAGCTCTTCGTCATGCCGACGCTGACCACCTCCGGGCGGGCGGACATCCTCTTCTGGGAGGGCGTCCCGGGCGGTCCGCTGGACGTCTTCCACGGGGTGCGCGAGCCCGCCGAACACCTGGCGCTGACGCTGGAACTGATGAAGACCTTCACGCCCTGGGAGTACGCGCGGGCCACGAAGGCCGAGCTGACGGACGCGGGCGCCACGCTCGCCGGCCGGTACGCGCCCGTCGTCCGCAACCCCGTCGGCCGCCTGCCCGGCGGCGGGCTGGTGCTGGGCGTCGCGGACGTGGTGGTCGCCAACGACCCGATCACCGGGCAGGGCGCGAACTCCGCCGCCAAGTGCGCGGCCTCGTACCTCTCGTCGATCCTCATGCACGGGGACAAGCCGTTCGACGAGGCGTGGATGAAGGCGACCTTCGACAAGTACTGGTTCACCAGCGGCAAGCCGGTCACCCAGTGGACGAACGCCATGCTCGGCGTCCCGCCGGAGCACGTGCTGAACCTGATCGGCGCGGCCGGGCAGCTCCAGCCGGTGGCGGACCGTTTCGCCAACGGCTTCGACAACCCGGCCGACTTCGACGCGTACTTCTACGACCCCCAGGACGCGTCCGACTACCTGGCGGAGGTCGCGGGCGCCTCGGCCTGCGAGTAGCCCGTGTCGTCTCCCGCCGTCCCCGCTTCCCCGTCCCCGGGGAGCGGCGGCGGGGTGTAAGCGGTCAGCGGCGCCCCGTCGGGGTCCGGGCGCACCGCGCCGAGCAGCGGGTTCGCGGCGATGGGCGAGACCTTGACCTTCGCGCCCGGCCGGGGCGCCTGGATCACCTTGCCGTCGCCGACGTACAGGGCCACGTGGGTGGCGGTCGGGAAGTACACGACCAGGTCGCCGGGGCGGAGCTCGTCCAGGGGCACCTTGGGCAGCTTGGCCCACTGCTCCTGGCTGGTCCGGGGGATCGCGCGGCCCGCGTGCGCCCAGGCCTGCGAGGTCAGCCCGGAACAGTCGAAGGAGGCCGGCCCCTCCGCGCCCCAGACGTACGGCTTGCCGAGCTGGGCGGTCGCGTAGGTGAGGGCCGTGCCGCCGGCCGCCGTGGGGAGACGGGACTGCGCGCCGAGCCGCCCCGACGCGACCAGGGCCCGCTGCGCGGTGTCGGTGTCCTCGGCCTCGCGCGTCCCGAGCTCGCCGCGTTGTGCGGGGGTCAGGGAGGCCAGCAGCCGCTCGACCTCCTTGAGCCGCGCCGCGGCCTCCTCCTTGCGCTTGCCCGTCTCGGCGGCCAGCCTCTGTTCGGAGTCCAGGGCCTTGCGGGCGGCGGCGGCGAGGGCGTCGGCCTGCCGCTCGCCCCGGGTCAGCCGGTCCAGGGCGGCGGCCCGCCGCGCGCCCTCGCGTGCGGCGATCCGCCGCTGGTCCAGTGCCCCTTGGGGGTCTCCGGAGAACAGCATCCGGGCGTACGGGGAGAACCCGCGGGCGCCCTTGTACTGCTCGCGCGCCAGCCGGCCGGTGGTGGCCCGGGCGTCCGAGACGGCGGTACGGGCCCTGCCCAGCCCGGTGCTGAGGCGGCGCTCCTCGCTCCGGCGGGCGGTGAGGGCGGTCTCGGCGGCGTTGTAGGCCTCGGTGGCCTGCTCGGCCTGCTGGTAGAGGCCTCGGAGGCGGGTGAGGAGCACGCCCACGGGCTCGGTGGGGGCGGCGGGCGCCGCGGCGGGCGCCGCCAGGGCCGCGGTGGCGGCTGTGGCCGGCGGGGCGGGCGTCTCGGGCTCGGAGGGCGCGTCGGGCACCGTGGGCGCCTCGGGCGCGGCGAGCGTGTCGGGCGCGGCGGGATGTCCGGGCGAGACGGGTGTGGTGGGTGCCGCGGGCTCGGCGTGCGCGGCGGGGAGCGGGCCGGCCGTGACGAGGGCCGCGGCCAGGCAGGCGGCGCGAAGCAGCCGACGCCGGTGTCTACGTGACATGGGGTCACCTCCAGGCGGCCGATGCTCCCATGCGCGGTATGACAAATCGGCCACCCGGGTCGGCCGTGCCACGCGGCCCACCCGGTCGGCGTACGTCCGGCCGCCGGGCCGGTCCGGGGCTCCGGCCAGGTCAGCCGGCCAGGTCAGCCGGCCAGGTGAGCCGGCCAAGTGGGTCGGTCAGTTCAGCCGGCCAGGTGGGCCGGTCAGTTCAGCCGGCCAGCAGGCGGGTCTTCGCCGCCGAGAACTCCTCCGGGGTCAGGAGACCCTCGCGGGCCAGGGCGGCGAGCCGGGTCAGGCGGTCCGTCAGATCGGCTCCGGGACCGTCCGGTCCGGGGGCTCCCGCACCGGCGGGCGGCGCCGGGCGGTCGCCGGAGGGCCCGCCGGAGGCGGCCGCGGGGGAGGCGGGCCCCCGGGCGCCGAAGGCGGAGGCGGAGGCGGACGCGGACGCGTCGGGTCCGGCGTGATCCGAGGGGGCCGCGCCCGGGGCGGGCGGGGCGTCCTGCGGGGCGTACGGGGCCGCCGGCGGGGGCTGCCGGGCGGTGTCCCAGACGTAGGCGCCGCGGGCCAGGATGCCGCGCAGGAGCGGGCGTCCCGAAGGGCGTTGGGAGGGGTTCACGACGGATCCGATGGGGCGGATGAACATCAGGCGACCCCCAGCCGGTCGGCCGGGAGGCGGACCGCGCCCGCGACGCGGCCGCCCGCCGCGCGGACGGCGATGGCGGCGTCCTCGGCCCATACGTGCTCGATCACCAGCAGGAGCGCGCAGCTGCCACGTTCCAGCAGGTCGGCCGATTCCCTGACGTCTTCCGGACCGATCAGCGGGGCGGCCTCCCGGTGGGCGAGCAGACCCCGGAGTTCGACGAACTCGTCGAACTCCGCCGCCAGCACCTCGCCGGCCGCCGTCTTGGTGGCCACGAGACCGTCGATCAGCCGTACCACCCCGGCCTTGCGCAGTCCCATCACCGCCTCGACCGCGGCCACGCGCAGCTGCTCCTCGGGAAAGGCCAGGACGATGAACTCCGCAGGTCCCATGGGGGAGGCTCCTGATCCGCTGATCTGCTGATCCGCTACTTCGCTTCCGACCGGTTCTGACGACTCTTCGGCACACTATGACATAAGCGGACATACGGGCCGTCTGCTTGCTACGTTTCCCCATATGACCGCTCTGACGGCGAAGGTGGCGGAGCCCGCTCCGCCCCCGCCACCCGATGCCCGCGCCCCCAAGCGCCGCGGAGTCGAGCTGTCGCTGCTCGTCGGCGCCGTCCTGATCGCCGTCCTCGGCCACCTCTACGTCGGCCTCACCACCACCGGCCACATCCCCCGGCCCGCCGCCCACTACGCCGCCGGGCTCGCCGTCGCCGCCCTCGCCGCCCACCTCGCCGTCCGGCTGTGCGCCCCGTACGCCGATCCGCTGCTGCTCCCGATCGCCGTCCTGCTCAACGGCCTGGGCCTCGTCCTCATCCAGCGGCTCGACGCCACCACGCCCGGCCACCTCACGGCCGGGGAGCAACTGCGGTGGTCGGCTCTGGGGGTGGCGCTCTTCGTCCTCGTGGCCGGGCTGCTCCGCGACCACAGGGTGCTCCAGAAGTACGCCTACCTCTCCGTGGCGGTGGCGCTCGCGCTGATGCTCGTGCCCGTCTTCTTCCCGGCCGTCAACGGCGCGCACATCTGGATCCGGTTCGCCGGACTCTCCTTCCAGCCGGGGGAGTTCGCCAAGATCCTGCTCGCCGTGTTCTTCGCCGCCTACCTCGCCGCCAACCGCACCGCCCTCGCCCTCACCGGACGCACCCTCTTCTGGAAGCTCAAGCTGCTCCCCGGCCGGGTCCTCGGCCCGATCCTCGCCATCTGGCTGCTCTCCGTCGGCGTGCTCGTCCTGGAGCGCGACCTCGGCACCTCGCTGCTCTTCTTCGGCCTCTTCGTGATCATGCTGTTCACCGCCACCGGCCGGATGGGCTGGATCGCCATCGGACTGCTGCTCGCCGCCGTGGGCGCGTACGCGGTCGGGACGTTCGAGCCGCACGTGAACAGCCGCGTGGACGACTGGCTGAATCCTTTCGCCTCCATCGAACGCGGCGACGGCCCCGGCCAGCTCGCCCAGTCGCTCTTCGCGTTCGGGGCCGGCGGACTCCTCGGCGCCGGGCTCGGCCACGGCCAGTCCTTCCTCATCGGCTTCGCCGCCAAGTCCGACTTCATCCTCGCCACCGCCGGGGAGGAGCTCGGCCTCGTCGGCCTCACCGCGATCCTGCTCCTCTACGGGCTCCTCGTCTCCCGGGGCTTTCGGGCCGCACTCGCCCTGCGCGACCCCTTCGGCCGCCTCCTCGCCACCGGACTGGCCTCGATCGTCGCGCTCCAGGTGTTCGTCATCGCGGGCGGGGTCACCGGCCTGATCCCGCTCACCGGCATGGCGATGCCCTTCCTCGCCCAGGGCGGTTCCTCCGTCGTCACCAACTGGATCATCGTCGCGCTCCTCGTCCGGCTCAGCGACAGCGCCCGCAGGCCCCGACCGGCCGAGGAGGCCGACGCGTGATCCGCTACATCCGCTGGTGCGCGTACTTCTGCGCCCTGCTGCTGCTCGCCCTGCTGGTCAACGTCGCCCGCGTCCAGGTCTGGAAAGCCCCGGCCTACGGGGCGAACCCGGCCAACAAGCGCCCCGCCGTCGCGCGCTACGCCGAACCGCGCGGCGACATCCTGGTCGACGGGCGCCCCGTCACCGGCTCCCGGGACAGCCGCCAACTGCTGCGCTACGAGCGGACGTACAAGAACGGCCCGCTCTACGCTCCCGTCACCGGATTCTCCTCCCAGACCTACGGGACGAGCTTCCTGGAGCGCGCCGAGGACCCGGTCCTGTCCGGCACCGACCCCGGGCTCTCGGCCTTCCCCCTCTGGTACGAACTCGCGCGCGGCCGTCCCGGCGGCGGCAACGCCGTCACCACCATCCGGGCGAAGATGCAGCAGGCCGCGTACACCGGGCTCGCCGGGAAGCGCGGCGCGGTCGCCGCGGTCGAACCGGCCACCGGCAGGATCCTCGCGCTGGTCAGCAGCCCCTCCTACGACCCGGGGCTGCTCTCCGGCACGGGGGCGAAGACCAAGGCGGCCTGGGAGAAGCTCAACGCGGACCCGGCCAAGCCGATGCTCAACCGCGCGCTGCGCGAGACCTACCCTCCCGGCTCCACCTTCAAGATCGTGACCGCCGCGGCCGCCCTCGACGCGGGCGTGGTCAGCGATGTGGACGCGCCGACCCGGACCCCGGACCCCTACCCCCTGCCGGGCACGAGCACCCTGCTCCCGAACGCGGGCACCGGCTGCGCCGACGCCTCGATGGCCGAGGCCGTGCAGTGGTCGTGCAACACGGTGATGGCGAAGATCGGCGTACAGGTCGGGCTGCGGGGGATGACGCGGGCGGCGCGCGGGTTCGGCTTCAACGACGACGGCCTGCGGGTGCCGGCCTGGGTCTCGCGCTCGAACTTCGACACCGACATGAGCCCGGACCAGCTGGCCCTCTCCTCGATCGGGCAGTTCAACACCAAGGCCACGCCGCTGCAGATGGCGATGGTCGCGGCGGCCGTCGCCAACGGCGGACTGCTCAAGACCCCCTACCTGGTGGACCGGACCACACAGGACGACGGCGACCCGGTCCGCCGGGCCGACCAGCACACCATCGGCCGGGCGATGTCCCCGCAGACCGCGACGCGGATGCAGGAGCTGATGGTGAAGGTGGTGGAGGGCGGCACGGGCCGGAACGCGGCGATCCCCGGCGCGGTGGTCGGCGGCAAGACCGGCACCGCGCAGCACGGCGTCGGCAACGCGGGCACCCCGTACGCCTGGTTCATCTCCTGGGCCCAGGCGGCGGGCGGAGCGCCGCCGGCGGTCGCGGTCGCGGTGGTCGTCGAGGACGCGTCGGCCGTGCGCGGGGACATCAGCGGCAACGGCGCGGCCGCGCCGATCGCGCGGGCCGTGATGCAGGCGGCGCTGTCCACCCGCTGAAACGGACGGCGGGGAGGGGCGGCGGGCTGGTAGCCGTAGGGGCATGGCCCACGAACTCGCACAGGTGAACATATCCCGTCTCAAGTACCCCCTGGACTCCCCGGAACTGAAAGACTTCGTCGACGGTCTCGACCACGTCAACGCGGTGGCGGACGCGGCGGAGGGCTTCGTCTGGCGGCTGCAGGGCGAAGGGGGCGACGCGACCGAGGTGGTCGTCTTCGACGACGAGTGGATCATCGTCAACATGTCGGTCTGGCGGGACGCGCAGGCCCTGGACGCCTTCATGTACGCGGGCCGCCACCGGGAGCTGATGGCCCGCCGCCGGGAGTGGTTCGAGCACGTCAAGGAGGCGATGACCACCCTGTGGTGGGTCCCGGCGGGCGAGCGCCCCACGGTCAGGGACGCCGAGCAGCGCCTGACCCACCTGCGGGAACACGGCCCGACCCCGTACGCGTTCACCCTGCGCACCTCGTTCGCCCCGGGCGCCTCCTAGTGCCGCGCTAGGCCGCGCCCGCGCCGTCGGCGACGGTTCGGGCCACCTCCGCCACCCGCTCCGCCTCCTCGGCCGCGAAGCGTTCGCGGTCGAGGGCCTCGGCGATCTCCTCGTCCTGGCTCATCAGCAGGTCCAGGCTGGAGTTGCCCATCTCGAAGACGCCCATGTCCAGGTACGCCTTCTGCAGCCGCTCGCCCCACAGCCCGATGTCCTTCACGCACGGCACGATCCGGCTGAACAGCAGCTTGCGGAAGAGGGCGAGGAACTCCGACCGCTCGCTGAACTCCTCGGCCTCCTTGCGCGCGATGCCGAAGTTCTCCAGGACCTCCACCCCGCGCAGCCGGTCGCGCATCAGGTAGCAGCCCTCGATCACGAACTCCTCGCGTTCGCGCAGTTCGGCGTCCGACAGCTGCTTGTAGTAGTCGCGCAGCGCCATCCGCCCGAACGCCACGTGCCGGGCCTCGTCCTGCATCACGTAGGCCAGGATCTGCTGGGGCAGCGGCTTGTCCGTGGTGTCCCGGATCATGCCGAAGGCGGCCAGCGCCAGCCCTTCGATCAGCACCTGCATGCCCAGGTACGGCATGTCCCAGCGGGAATCGCGCAGGGTGTCGCCGAGCAGTCCCTGCAAGCTGTCGTTGACCGGGTAGAGCATCCCGATCTTCTCGTGCAGGAAGCGTCCGAAGATCTCCGCGTGCCGGGCCTCGTCCATGGTCTGGGTCGCGGAGTAGAACTTCGCGTCCAGGTCCGGCACCGACTCGACGATGCGCGCCGCGCACACCATCGCGCCCTGCTCGCCGTGCAGGAACTGGCTGAAGTTCCACGCGCTGTAGTGCCGGCGCAGTTCGCCCTTGTCCCGTGGCGAGAGCTTGGCCCAGTGCCGCGTGCCGTAGAGCGTCAGCGCCTCGTCCGGGGTGCCGAGCGGATCGTACGGGTCCACCTCGATGTCCCAGGCGATGCGCTTCGCGCCGTCCCACTGCTTGTCCTTGCCCTTCTGGTACAGGGCCAGCAGCCTCTCCCGGCCGCCGTCGTACTCCCAGCTGAACCGGGCGTGGCCGGACGCGGGGACCGGCCAGACGCTCGCCCCCGGATCGTTGGTGTAGAGCTCGTGCGTCGACACTGACGCCCCCTCGTCTCACGTACTTCCGTACAGGACAGCCCAGTTGGCGGCCCGGCGGAGTCCGCCGGCTGCCGCTGGCAGCGTCACACGGTGGTAGACGCGCGGTCAACAACTCGTGCGCCGGGGATTGACGGTCTTGCTGACAAGCAGTCTTATAAGCGGTGAACCCCTGGTCGCTCCGGGAACCCCTGCGGGCGACCACCGCCGGCAATCCACTCGTGAGGTGTCCGAAGTCATGACGACCGTGACCGACAGGGCGGAGCTGCGCGACGCGCTCGGCCTGCTCAAGGACCGCGAACAGACAGCCGAACGACTCCTCGAATCCTCGGCCAAGCACTCCTTCGACCCGGACAGGGAACTCGACTGGGACGCCCCGCCCATCGAGGGCAAGTACTACTGGCCGCCCGAGCTGCTCTCCCTCTACGACACCCCGCTCTGGAAGAAGATGGGCGAGGAGCAGCGCATCGAACTCTCCCGCCACGAAGCGGCGGCGCTCGCCTCGCTCGGCATCTGGTTCGAGATCATCCTCATGCAACTGCTGGTCCGGCACATCTACGACAAGTCGCTGACCAGCAATCACGTCCGTTACGCGCTCACCGAGATAGCCGACGAGTGCCGCCACTCGATGATGTTCGCCCGCATGATCAAGACGGGCGGGGCCCCCGCGTACCCGGTCTCCCGCGCCAACCACAACCTCGCCCGGGTCCTCAAGACCATCTCCACCACCCCCGGCTCCTTCGCCTGCACCCTCCTCGGCGAGGAGATCCTCGACTGGATGCAGCGGCTGACCTTCCCGGACGAGCGCATCCAGCCCCTCGTGCGCGGAGTCACCCGCATCCACGTCATCGAGGAGGCGCGCCACGTCCGCTACGCCCGCGAGGAACTGCGCCGCCAGATGCTCACCGCCCCGCGCTGGGAGCAGGAGCTCACCCGCGTCAGCTGCGGCCAGGCGGCCCGTGTCTTCGCGGTCGCCTTCGTCAACCCCCAGGTCTACGACAACGTCGGCCTGGACCGGCGCGAGGCGCTCGCCCAGGCCAAGGCCAGCGGCCACCGCCGTGAGGTCATGCAGACCGGGGCGAAGCGGCTCACCGACTTCCTCGACGACATCGGCGTGATGCGCGGGGTCGGCCGCCGGATGTGGAAGAGCTCGGGGCTCCTCGCCTGACGGCCACCGGGTGGCACTACCCTGCGGACATGAGAGCCGTACCGGCGTACCGCAGGCTGAAGGCCGACGAGCGGCGGGCCCAGCTCCTCGACGCGGCCCTGACGCTCTTCGCGCACCGGGCACCGGAGGACGTCTCGCTGCGCGACGTGGCCGCGGCCGCCGGTGTCTCGCGCCCCCTCGTCCACCGCTACTTCCCCGGCGGGAAGCAGCAGCTCTACGAGGCCGCCCTGGGCTCGGCGGCCGACATCCTGCGGCTCTGCTTCGCCGAACCCCAGGCCGGTCCGCTCACCCGGCGGCTCTCCCGGGCCCTGGACCGGTACCTGGCCTTCGTCGGCGAGCACGACGCCGGCTTCTCCGCCCTCCTCCAGGGCGGCAGCGTGGTCGAGACCTCCCGCACCACCGCCACCGTCGACGGCATCCGCCGGGCCGCGGCCGAGGCGATCCTCCTGCACCTCGGCGTCCCGGCGCCCGGTCCGAGGCTGCGGATGATGGTGCGTACGTGGATCACCGCGGTCGAAGCCGCCTCGCTGATCTGGATCGACGAGGGCAAACAGCCGGAGGTCTCCTCGCTCCGGGACTGGCTGGTGGACCAGTTCATCGCCCTGCTGACGGCGACGGCCGCCACCGACCCGGAGACGGCCGCGGCGTCCCGCGCGGCCCTGGCCCTCGAATCCGCGGACGGCCCGGTCGGGGTCCTGGCGCGCCGGGTGATCCCCCTGGTCTCGGAGGCGGCCCACCTGCTGTGACCCGGGGGCGCCGGGCCCGCGCGGCCACCGGGGCCGTCCTGGTCGCCGGGGCCGCCGTGGCGGGAGGCGCGCGGCCGGAGCTGTGAGACTGGGGGCGTGAGAAGCCAACCCACCTCCTTCGAGGGCGGCCCGATGGACGGCCGGACCCTCTCGATCATCCTCGGCCCGACCGGCCATCCGCCGAAGTGGTACGAGATCCCGGTCCCGGACCCGGACGGCGGCGCCCCGACGGTGCTGCTGTACGAGAGGGTCCCGGCGGGGTTCTCCAAGCGCCTGGGCCTCCAGAAGGGCTGGAAGTACGCCCACGTCCCGGACGGCCGCAAGCCGAAGCTCCGCTGGCCCTGGACGAAGCCGACGCCTCCGGCCCCGCCGGCGGACTGACGCCGGCCCCCGGCCGGGGCCGGGGGCCGGGGGCGTCACGTCACCGACGCCTCGGTCAGGGTGAGCACGGCCTCCGCCCCGCCGTCCGCGTCCTGCGCCTGGCGGAAGACCAGCCGAGCTCCGACGGCCCGCGCCTGGCCCATCGCGATCGTCAGGCCCAGCCCGTGCCCCTTGCCCGCGCCCCCGGTCCGGAACCGCTGCGGGCCGTGCTCCACCAGGTAGCCGGGATAGCCGTCGCCGTGGTCCCGTACGGTCACCACCGGCCCGTCCACGGTCAGGACCACCGGCGCCCGGCCGTGCTGGTGGGCATTGGCGACCAGGTTCCCCAGCACCCGCTCCAGGCGCCGCCGGTCCGTCTCCACGTGCGCGTCCCGCACCACGACCACCTCCGTGGCCGTCCCCGAGGCCCGCACCACGCGCCGCGCGAGGCGTCCGAGCTGGTGCAGGTCCGTCTCCACCAGGTCACCGCCCGAGTCGAGCCGGGAGATCTCCAGCAGGTCCTCCGTCAGCTGGCGCATCGTACGGACCCGCTCCTGCACCAGCTCCGTCGCCCGGCTGTCCGGCAGCAGTTCCGAGGCCGCCTGCAGCCCGGTGAGCGGAGTGCGCAGTTCGTGCGCGACGTCCGCCGTGAACCGCTGCTCGCTCAGGAGCTTCGCCTGCAGGCTGCCCGCCATGGTGTCCAGGGCGGCTGCCACCGTCGCCACCTCGTCCTGGTGCCGCGTGGGGTCCTTCGTCCGGGGGTCGTCGACCCGCGCGTCCAGATCGCCCTGGGTGATCCGCCGGGCCACCGTCGCCGTCTGGTGCAGCCGGCGCGTCACCCGGGTCACGGCGAAGGCGCCCAGCAGCAGGGTTCCGCCGATCGCCAGGACCGAGGAGCCGATGATGGCGTTGTCCAGGCCGGTGATGGCCCGCGCGCTCTGCCCGTAGTCGACGGCCGTGGCCAGCGCCTGTCCGTCGGCCGGGGCCGCCGCCCACATCGTCGGCCGGCCCTCGTACTCCGTCACGAGCGTCCCGCGGTGCCCCGACAGGGCCAGCGCCCGCAGCTCCGCGGGCAGGCCGGCCGGATCCAGCCCGGACTCCGCGGGCAGGGCCTCGCCGGCCTCGTAGGCGCGCGAGGCGTCGTTCAGCTTGGCGAGGGCCTTCTCACGGGCCGCGGTAACGGTCTGCCGGGTCACCTCGACGTGCACCAGCGCGCCCAGCACGGCCGCGAGGCCGCAGCACATCACCACGATGAAACAGGCCGACTTCCTGGTCAGCGTGGCCGTCCAGGAGGGCAGCCGCATCCTCACGGGGAGGCTCCGGGGGTGCCGGCGCCGGGTCCGGGGCCCGTCGGGCCCGTCGGACCGGGCGGGTTCGTCGGACCGGGCGGTTTCCTCGAGTCCGCCGGGTCCGGCGAGCCCGTGGCGTTCGGCGGCACGCGGACGATCTGCTCGCGCGCCGGCAGCATCGTGCGCTGCTTCTCGTCCCAGGACCAGGTGGTGTTCACCTCGTAGCCCGCGTTGCCGCTCGGGATGCGCAGGATCACGTCCTGGCCCGCGAGCTCGACGCTGATGACGGTGTCGGTGGTCGCCATGATCCGGTTGAGCCGGCCCTCGGCGTCCGCCGTGTACACCCGTACGGACATCTGCTGATCGGGGAACTCGATGCCGACGATCAGTTCGTCCCGGCCGTTGCCCGTGAGGTCCCGGTAGTACGGCGTCAGCACCGGGCAGGCCTTGGGATCGGCCCCGCTCGTGCCGCACGCCCTGATCGCGTCCGCGGTCTCCTGGGGCATGCCGTCCGGGCCGCTCCCGCCGCCCGGATGGGCCCGCAGCTCCGCCTGCACGAGGGCCACCGGGTCGATCGCGTGCACGTTCTGGTCCTGGACGGGCGCGATGCCCGGCACGTACTCGGGCGGCGCGCCCCCGGGATCGGCGGGCGGTACGAGGGCCCCCTTGCGGCCCGGCCACAGGTGCACGGGCCCGCTCGCGGTCGGGGTCGCCCCGGCGGAGGCCAGATCGCCCTCGTCGCCGCAGCCGGCCGCGAACGGCAGCAGCGCGAGGACCAGGAGGAGCGCCGCCGGCCCGAGGGCGCGGCGGTTCGCGGGGACGGCACTCACGCGGGTGCGGCCTCCTCTCCCGTGACACCGAAAACCGGCCGTGGCCGTGGCTGCGGCCCTGGCTGTGACCATGACCCTGTGGATGTCCACAGTAAGCAGAGGAGCGCCGTTCCCGCCCGGGCGCCCGGACCTCGGGCCGGGGAGTCTGCCTAGGCCTCCGTGCGTCCCCGGCGCAGCATCGCGAACCCCAGCCCCGCGGCGCCCGTCGCCGCGATGGCGCCGCCAGCGGCGAGCAGCAGCACGCCCTCACCGGGTCCGTCGGCCAGGGTGTGCAGGTGCAGCGCGGCGGCGGGACCGGACGCGGCCCCGCCCAGGGGCGCGGAGGCGGGGAGGACCGCGCCGTCCCGGCTCCCGGTCTTGTGTCCGGAGCCGCCGACTCCGTGCTCCGGGACGGGGGTGTCGTCCCCGGTCCACGAGCTCAGCCGTCCGTCCTCGCTCAGCGCGAGGTGCAGTTTCCCGGCGCTGGCGAGGCCGGTGACGCCGTCGCGGCTGGTGACGGTGGCGGCCCGGGAGCCGTCGGCGGTCAGGACCTCGGCCTGATAGGCGTCCTCGGCCGTGCGGTAGACGTTCGCCGTGGAGGAGCCGTCCGCGAGGGACAGGGTCTTGACCAGGGTCCGCTGGGGGGCCGCCGCGGCTCCGGCCGCGTGCGCGGAGGAAGCCGCCGGCACACCCTCCGCGAGCGCGGCGGCCGTCGGGAGGGCCAGCAGGGCCCCGGCGCAGGCGGCCACCGCCGTGGCACGGACGAGAGTGAGGCTGCTGTACCTGCTGCGGCTCACGGTGCTCACGGGGCGTCCTTCGGTGCGGGTCAGGCCCTGGTACGTCCAGGTGGGACCAACGTAAGCACCGGCCGTTGCGATACCGCGTTGCTTGTGTAACAGCCGCACGGCAGCGACCCGACGGAGTCGTTACACAACCGGGGGATTGCCGCCGGGCGCCCGGGCTGCTCCCATGGACGGCGGGGGTGAGGACCATGGTGACGCGGGGACTCAGGGTGACGCCGAGCGGGCGGCCCGGCCGGGGCCGGTTGTACGTGAACCTGCCCGACGGCCGGGCGGTGGCCTGGTACGACCGGCGGGCCAACCGGATCAGCGTGCTGGCGGACGAGCGCCGGGAGGAGATCCTGACGGCCCTGCGCCCGTACCTGAACGGGACCGTGGCCATCGGCCCGCCTCCCGTTCCCACGGCCGCCGACCTGCTCCGGCTGGCGCTGGCGCCCGACGACGACCTGGCGCCGAACCGCCCGGGGGAGGCGCTGATCGGCGAGCTCACCCACGGCTCCGCGAGCGCCCGCGCCCGCCACCGGCTCCGCCAGGAGCTGACGGCGCGGCAGCGGATCGGCGAGGTGCTGGACGGGCTTCCGGAGCCCGAGGAGTGGCGGGTCCTCCACTCCATAGGCGACGTCGCCGACCACCTGGTGATCGGCCCGCCGGGCGTGTTCTGCGTCCGCACGGTCCCGGGCCGCCGACAGCGCGCGGTGGCGGGCGACCTGCTCCTCACGCTGGGCCGCGCCGAACCCCGCCCGGAGCCCCGCACGGCCCGGCGCGCGGCGGCGTACGCGACCCGGGCGCTCTCGGCGACGGTCACCCCGATCCTGGCGGTGGTCGACGCGGTCCGCGTGGAGGTGGCGCCGTCGCTGCGCGACGTGCGGGTACTGACACCGGCGACGCTGGGGCCGTTCCTGACGGGATCCGCCGGGGTCCTCAAGGCCCCCGACGTGGAAGCCCTGTTCGCGTCCGCGCGGGACCGCGGCACCTGGGCCCCGTAGGCGGGGGCCTTGGGGGCAGGGGCTCGGGGCGAGGGCTCGTAGGGGCGGGGGCCCGTAGGGCGGTCAGGCGGAGGAACGCTTGCGGGGCGCCGCCGTCTTCTTGGCCGTTGACCCCGCCTGTGACTGAGCCTGTGCCTGCGCCTTCGCGGACGTGGTCTTCCGCGCCGCGCCCGAAGCGGTCGTCTTCGCCGTCGTCCTCGCCGTCGACTTCGCCGCCGTCGTCTTCGACGTCTTCTTCGCCGCCGAGGCCGTGGACTTCTTGCCGCCCGTCGCCTTCGAGCCGGCGGCCCCGGCAGAGGAGGACGCCGTCGACTTCTTTCCGCCCGACGCCTTCGGGGCAGCGGCTCCGGAGGCCGCCGTCCGCTTCCGCCGGATCGGGGTCACGTCCGCCGACGGCCGGTCGCCGGATGCGGGCTCCGCCACGGACCCCGCCGCGGAGCCCGCCCGCGAGGCCTTCGCCGCCCGCACGCTGTTCTCCAACGCCGCCATCAGGTCGATGACCTGGCCCCCGGCCTCCGGCGGCCCCGCCGCGGCCGCCGGCGCGCCGCCGCCCGCCTTCGCCGCGATCATCGCCTCCACCGCCTCGCGGTAGTCGTCGTGCAACGAGGCCATCTCCACCTCACCCAGCGTCGCCATCAGCGCGTCCGCCAGGTCGAGTTCGGCCTCCCGGACCGACACCGCGCCCTCCGGCGCGACCCCCTCCGGCACCCGGATCTCGTCCGGCCACAGCAGGCCGTGCATCGCGATCACATCGTCGACGACCCGCAGCATCCCCAGCCGCTCCCGCCCCCGCAGCGCGTACTTCGCGATGGCCACCTTCCGGCTCCGCTTCAGTGCCTCCCGCAGCAGCGTGTACGGCTTGGCGGCCGTCGCCCCGTTCGCCGCGAGGTAGTACGCCGAGTCCATCTGGAGCGGATCGATCTCGTCGGCCGGTACGAACGACACGATCTCGATCGTCTTCGCCGTGGCGATCGGCAGCTGCGCCAGGTCCTCGTCCGTGATCGGGATGACGGACCCGTCCGCCTCCTCGTACCCCTTGCCGATCTCGGCACTGGAGACCTCCTCCCCGTCCAGCTCGCACACCTTGCGGTAGCGGACGCGGCCGCTGTCGCTGAGGTGGATCTGGCGGAAGGAGATCGAGTGGCTCTCGGTGGCGTTCACGAGCTTGATCGGAATGCTGACCAACCCGAAGGAGATCGCCCCGTTCCAAATGGATCGCACGGTTCCTCCTGTTTCGTGGCAATCTCATCGTATGACGCCGATCACCATGGTGGAGGGGCGTCGCATCGCGCTCAGCAATCTCGACAAGGTCCTGTACCCCGAGACCGGCTTCACCAAGGGCGAGGTGCTGCACTACTACGCCACCGTCGCCGGTCCGCTGCTGGCCCACGTCCACGACCGGCCGGTGTCCTTCCTGCGCTATCCCGACGGCCCGGACGGCCAGCTCTTCTTCACGAAGAATCCGCCGCCCGGTACCCCCGCCTGGGTGAAGACCACCCCCGTTCCCCGCTCCGAGGACCCCCGGGCGGAGCAGGTGGTCGTCGCCGACCTGGCCTCCCTCATGTGGGCCGCCAACCTCGTCGTCGAGTTCCACACCCCCCAGTGGCCGGCCGGCGCCCCCGCGCTGGCCGACCGGATGATCATCGACCTCGACCCCGGCCCGCCCGCCACCGCCCTCGAATGCTGCGCGGTCGCCCTGTGGCTGCGCGACCGCCTCGCCGCCGACGGCCTCGACGCCTACGCCAAGACCTCCGGCTCCAAGGGCCTCCACCTGGCCGCCCCCCTGGAGCCGACCCCCTCCGAGCGGGTGGCGGCGTACGCGAAGGCCCTCGCCCAGGAGGCCGAACGCGCGCTCCCCGCCCTCGTCGTCCACCGGATGACCAAATCGCTGCGCCCCGGCAAGGTCTTCGTCGACCACAGCCAGAACGCCGCCGCCAAGACCACGGCCGCCCCGTACACCCTGCGCGCCCGCACCCTGCCCACCGTCTCCACGCCCGTCTCGTGGGCCGAGGTGGAAGGCTGCCGGACCCCCGCCGACCTGGTCTTCCTCGCCGACGACGTACCGCCCCGGCTGGCCCGCGACGGGGATCTGTTCGGCCCCCTGACCGACCCCGCCCGCGCCGGGCGGCTGCCGTGATCACCGTCGCGCTGGCCACCGCCGTACGGAGCCTGCCGCGCGCGCCGGGACTGGCGTACGAGCCCAAGTTCGACGGCCACCGCCTCGTCGTCGTGCGCACCCTGGAGGGCGTGACCCTCCAGGCCCGTTCCGGCCGCATCGTCACCGAGGCCTTCCCCGATCTGGCCGCGGCCGCCCGGCAGTTGCCCGCCGGGACCGTGCTTGACGGGGAGGTGGTCGTCTGGCACGCGGGCCGCACCGAATTCGCGCTCGTCCAGCGCCGCGCGGCGGCCGCCTCCGCCACCCGGGCCGCGGTGCTGGCGCAGACCCTGCCGGCCTCGTACGCGGCGTTCGACGTCCTGGAGCTCGCCGGGCTGGACCTGCGCGCCCGGCCGTACGAGCGCAGGCGCGCGCTCCTCGTCGACCTGCTGACGCCGCTGGGGCCGCCGCTCCAGCCGGTGCCGATGACGACCGACCCCGAGCTCGCGGAGACCTGGTACGAGACGCTGCCGGCCAGCGGCATCGAGGGACTGGTCGTCAAGCGGATGGACCAGGCGTATCCGGCCGGGCGGCGCGCCTGGCAGAAGCTCCGGCACACGAACGTCCGCGACGCGGCGGTCATCGGATACACCGGCACCGCGCGGCGGCCGCTCGCGCTCGTCCTGGTCCTTCCGGTCGGGGACGAGGCCCCGATCGTGTCCAGCCCGCTGACGGCGGCGCTGCGGGCGGACGTGGCGGCGGCGCTGGCCGCCGGGTCCGCGCCGGCGGCCGCCGGCGGCACCGTGACGGCGATCGGGGTCGGCGAGGTCCCCTTCCACCTGCTGGACCCGCCCCTGACGGCCGAGGTCCGCCACACCTCGGCCCGCCACCCCCCGCCGGAGGTGCTCCGGCTCCGGACGGACCTCTGACCCGCGCGGACGCGGGTCAGAGGTCCGGGGCAGGGCGCTCGGGTGGCGGTGGGCGGGTGGCGGTGGGCGGTGAGGAGTGGGGCGAGGCTGAGGGGGGAGGGGGAGGGGGAGGGGCGGAAGGCCGGCCCCGGGCCTCAGACGGGCTTCATCCCGCCCGGCGGCGGCGGCGGAGGAGGGGTCGGGGGCTGGGCCTGGGCCTGGGGGTCGTGAGGCCTCGGATGGGGGTGCTCGTAGCCGGATTCCCGCTCGGCGCGGGCATCTTCGGGGTGGCTGTGCGTGCGGGAGCCGAAGTTCCCGTACCCCTGCATCTCGTGCGGGCGCAGGCCGCGCTCGGGGAACTCGACGTACTCCCGCTCCTCGCTCACCTCGTGCACCGCACCGCCTTCGGGCAGGTGGGGCTGGCTCTCGGGAGTGGGGGGCGCGGGTTCGTGTTCCCGTACCCGTTTGCCCAGCATGAATCCGCCGAGCAGGACGCCGACGACGATGAGCCCGATAAACAGAAACCACACGGTGTGGGTCACCGTGCTGTCCAGCGCGAGGGAGGCCAGGGTCGTGTTCATGCATCCTATTTTCCCGCATTCCTCCGCAATTCACCTGGCCGGTGACAGTGGGGCGGCCCTGCCTCCGCAGGCGGAGGCCCCCACGGACCCGAGGACGGGCGCCGCTCCGGCGCCCCCGCCACCCCGGCTCCGCCACCCCGGCCAGCTCCTCGGCGGTACCTCCGTTACCCCCGCTGCCCCCGTTCCGACGCCCCCGCTAGCCCCTCAGCGGTCCGTCGGAATCCCGTACCCCCCGCACGTCCCGGCCCCCGAGGACCGCCAGGATCTCGGCGCAGATGGCCAGCGCCGTCTCCGCCGGGGTGTGGGCTCCCAGGTCCAGGCCGATCGGCCCGTGCACCGTCCGCAGCCGGGCCTCGCTCACCCCGGCCGCGAGCAGCCCCTCCCGGCGCCGTGCGGTCGTTTTGCGGGACCCGAGTGCACCCACATAGGGGATCCCGAGTGCGAGCGCGGTGCGCAGCGTGGGCACGTCGAAGTCGGGGTCGTGGCTGAGCATCGCCAGGCAGGCGGCGTCCCGCCGGGCCCGGAGCAGCCTCTCCGCCTCGGGGACCGCGTCGACCCGGGCGACGTCCCACCCGAGGAGGGTGGCCTGCGCCTCGATGACCTCGGAGAGTTCCCCGGTCCCGCCGATCACGACGAAGGGGGCCGAGGGGTACGCCTCCACGAGCACCAGCCCGGACCCGCCGTACAGGGCGTCGCGCCCCGGCCGCCGGGTGGCCAGCAGCTCACCGGCCCGCCGCTCGGCGTCGGTGGCGGGTACGTCCGCTCCCCGGACCACGACGCTGACGGCCCGATCCGCCCGCTCGTTGAGCCGGGTCACGAGGGCGGCCCCGACTCCCTGCCCCAGCAGCTCCCACCACTCGGCGGGAATCGCGCTCAGCGGCTGCAGCAGTACTTCGGCCTGCCCGCCGCACGTCAGCTTCGCCTCGACGGCGTCGTCGGCCCCGACGGACACCTCGCACACCCGCGCGGTGTCCCCGGCCGCCATCGCGGCGGCCTCAGCGGCCAGTTCCGCGTCGAAGACGCCCCGGTAGAGGGCGCCCACGCACTCCCCGCGCGCATCCACGAGCACCGAGCCGGCCGGATCCCGCGGACCGAAGCCCTGCTCGGTCACGGGCCGGGCCAGGTACCCGACGCGGCCCTCGGCCGTCCACCGCTGTGCCGTCTCCACCAGGTCACGCATGGGTTCGCGCCGCCCCTCTCGTCGTCAGAGCACGCCACGGAGCGCCCGGTCAGCGGCGCGCGGTGGCCTCGTGCCCAACCTACGCACCGGCCCATCCCCTCCCCACCCCTCAAAACCCACAGACCCGGCCCCACTTCCTTCGTACGGACCACCGGAAGCGCGGGTACGGCGGTGATCCGGAAAGCGCGGGAGGTGCGGAAAGCGCCGAAGGAAGGGGGCTGCGCGGGGAGGACGCCCCGAGTCCCCGGCGGGGGTGGGCCGTTGACGGGCGAGGCCGCCCTCCCGCGGCGGCCGCGTCCACGGGGCCGGGCCGCTGCCTCACCGCGGGGCGCCCCCCTCGACCATTCCCGCGCGGCCCCGACGCCCGAAGGCCTGCTGTATGGGGGGCGGCCCGCGTCGTCCCGCCCCAAAGCCACAAGCGGAAGCCGGCCCTGAGCTTCACTTCAGGACGGCGTTACCTGCATCGTCAAACGTCACCTCGAACGTCCGCCCATCCCTCGCGATGATGGTGCCCTTCCCTGTCCACTCCTCTTTCTTTCCGTTCTGATCCGTGGTGACGATCTTGATGGAATAGTCGACTTCTGAGCCCTCGTCTTCTTTGTTGAATTCGAAAGTGGCGCTGTTTTCGGAGCTGCCGACGCTCACGTCGAGGGGCACGGTGATGCCTCCGACGGTGATTTCGTCATGCTCGCTCGCAGCTCCGTCCGCGAGGGCGCTGGTGACATACACGGAAATCCCGGAGGACGGCACGTCCGTTGAAGTGGCAACCGTGGGCGGCGAGTCCGGTCCCGTCTTCAAGTCTGCTACGTAAATAAAGCCGAAGATGGCCAGCATGTACGTCGCGATGCTTACCGCCAGAATGGCGATCCTCGGGAGACGCCCAATGCTTCCTTCCAAGGTGATGTGGAACTGAGACGATCCCATGCTTGCCCCGCGCCCTACAATTCCTATGAGCAGGAGAAAGGTGGCAATGACGAGCGTTACTACCGGGAAGAATTCCATAGCCGGCACCCGTCCGTGGCAGGTCATGGGTTCCGATGTGAGCGCATTTACCCAGCGCTGGGGAGGGGATCGCCTCAGTGATCAGGCCGAGCACGCCTCGTCAGAGCGCGTACATGCTCTACCTCTTCACAGTCAACCGCTGTGCAACTGCCGCTGCAACTTGAGTTCCGTGATAATCCATTCTAGAGAAATCGGCGCCGCGATCGCCCCGACGACTGCGGCTGAGCACTGCCGTGGGTCCGAAAGCCCGATGCCCGTAGAACTCGTAGCCCTCGCCCTCGCCCTCACCAGCAATCGGCACACGGCACACGGCACACGGCACACGGCACACGGCGCACGGCGCACGACGCACGGCGCACGGCACCCAGTCCATGACCGGCAGCCACCCCAGTGGTGGTGGGGCCATGCCCCACCCGCCGCTCCTGGTGGCGATGCTCCGCGACCGCGTCAAAGAGCTCTGCACAGCCGGGGCGGCCGCCCCGTCGCCCCGATGACGGGAGGCCCACCCGCATCACAGACCGCCGGAGCTGAAACAACAGGAAGCCGAAACGATCCTGGGCGGGGAAGCCGGCGGGATCCGCCGGCTCGCACGATCGAGGTGTGCAGGGCAGGAAGGAACGAGGACCCCCGATCGCGATGGCCGTTCCCCCGTACCGGCAAAAGGGGTTCGACCCGACGACGGAGCACGCACCCCTCACGCCCGACCGGCGCCCGACAACGACCAAGGCCCGGACTCAGTGGGACTGAGCCCGGGTTGATCGGTCTTGGACGACTTGACGGGGCCGAGCCGTCGGGGGTTGGTGGAACCGGCAGAACAACCCGGAGGTCGACCTGATCGGAGCCGGCCGTGAACCCGTCGCAGGGCAGGTTCACTTCATCGGCTCGGTGAAGTGGCTGGAGTCGCAGTCCTTCGGCCGGCGTGAGTACGACGCCCTGTTGCGGGACATGCTCGCCGTGCCCGGCGCTGGTGGCGGTGTCCCGTTGTGGTGTCGAGGCCGGTCTGCCTCTTGCGGCGCACGGGGGTCCGGAAGACCTTGTTCGTGCCGGCGGTAGTCGGGGAAACCGTCCGGGTGGTCAAGGTGATGCACCCACCCCGGGCGTCCAGTGGCAGGAGACATCGACCGTCCACTGAGAACCTTCCGGGCGTCGAAGCCATAGGTGCGGCGGCAACGTGACGGGCCCGGCGGCGGGAGCCCGTGCCTGCGCTGAGCACGGCGGCCGGGGGGGCGAGGCTGGTTCACCCCCTCGGGGTGACCGGGCGGCGCTAGCCTGGCGGGGTGAACGCGCTTACCGCCCTCGCGAAGTGGCTGGGCACCCTGGACCCCGAGCGGCTGACCTCATTGCTGGAGGAGCGGGATCTGCCGCTCGCCGCAGGGCACCGACGGATCACCACCCTCCGCGAGCTCGCCGAACACCTGCTCACCGACGAGTCGGTGGGCCAGGGCCTGATGGCGGGCACCACCGGAGAACTGGAATTGCTCGCTTCCATCGCCGCCCTCGCCCTGGAGCGCCACGGTCCCGTAGCCGGTGCCGAGGCCGAGGACGGGCCCCTGTATCCGTGGCAACAGCGGAAGCCCGCTGCCGCGGTGGAGCCCGCGGACCGACTGGTGCCCGAGCGGGACGTACTGGCGTGGTTCGAGCCGGGGGAGGAGCGGCGGCGGGCGGAGCACACGCTCGCCCGGCTGCGGGAGCGCGCGCTGCTGCTCCCCGCGCCCAAGGGGAAACTGGCGCTGCCGCCGCTGCTCCACGTCCGGGCAGCTGGGTTCGACGGCTACGGGCGCACCGCCAACCGGCTGCTGACCTGCGCCTACAACGCCCCCGAGGTCAAGCGGATCGCCGTCCGTCTCTTCGGCGAGGGCGCGGCCCGTACCCGCGACCAGGCCCAAGAGCTGATCGTCGCCCTGCTCGCCGATCCCGGCCGGGTGCGGGCACTGGTAGCGGACGCCCCGGGCCGGGCACTGGAACTCCTGGACCACCTGGTCCCCGGCCCGCCCTTGCTGCGGACCCACTGCTTCGTCGGCCGATACGGGGAGCAGTACGCAGGCCCGGACGCCAAGTACGTGTTCCGCGAAGGCGGCAGCGGTGACGAGGGAACCGACTGGCTGGCCGTGCGCGGACTGCTGGTCCCCGTGGGCCTCGACCTGGTCGAGCTTCCGTACGAGGTCGCCCGTGCGCTCCGCGGTGGGGGCGCCGCGCCCAGTCCCCGGCTGGAACCGGAACCCTTCACCGCCACCGCGCCGCTGCGGTCCGGCTGGGAGGGCGAGGTCGGCACGGCCGCCGCGGCGGCCGCCTGGCGGGCCGAACTGGTCCTGCGGGCGCTGGCCGCCCAGCCGGCCGTGATCCGCAAGACGGGCGGGATCGCCGTACGGGACACCCGGCGGCTGGCCAAGGCGGCCGGGGCCGATGAGGCCGGCACCCGGCTGTGGCTGGACCTCGCGGTCAACGCCGGCCTGGCCGCGCCCCAGGACGACGAACCGGCCCCCGCTCCCCGCGGCCGCCGGAACCCCAAGGGCCCCAAGCCCTCCGCCCGTCTGCTGCCGAGCGACCGCTATGACGCCTGGGCGGCCGCCCCTGCCGCGGGAAAGCTGCTCCCGCTGCTGGCCGCCTGGGCTGTGGTCCCCGCAGTGCTCAGCCACTGGCCGGACCCCGACGAGACCCCGGTCGCGCTCGTCAGCCCTCAGGACGAGGACGCAGTGGCCCTGCGCACCGGTGTCCTAGAAGCGCTCGCCGTCCTCCCCGCCGGACACGGGTTGACGGGGGACGCGCGGGGATACACGGAACTGCTGTCCCTGGCCGCGTGGTTCCAGCCCAGCCTGCGCGGCCACCTGGCCGTAGACGACGCCGGGGAGCCGACCGGCCTGGCCGACGTGCTCGACCGCTTGGCGGCCACTCTGGCAGAGGCGGCCCTGCTCGGCGTCGTAGCTCACGGCGCGCTCACCCCCGTCGGGCGGGCCCTGTGCCAGCTGCTGGAGGCGGGAGCCGCCCACCACTACCCGGCAGTGCCCGGCGCGAGCGCCGACCCCGCCGGGCGCGGCTCCGACGGCCTGGGCGAGGACCTCTCCCTCCGCCCCACCCTGGCGCGGGCGGTGACCACCCTCCGCGAGGCCCTGTACGCGGCGCTGCCCGCGCCCAGCGACACGGCCCGGTTCCAGAGCGACCTGACGGCCACGGTCACCGGTGCGCCCGCGCCCGCGCTCGCCGACCTGCTCTCCGCCGTCGGCGACATCGAGTCCGAGGGGCACGCGGTGGTCTGGCGGATCACGGCAACCTCCATCCGCCGGGCCCTGGACGCCGGCTGGAGCGCGGACGAACTCCTCGACCGCCTCACGGAGGCAAGCGAGCGCGACACCCCCCTCCCCCAACCACTGGCCTACACGATCAAGGACACCGCCCGCACCCACGGACAGCTCAAGGTCGTCCGCTCCGCCTGCTGCATCCGCTCGGACGACACCGCCCTGATCGCCGAGGTGGCCCAGGCCCGCGGCCTGGCCAAACTCCGCCTGCGCCGGATCGCCCCCACCGTCCTGATTTCCACGGCCCCGCCGGACGAGACACTGTCGGCCCTCCGCACGGCCGGCTACGCCCCCACCCAGGAAGCCGAAACGGGCACCACCGTCCTCGACCGCGCCCCCACCGACCGCGCCCCGAACCTCCTGCCGACCCTGGACCAGGCTCACCCCATGTACGGCGAACCGGTCCACGGCGTCCCGGCGAGCGCCCGCACGCTGGCCGCAGCGCTCACCGCGGCCAGATAAGGACGGAGGTGTCCGAGGCCGGAGCGAACTCCTGGTGCGGCAGCGGGCAGATCCCCTTTGGAGAAGCCGCGTGCCGAGCTGTCGAGGCCCGTGGAGACTGGTCCGCGTAAACACGACGCAGGCAGCTCAGCTACTGGCTTCGGTCTCCTACGCGGGGACGTGGGACCGCAAGACAGGGGCGTCGACCGGTCGCTCTCCCCGCCGTCATGTACTCCGCAGCCCTCCATCGGAACGAGGCCGCGGGACTGAAGGAACGGGGCTGCCACCTGCCCGAGATGGGGTGGGGGACACCCCCCTCCGCGACACGAATCCCGTCCCCGGCAAGCCGTGGACCGACAACGGCGAGCGCCACGGCCAGCGAGGCCTGAAGTCCCGCGAAGCCAAGCAAGACCGCCCGGTCCCGGTCCCGATCTCACCTCCGCTGGTCGCCATACTCCACGACCACCTGCGCGAGTCCGGCACGACCAGGCCCGGCAGGCAATGCACGAACGAACGCCTCGGCCTGGTCGGCAGCAGCACGTACTGGCGCGCCTGGAAGGACGCCCTCCCACCAGACCTCCAGGAATCCATCCTCGGCGGCCGGCCCTACGACCTCCGGCACACGTCCATCACGACGTGGCTGAACGCCGCGATGTCTGTGGCCGAGGTCGCCCGTCGGGCCGGCAACTCGCCCGAGGTCATCCATCGTGTCCACGAGGGGTGCATCTACGGCAACGACAAAGGCCCGGACTGAGTCCGGGCCTTCATGCTTGGCACTTCAGCTGGTCAGCGACACTTGCACACCTACCAGCTGGAGTGCCCCCGGCAGGATTCGAACCTGCGCACACGGCGCCGGAGGCCCCGTGCGTCTCACGCGTCTCTGCCGGTCAAGCGACTGCGAACCCGGCCACTGGAGTTCCACGTCCGCGTATAGGCCGCAGCCAGCAGATGCCCTACTTCAGTTGATCGACGATGTGCGCAGAGTCGACACCCCTGCGCGAGACAGCTGCGGCGAGGGCGAGCAGGGCTTCAACCTGAGCGCTCGCTATGAGCTGGTCGGGACTGAGCCGGCCCTTCGCCCACTTCTCACTCGCCTCCAACAACTCCTGAGCCTTGTGTGCATGGGCGGTGTAGTCGGCCATGATCCACCTCATCTCCGTTTGGGCTCCACGGTAGCGATTCCCTCATTCTTGGAGCCCTAGTTTGGAAGATCGCGTACCCGCCTATTGCCTGACCTGCCAAGTCGCTGACCTGCGGGTCCATGGGATCTTCGCCGCCGTTCCCCGCTACTCCCCGCTCGCCGCTGCCCAACCGGACACGCGAAGGACACGACGACGATCGGCCTCAGGCGCGACACTCCCAGGAGTCGATGACCCAGCTCTGGTGGTTCGGCGTGTGGCCGGGAGGCGGCTCACCCCGCTTATTCCTTGGCGGATAGGAGATCGTGGCAGGGGCCCCACAAGCCATCGATATCTTCTGGGAACGCGTACGACCATGTAGTGATGAATGCTCGCTGTACCAAGTCCTCGCTTAGGAAATCTAGGTCGTCTCCAATCTGACCAAAAATGTTATGACGATCATGATTCGTGTAGGCCCGCTGAGTCAGAGAATCTCGAACTTTCTCCTGCATGAATGAATCGAGGTGAAGGGAGATGGTGAGTTTACCGAGTAGATTCGGGATGGAATTCAACCCCTCAAGGATTCGATCAATAATGTACGCCTCCGGTGAATCTTCACCAGGAATGTATGTGATGTCGCTCGAATTTACTTTCACGTTTTCAATGGGGGAGGGTTGCGGGATTTTGAGCGTTCTCGGCTCAAACCCTGCTTCGCCTCGCTTGTCTCCGTCGAGCAAGGCGATGGCGTAGAAGCGGCGCGCGGGGCTGGAATTGTGGAAGCGAGTGTGATCCCTAGCGGGCGCTGCGCCTCCGAGCTTATGGATTTCGATTCCCGATCGATCGATTCCATGCTTTTGGCAGTATGTGCGCAGGGAAATGTCTGCAACCATCTCGCCGAATTTATCCTCAGTAAAGATCGCCAGGCGGGCATTGATTTGCCCAGTCAGTGCGCGGAGGGACGCTACGTCGAGTTTCCCCTGCTTGATTTCTCCTCGGTAGGCTACCCAGACTGCCTCGTTGGGAAGTGGAAGCAACGCATCGTTGGAGTGCGTCGTGAAAATCACCTGGCAAGATTTTCTCTTGGCCACCTTGAGCAGGTATTCGACTAGCCGCCTGGTGGCGACCGGATGTAGGCCGTTCTCAATCTCCTCGATGAGGATGAGGGCATTGTCGGCACTTGCTTCGATCTTAGAAACAATCCGGATGACACTTGCTTCGCCTGCCCCGAAATGAAATTCGGAGTACCCGGCGTCATCTCCTGCGGATTGCGATGCGAAGATTGAGAGGTCGCCGCTTCGAGCGTTTACGCGAAGATAATTTGCGGCACCCTTGCCGAGGATTGACTCAACAGCTTCTGCGACGGGTGTGGTGAGCTGCTCTTCGGAGAAGCCTTCAAAAGTGCCGCCAATGAACTTGGATAGCTCTTTCCGTTCGCTCGCCGGAAGCGTTCGACTCACGCCAAAGACGAGCACATCGCGCTCTACGGCATCGCGATTCCATTTCGCTGCAAGGTAACTCGCCGTGCGGCTGATTGTTGTGCTGCTCTGTTCGCGTTTGTCCAGGATCTCGTATTCAACACGCCAGTTTTTCATGCTGTCGTCATACTTGCCGCTCTTGGCGAAGAATTGACGAGGCAGGACTTTGCTGTGGATGAGAGCTGCGGCTCCGAGAATGGTTGTTTTCCCGGCGCCGTTTGGCCCCACGAGTGCGGTTACCGGGAAGTCGAAGGTGACTTCCTTGTTCGTGAAGCCGCGCAACTTCACGAGTCGCACACGCCGAAGGTATTTATCGTAAGCCTTCTTGTTTACGCGAGCGGCAAGGGCGGCGATGTCACTATTGCGGATTTCATTCTTTACCGACATTTATTTTTCCTGTCGCTCGCGATCAGTCAGGAACGCAGTTTACGGCTGTGGCCGTCTCTTCGTTGCCCGAATTAACAGGATCGGCTGAGTAGTTGGGGTCAGTGCTACACATCGCGTGCGGCTGGTGGCTCAGCCGCACAGCGAGCCCTTGCTGTCATCCCGTCTGCCGTCGTCCCACACGGAGTGGTAGCGGGGCAGACGCCAGGGGCCCAGGTGGAGCGCCCTGCTGGACGAACGACCTGGGCCCCTGGCGTCTGGTCTGCTACGGCTTGCCCTGGGACGACGGCAGGCGGGATGACAGCCCCCACCCCGAACCACAACGGACCCGCGGGCGCACGACTGGCCCCCGCATCCCGGAGTCGGAGCGCCCCCGCCGGAGGCGTCAGTCCTGAGGGACAGCTCACCGATCAGGCCGGGCTCATTCAGCCCATCAAGTCCTGAGCCATTGGTGCGCGGCCGGCGGCCCGGGCTGGAGCGGGGCGCAGACAGGAGCGCAGGCCCGGGGCGACGGGCGCGCGACGCCGCCTTGGCGGCGGAAGCGCCCTTGATGATCGACCTGGTCGGCCCGTCGATGCCGAGCTGCGGAAGGCTCTTCGGAACTGGGCCTTCGTCCTGCCCGGTCCGGACAGCAGGGAGCTTCCCCCGGAGATCGGAAACATCCTGCACTGGGTCGGCAAGGCTTCTCGGCCATTGTCAGATCTCACCGACCCGGCCCTCGGGCGTGCGGTCCTCGACTCACTGAAGATCAAATTGGATGGAACGGCGGCGGCTGCCGAGACCGTACGGCGGAAGCGGCGCACCTTGGTCAATGCCCTGCACTACGCAGTGGATCTCGGGGAACTCCGGGAGAACCCGCTCTCGGCGGTTCGCTGGCAGAAACCCAAGGTGTCGAATGAAGTCGATCCTCGAGTGGCGGCGAACCCTGAGCAAGCTCGATCACTCCTTCACGCCGTCTCGTACGTCGGCGGCTACAACCGGGCTCGCGGGCGGCGGCTGGTGGGGCTCTTCGCCCGGATGTACTTCGGGGGCTTCCGGCCGGCTGAGGTTGTGGGGCTGGCTGAGGCAGACCTGACCCTCCCGGGCTCCGGCTGGGGGACGGCACTCCTTCACCGGACCCGGCCGAGCGTCGGTAAGCCGTGGACCGACTCAGGAGAGAGTCATGACGACCGCGGACTGAAGAACCGGCCCACGGAAGACGTACGACGGGTGCCGATTCCTCCGCAGCTCGTGGTCATCCTGCGCGAGCACCTCGACACCTTCGGGACCGCTACAGACGGGCGGCTCTTCTTCAGCGAGGGTGGGGGAGTGGTCTCCTCCTCGACCTACTACCGGGCGTGGCAGGAAGCCCGAGTGCTGGCTCTGCCGCCGGCCGTCGCCGCCTCGCCGCTCGCCCACCGTCCGTATGGCCTGAGGCACTCGGCGCTCTCCACGTGGCTCAATGCCGGTGTCTACCCGACCGAGGTCGCAGAGCGGGCGGGCAACAGCGTGGAGGTGCTGCTCAGTCGGTATGCGAAGTGCCTCGACGGTCGGCAGGAGGTGGCCAACCGGAGGATTGAAGATCTGCTCAGCGAGTACGAGTGATCGCGAGTGACTGGCGATACGCTGCGAGGCCCCTGGACCTGTCCGGGGGCCTTCGGTGTTTCTGCCGCTGACCTGGGGCGATGGACCAAGATCCTGTCCACGAATAGTCCACAGGGTCTGACATAGGGGTGCGCAGGGCCGCAGTTGGCTGCGCATACGCGAAGACCCCACTCTCAGCGTTGCCGCTGATGGCGGGGTCTTTGGGCACTTCTTGCGAAGTGCCCCCGGCAGGATTCGAACCTGCGCACACGGCTCCGGAGGGCATGATCAGGGGCTGCCCGAGTGTGCCTCCTAGCTGCGCAAACGCCCGTTACCCCTATGCCCGCCGGACTTCTCACGCGCCCCTCACGCGTTCTGCTGCTCAGCACGCGGTCGCCGGGCATGCCCCCGGGTCATCGCTCTTGGGGGAGAATCGGCCTGATGGCTGATTTGCATCTCTATCTGAGACGGCGGGTTCTCGTCACACTCTGCTTGGAGTGAGCGAGATATCCATTGGCTGGTGCTGAACGCGCTGGGGGAAGCCGTTGGCATACGTTCCGATACTCAAAGGTAAGGCAGGAGAGTTCTCGGCCCTTGAGCACGTTACGCCGGCGGTTCGCTCATGCATCCGCCCCGTCATGGAGCTGGTCCCTGACCCAGACGTGCGGGATGTTCTGGAGACCTTCTGTGACCGCGCGATGGACGCAGTACCGAAGGGCGCTGTCCTGACTGTGGACTGTGGAGCCCTGCCCACGGCACGAGTACGGGAGGGCGATGCTGGTGGCCCTATGGCCCGTCTCAGTGAGTCTCTCGGCCTCCGTGGCGTGGCCATGTGCCCGGTTGTCCGGCACACGGACTCGCGAGACGTCCTGGCGGAGGCTTCACAGGCGATCGTTCTGCACCAAAGTGGCGTCTGCCTACGTGTGTCCGTTGCCGCCGACATGCCGGACTCCCCTCCTAAGGGCTGTCCCGTAAATGATCTTTGGGTGGGCCTGGGCGTGGCTGTTCGCTGTGTGGCTTGTCCGTCTATCCGGCGAGGGCGAGGTTGTGCA
>NZ_JBSGWY010000012.1:123684-158079 GCF_053609145.1 Streptomyces sp. NPDC054961 | reverse complement strand
GGTGGGGGGGGGGCCGGCGCGCGCGCCCCCCCCGGCGGGGCGACGCCCGGGGGCGCGCGCCCGGCGGGGCCCCCCCGCGCCGCGGCGCGCCCCCCCCTCTCCGCGTTCCCGGGGCCCCTGGTGGGCTCCGGGAGCCAGAACGCCCCCACAGGCCCTGTACGGGCCTGTGGGGGCGTTCTGGGACGGTCTGTGTCGATCTCTAGACGAGGTCGCCGCCCGGCAGCTCGACCTTGGCGCCCAGTTCCACGAGCTTGTCCATGAAGTTCTCGTAGCCGCGGTTGATCAGGTCGATGCCGTGGACCCGCGAGGTGCCCTCGGCGGCGAGCGCCGCGATCAGGTACGAGAAACCGCCGCGCAGGTCGGGGATGACCAGGTCGGCGCCCTGGAGCTTGGTGGGGCCGGAGACGACCGCCGAGTGCAGGAAGTTGCGCTGGCCGAAGCGGCAGGCGCTGCCGCCCAGGCACTCCCGGTAGAGCTGGATGTGCGCGCCCATCTGGTTCAGCGCCGAGGTGAAGCCGAGGCGGGACTCGTAGACCGTCTCGTGGACGATCGAGAGGCCGGCGGCCTGGGTCAGCGCCACGACCAGCGGCTGCTGCCAGTCGGTCTGGAAGCCGGGGTGGACGTCCGTCTCCAGCGCGATGGCGTTGAGCGGGCCGCCCGGGTGCCAGAAGCGGATGCCGTCGTCGTCGATCTCGAAGGCGCCGCCGACCCGGCGGAAGGTGTTCAGGAAGGTCATCATCGAACGCTGCTGGGCGCCGCGCACGTAGATGTTGCCGCCGGTGGCCAGCGCGGCGGACGCCCAGGAGGCGGCCTCCAGCCGGTCCGGGAGCGCCTTGTGGTTGTAGCCGCCCAGGCGGTCGACGCCGGTGATCCGGATGGTCCGGTCGGTGTCGAGGGAGATGATGGCGCCCATCTTCTGCAGGACGCAGATGAGGTCCTCGATCTCCGGCTCGACGGCGGCGTTGCTGAGCTCGGTGACGCCCTCGGCCAGGACGGCCGTCAGCAGCACCTGCTCGGTCGAGCCGACCGACGGGTAGGGCAGGCGGATCTTGCAGCCGCGCAGCCGCTGGGGGGCCTCCAGGTACTGGCCGCCCTCGCGCTTCTCGATGGTCGCGCCGAACTGCCGCAGCACGTCGAAGTGGAAGTCGATCGGCCGGCCGCCGATGTCGCAGCCGCCCAGGCCCGGGATGAACGCGTGGCCGAGGCGGTGCAGCAGGGGGCCGCAGAACAGGATCGGGATGCGCGAGGAGCCCGCGTGCGCGTCGATGTCGGCGACGTTCGCGCTCTCCACGTGCGTCGGGTCCAGGACCAGCTCGCCCGGTTCGTCACCCGGGCGGACGGTCACCCCGTGCAGCTGGAGCAGCCCGCGCACGACCCGGACGTCACGGATGTCGGGAACGTTGCGCAGTCTGCTGGGCCCGCTGCCGAGCAGGGCCGCCACCATGGCCTTGGGTACGAGGTTCTTCGCGCCGCGGACACGGATCTCGCCCTCGAGCGGGGTTCCGCCGTGGACAAGCAGTACATCGTCACTGATGCCGGTCATGAATCTCGCGTTCCGGAGAGGGATGGGCGGGGGGCCAGTGAAAAGGGTAAGGGGCAGTACCCCCCTGCTCGTGAAGCTGACGGGGCCGTAGGACTGTCATGAATTCGCCACAACACCCTGGGTGTCCGCCAGGTGGCGGAGCGTCTCCTTCCGCCCTCGGCGCGGCCCGCCGGACCGTGCGCCCCGCGTGCCGCCGCCCCGCGCCCTGAACTGCGTCCGGTCCGGATGCGCCGTCGGCTCCCCCTCCCGGGCGAATGTGGGGGATCATGTCGGCATGACCGAGGTGTCCTCCCTCACAGGGCGGCTGCTCGTGGCCACCCCCGCCCTCGCGGACCCGAACTTCGACCGCGCGGTGGTGCTGCTGCTCGACCACGACGAGCAGGGCTCGCTCGGCGTCGTCCTCAACCGGCCCACCCCGGTGGGCGTCGGTGACGTCCTGCTGCCCTGGGCCCCGCTGGCCGGCGCCCCCGGAGTGGTCTTCCAGGGCGGCCCGGTGGCGCTGGACTCCGCGCTGGGGCTGGCGGTCATCCCGGGCGAGGAGGGGCCGCTCGGCTGGCGCCGGGTGCACGGGGCGATCGGCCTGGTGGACCTGGAGGCCCCGCCCGAGCTGCTGGCGGCGGCGCTGGGGGGCCTGCGCATCTTCGCGGGGTACTCGGGCTGGGGGCCCGGGCAGCTGGAGGCGGAACTGGGCGAGGGCGCCTGGTACGTGGTCGAATCCGAGCCGGGGGACGTGTCCTTCCCCGATCCGGAGCGGCTGTGGCGCGCGGTGCTGCGGCGCCAGCGCAGCGACCTGGCCATGGTGGCCACGTATCCGGACGACCCGTCGCTGAACTGACCCCCGGCCGCCCCCCGCCGCCGGACCGACCCGCTGCCCGGCCCTCGCGCGCGGGGGTCGGTACCCTGGCAGTTATGAGCACTCTTGAGCCCGATCGCGGGACTGGTACGGGAACCCTCGTAGAGCCGACACCCCAGGTGTCCCACGGTGACGGCGACCACGAGCGCTTCGCCCACTACGTCCAGAAGGACAAGATCATGGAGAGCGCGCTCGGGGGCACCCCCGTCGTCGCGCTCTGCGGCAAGGTCTGGGTTCCGGGCCGGGACCCGAAGAAGTACCCGGTCTGCCCCATGTGCAAGGAGATCTACGAGTCCATGGGCCCCGGTGGGGACAAGGACAAGGGCGGCAAGGACCAGTAGGTCCGGCCCGCTCCCCGCGGGATCACGCGGGACGGAGGTCCCCGGTCGCGCCCGTGCGCGGCCGGGGACCTTTTGCGTGCCCCCGGGGCGGGCTAGGGTCGGCCGCGAAAGCACCATGTGAAACGTGCGTTGCGCATCGTGCAACGGCTGGACGCTGGAGGGGTCGAGGCCATGCCCGAGTTGATTCCGGAGCCGCGGTTCGCGCGGTTCCCCCGCGGCGCCGGCACGTGCGTGCTGGACGATCCGCTGCTTGCCGTCGGTCCCGGCGCCGAGGGCGCCGCCCGCTGGCTGCGCCGGGAGCTCGGCGCGGCCACCGGCTGGGAGCTGCCCGCGCCGGTGGCGGGGCAGGAGTACGGCGAGCGCGCGCGGATCCGGCTCGTGCTCCGCCCCGGCCTGACGCGGAGCGTGGGCCCGGAATCGTACGAGCTGCACGTCACGCGGGGATGGGTGCTGCTCGAAGGAGCCGACCCGGCGGGCCTCTTCTACGCGGCGCAGACGCTGCGCCAGCTGCTCGGTCCCGAGGCCTGCCGACGCGCGCCCGTGGCGCCGGGCCACGCCTGGCGGGTGCCGGTGGGAGGCATCCAGGACGGCCCCCGCTTCGGCTGGCGCGGCCTGATGCTGGACGTCGCCCGGCACTTCATGCCCAAGGACGGCGTGCTGCGCTACATCGACCTCCTCGCCGCGCACAAGCTCAACGTGCTGCACCTGCACCTGACGGACGACCAGGGCTGGCGCGTCGAGATCGAGCGCTACCCGAAGCTCACCGGGACCGGGGCCTGGCGGGCCCGCAGCCGGTGGGGCCACCGGGCCTCGCCGCTGTGGAACGAGACGCCGCACGGCGGCTTCTACACCCGGGACGACATCCGCGAGATCGTCGCGTACGCCGCCGAGCGGCACGTGCGGGTGGTCCCCGAGATCGACGTGCCGGGCCACTCGCAGGCCGCGATCGCCGCGTACCCGGAGCTGGGGAACACGGACGTGGTGGACACGTCCGCCCTGGAGGTGTGGGACGACTGGGGCGTCAACGAGAACGTGCTCGCGCCCACCGAGGCCGTACTGCGCTTCTACGAGGGCGTCTTCGAGGAGCTGCTGGAGCTGTTCCCCGCCGAGGTCTCGCCGTTCGTGCACATCGGCGGCGACGAGTGCCCCAAGGCGCAGTGGAAGGCCTCCGCGGTCGCGCAGGAGCGGATCCGCGAGCTGGGGGTGGACGGGGAGGACGGGCTGCAGTCCTGGTTCGTCCGGCACTTCGACGGGTGGCTCGCGCAGCGCGGCCGGCGGCTCATCGGATGGGACGAGATCCTCGAGGGCGGGCTGGCCCCCGGGGCGGCCGTGTCCTCCTGGCGCGGGTACGCGGGCGGGATCGCCGCCGCGGAGGCCGGCCACGACGTGGTGATGTGCCCCGAGCAGCAGGTGTACCTGGACCACCGTCAGGCGGGCGGCGAGGACGAGCCCATGCCGATCGGGTACGTCCGCACCTTGGAGGATGTGTACCGGTTCGAGCCGGTTCCGCCGAAGCTGTCGGAAGAGGCCGCGGCCCACGTGCTGGGTGCGCAGGCCAACGTGTGGACCGAGGTGATGGAGACCCAGGGCCGGGTCGACTACCAGGTGTTCCCGCGGCTCGCGGCCTTCGCCGAGGTGGTCTGGTCGCGGCTGCCGGATCCGGCGGAGCGGGACTATGCGGACTTCGAGGGGCGTATGGGGACGCACTACCGCCGCCTGGACGCGCTCGGGGTCGACTACCGGGCGCCCGGCGGACCGTTGCCCCGGCAGCGCCGCCCCGGGGTGCTCGGACGCCCGATCGAGGGAGCGCCCCCGAACGTGTGACGGGCCCCGCGCGGGCGGGCCGGGGGCCGGGGTCCGCGGCCCGCGGAGCGGCGGCGCCGCGCCGCGGTGACACCGCTCGGGCGGGGAGTGCGCGGGCGGCCGACCCTCGCGTCCGGTGCTCCGGAAGATGTGCCAGAGTTGCCACGTCCCGGCGGTGAGCACGTACCGTACGGCGGACAGGCGCGAGGGCCGGTACCGGGACATCGGGAAGGGGCAGCTGGGTTGACCACGCACGCACCGCACACACCGCAGGCACGGGATTCGCAGGGTCCCGGAGGCGACCCGCAGGCGGGGAACGCGGCGCAGTCCGCGACGCAGTCCGTGACGCTGCCGACCACGCTCGACGAGGCCGTGGCGGCGCTCGCCGCCATGCCCGCCGCCGTCCCCGTCGCGGGCGGCACCGACCTCATGGCCGCCGTCAACGCCGGACTGCTGCGCCCCGCCGCCCTCGTGGGCCTCGGCCGGATCAACGAGATCCGCGGCTGGCAGTACCAGGACGGCCACGCGCTGCTCGGAGCCGGCCTCACGCACGCCCGGATGGGACGGCCCGACTTCGCCGCCCTGATCCCGGCCCTGGCGGCCGCCGCGCGCGCCGCCGGGCCCCCGCAGATCCGCAACGCCGGCACGCTCGGCGGCAACATCGCCACCGGCGCGCCCACGGGTGACGCGCTGCCCGTGCTGGCCGCGCTGGAAGCCGTGCTCGTCATCGTCGGTCCGGGCGGTGCGCGCCGCGAGATCCCGGTCTCCCATCTGCTGGCCGGGCGGGAGATGCTCCGCCCCGGAGAGCTGATCGGCTTCGTGCGGGTGCCGTTGCTGCACGCGCCGCAGGTGTTCCTGAAGGCCACGGGGCGTACGGGGCCCGGGCGCGCGGTGGCGTCCGTCGGGCTCGTGCTCGATCCCGCGCGCCGGGGCGTGCGCTGCGCGATCGGCGCGGTCGCCCCGATGCCGCTGCGGCCGCTGGAAGCCGAGCAGTGGGTGGCTTCGTTGATCGACTGGGACGGGGACCGCAGTCTGGTTCCCGAGGCGCTGGAGGCCTTCGGCGAGTACGTCGCGGCCGCGTGCGTGCCCGACCAGGGGGAGCCGGTGGCTCCCGCAGTACTGCATGTGCGGCGGACGGTGGCCGTACTGGCACGGAGGGCCCTGGGGAGGGCGCTGAGCTCATGAGTGAGAACGAGAACACGGGTCCCGCGGGTCCCGCTTGGGGCTGGGAGCCGGTGCCGCACGGCGGCGAGTACGACTCCGAGTCGACGGCTTTCGTGAAGCTGCCGCAGGACATGCTGGACGCGCTCGGCACCGGCGAGCCGCTCGCGGCGCCGGGCCACGGGTACGTGCCGCCGCCGATGATCGTGCCGCTGGGAACGGTGAGCACGGATCCGTCGGCCACGGGGACGTGGTCGATTCCGGTGCAGTGGCCGGAGGCAGGTGCGTCCGACGCGGGCGGTACCGGCGGTACCGGCGGCGGATCCCAGGCCGGGGCGCGGGCGCCGATCCCGGCTTCGGTGCCGATGCCGGCTTCGGTGGCGGCGGCGTTCGCGGAGCCCTACGGGGACGCGTACGCGGAGCCGTACCCCGCCGAGCCGTACGCGGAGCCGCTCACCGAGTCGTACGCCGAGCCCGTCGCGGACGGGGACGGCCGCGCGGGCGAATCGGGGGAGACCGCCGAGTGGCGCTTCCCCGAGGCCGCCCCGTCCGACGTGTGGGTATCGGGCGGCACGGGTGACACGGGCAGCTTCGGGCAGCTCGCGGCGTCCGCCGACTGGAGCCAGGCCCCCGCGACGCTGCCGGGCGGGGCCGCGGCCCCGTGGGCGAGCCACCCGGACTTCGAGGCCGCGCGCGGTTACGCGGCGCAGCAGCCGGGGCAGGCCGTGGGCCAGGGCTCCGGCCAGGACTCCGACATGGGCTCCGCGGCGGGCTCCGCTGCGGGCCCGGGGTCGGCGGCCGGAGTGCTTCCGGATGCTCCCGGGAACGGGACCGGAGCCGCAGGCTCCTTCGGCGGCTCCCTCGGCGCGATGGCGGGCCGCGGGCCGCGGGTGCTGGGCGGCCCGGGGGTCGGGACCCCGCTCCCGGGGGAGTACGCCGAGCCCGAGGGGGAGCCGGCCTACCCGGCTCCGCAGGACATCGAGGCCGCCCACGGGCCGGCCCGGACCCCGATGACGGGGGAGCGCCCGCATCCGGGTGCGACGGAGCCCGAGCGGGCGGAGTCGCGGGCGCTGGCGGAGTCGCACGCGGAGTCGCGGGCGCTGGCGGAACCGCACGCGGAGTCGCGGGCGCAGGCGGAGTCGCAGGCGCAGGCGCGGGAGCCCGAGCGGGACCAGGAGCCCGAGCGGGAGCCCGACGCGGGACGGACGGCGCCGGGCGACGGCGTGCGGACCTCCGGCGAAGCCGGGGACGCGCCCGTGCGGGCCGAGGGCGCCGCCGACAGCGCTGTGGCGGCCGCCTCCGCGGAACCGGGCGAAGGGATCCCGGCCGGGGAGGCGACGTACGCGGACGTGCGCGCCGACGAGCCCGACGGGCGGGACGCCGCCGCCGAGGACGCGGCCGCCGACGCGGGCTCCGTGGCCCATCACGAGCACCCGCCGGCCTCCTACGTCCTGCGCGTCAACGGCGCCGACCGGCCCGTCACCGGCGCGTGGATCGGCGAGTCGCTCCTCTACGTGCTGCGCGAGCGCCTCGGCCTCGCCGGCGCCAAGGACGGCTGCTCGCAGGGCGAATGCGGCGCGTGCGCCGTGCAGGTCGACGGCCGGCTCGTGGCGTCCTGCCTGGTCCCGGCCGCGACGGCGGCGGGCAGCGAGGTCCGGACGGTGGAAGGCCTGGCGACCGACGGGGAACTGTCGGACGTGCAGCAGGCGTTGTGCAGGTCGGGCGCGGTGCAGTGCGGATTCTGCGTGCCCGGCATGGCCATGACCATCCATGATCTGCTGGAAGGCAACCACGCCCCCAGCGAGCTGGAGACGCGGCAGGCGCTCTGCGGCAACCTCTGCCGCTGCTCGGGCTACGCGGGGGTCATCGACGCGGTGCGCGAGGTCGCGGCCGAGCGCGAGGCGGCGTCCGAGGCGGCCGCCGCGGCCGCCGCCGAGGCGCGGATCCCGCACCAGGCCCCGCCGGGCGAGGGCGGCGTCCACGGCCTGCACGACGGTCAGGGCACGCTGGGCGGTCAAGGCACGCTGGGCGGTCAGGGCACGCTGGGCGGTCAAGGCACGCTGGGCGGGCAGGGCCTGCACGGGGCCGGGGCTCAGGGCGGGCACAGCACCTACGGCGGCCAGGGCGAGAGCCCGGGCCATCTGGGCACCGACGGCACCGACGGCAACGACCAGGGAGACACGGCGTGAGCGCCCACGACGCGGCGACGGTACCGACGGGCAGCGCGGCGGGCGCCGCCCCCTCCTCGGCACTCTCCGACGGGCCGGGCCGGGCCGAGGGGGCGGAGCAGGACGTCCCGCGCGGCATCGGCGCGTCCGTCCCGTCCGCCGACACCCGCTCCAAGACCGAGGGGACCTTCCCCTACGCCGCCGACCTGTGGGCCGAAGGCCTCCTCTGGGCCGCCGTGCTGCGCTCCCCGCACGCCCACGCCCGCATCCTCTCCATCGACACCTCCGCCGCCGTGGACATGCCCGGCGTGCGCGCCGTCGTCACCCACACCGACATCCCCGGCGCCACCACGCACGGCCGCCGCGTCGCGGACCGGCCGGTGTTCGCGCACGACGTGGTCCGCCACCACGGCGAGCCCATCGCCGCCGTCGCCGCCGACCACCCCGACACCGCGCGCCTCGCGGCCGCCGCGATCATGGTCGAGTACGAGCTCCTCGACCCGGTCACCGACCCCGAGCAGGCCTTCGGCGCACCCGCCCTGCACCCCGACGGCAACCTGATCCGGCACATCCCGCTGCGCTACGGCGACCCGGAGGCCACCGGCGAGATCGTCGTGGAAGGCCTCTACCGCATCGGCCGCCAGGACCCCGCCCCCATCGGCGCCGAGGCAGGGCTGGCCGTGCCCCGCCCCGACGGCGGCGTGGAGATCTACACCGCCTCCACCGACCCGCACACCGACCGCGACCTCGCCGCCGCCTGCTTCGGGCTCGACCCGGACCGGGTGCGCGTGGTCGTCACGGGCGTTCCGGGAGCCACCGCCGACCGCGAGGACGCGGCGTTCCAGCTCCCGCTCGGCCTCCTGGCGCTCCGTACCGGCTGCCCCGTCAAACTCGTGGCCACCCGCGAGGAGTCCTTCCTCGGCCACACCCACCGCCACCCGACCCTGCTGCGCTACCGCCACCACGCGGACGCGGACGGCCGCCTGGTCAAGGTCGAGGCCCAGATCCTGATGGACGCGGGCGCCTACGCCGACGACTCCTCGCAGTCCCTCGCCGCGGCGGTGGCCTTCGCCTGCGGCCCGTACGTGGTCCCGCACGCCTTCGTCGAAGGCTGGGCGGTCCGTACGAACAACCCGCCGTCGGGCCACGTACGCGGCGAAGGCGCCCTCCAGGTCTGCGCGGCCTACGAGGGCCAGATGGACAAGCTCGCCGCCGCCCTCGGCATCGACGGGGCCGAGCTGCGCCTGCGCAACGTCCTCGCCACCGGCGACCTCCTGCCCACGGGCCAGACGGTGACCTGCCCGGCGCCGGTCGCGGAACTCCTGCGCTCCGTCCGGGACTACCCGCTGCCCGCCCTGCCGAAGGACACCCCGGAGGAGGACTGGCTGCTCCCGGGCGGCCTGGAGGGCGCGGGCGAACCGGGCGCGGTGCGGCGCGGGGTCGGGTACGGCGTCGGCATGGTGCACATGCTCGGCGCGGAGGGCACGGACGAGGTCTCCACGGCCACGGTGAAGATCGTCGGCGGTTCCGCGACGGTCATCTGCGCGGCGGTCGACACCGGCCAGGGCTTCTCCACGCTCGCCCGCCAGATCGTCCAGGAGATCCTGGGCGTGGACGAGGTGGTCGTGGCCCCGGTCGACACCGACCAGCCGCCGGCGGGCGCGGCGGCGCACGGGCGCCACACGTGGGTGTCGGGCGGCGCGGTGGAACGGGCCGCGAAGATGGTCCGGACCCAGCTCCTCCAGCCGATGGCCCACAAACTCGGCATGTCCACGGAGCTCCTGCAGATCGCGGATGGCCGGATCACGTCGTACGACGGGGCGTTCTCGACGACCGTCGCGGAGGCGATGGAGGGCAAGGAGCTCTGGGCGACGGCCCAGTGCCGCCCCCACCCGACGGAGCCGCTGGACGCGGACGGACAGGGCGACGCCTTCGTCGGCCTGGCCTTCTGCGCGATCCGCGCGGTGGTGGACGTGGACATCGAACTGGGCGCGGTACGGGTGGTGGAGCTCGCGGTCGCTCAGGACGTCGGCCGCATCCTCAACCCCCGGCAGCTGGAGGCCCGTATCGAAGCGGGCGTCATCCAGGGCGTCGGCGCCTCCCTGACGGAGAACCTCCGTACGGCGTCGGGCCTGATCCGCCACCCCGACCTGACGGGCTACGCCCTGCCCACGTCGCTGGACGCCCCGACGGTCCGCATCGTCAAACTCGTCGAGGAACGCGACGTGGTGGCCCCCTTCGGAGCGAAACCGGCCAGCGCGGTCCCGGTGGTCACCTCCCCGGCGGCCGTGGCCTCGGCCGTCCGCGCGGCCACGGGCCGCCCGGTGAACAGGCTCCCGATCCGGCCATCGGCGGCGGTTGCGGTGCCCAACTCATGACCTTGTGACCCTGATTGCACCTGCAACCCGGAACTTGGGTCTGTCGGACTCTCTCGATAAGGTGATCGGGGACACCGGCGACGTACGCGTGCGAACGCGTGCGAACGAGGTGTGAACGGGGACGGGGAGCGGGGAGGTCGTTATGGCAATTGACTACGGACCGGGCGTGCTCGGCGTGGACTACGGCGTGGGCGTGGCCCTGCCGGGGGCCGTGGGTGCGATGGCCGTCGAGTACGAGTCGATGACCGCGTACAAGAAGCGGGTCGACGGACTGCTGTCGAAGCTCAACGAATCCCCGGCGAGCGACAAGAAGCTCGCGGACGGCACCCTCCCGACGGACTCGGTGGGCGAGGGCTTCGCCGAGGCCAAGCGCCTGTTCACCGCGTACACGAACACCCACACGCAGCTCTTGGCCCTCTCGAAGGGGCTGGCCGACCAGATCGAGGCGCTGGGCATCGCGATCCAGACGGCGGGGAAGGGGTTCGGCGGAGTGGACGAGGAGACGCAACGGCGCATGCTGGCGATCAGCAAGCAGGCCGAGGTGCACTACGTTCCCGAACGGGACCCGATGGCTCCGCCGCCCCCGCACAGTTCGGCTTCGCAGGGATCCGGTCCGGTCGATACACAGGTGGAGGGCCTCTGATGGCGACCAACTTTGAGGCCCACACGCACCAGGAGCTGCTGGCCATGCTCGCCTCGGCCAATGCCGACACCCTCAAGACCCGGGGTGCCCAGCTGACGGACGCCGCAGCGGCCATCAAGGAGATCGGCGAAAGCCTCAAGGACCACCGGGTGACCGGCTGGGAGGGCGAGTCGGCCGCGGCCTTCCAGGAGTGGGTCAACCAGACGGGCAATGCCACGCTGCGCCTGAGCGAGTACAGCGCCGCGGGCGGCAAGCAGATGACCCAGGCCAGCCAGGTGGTGGTCGAAGTCAAGGCCAACATGCCTTCGTACGACACCGGGGCGGCCGCCAACCTGGAAGCGGCCCGCAAATTCCACAACGACCCGGACTCACGGGAGATCGGGCAGCAGGCGAACTCGAAGCTGGTTGGTGACCACGAGCTGGCTGCCCAGCAGATGGCGAAGCTGGCGCAGGGGTACGAGGCTTCGGCTACCGGCATGGAAATGGCGGAGATTCCGACTTTCCCGAAGCTACCTGAGCCGTTCGTTCCACCGCCCATCGCTGGCGGTGGGGACCTCGCACGGCCTGGCGGCAGCGCTGGAGGTGCCGGATCGGGCGGTTCTTCGCACGCATCCGTGGCGCCGACCCCCGGTGGCTCTTCGTACGAATCCGGCTCCACGTCTGGACCCCATCCGTCGCCGGTCGGTACGGCGTACCCGCCGACCGGCTCGACGCCGGGCCCCGTTTCGGTCCTCCCGGACCGCGAAGTCGGCGTGGGCCTCGACAACGTCGCCACCCTGCCGGACAGGACTCTGCCCCCGACCACGGGTCTGCCCGGAAGCATAAATCCGGTGGGACCGAGCGGCGGCACTCCGGGCATCGGCCCTGGCGGCTTCGTTCCGCCTACGACGCTTCCGCCCGTCGGCGGTCTGTCGAAGCCTGGTGGCGGTCTCGGCCCCGGCAGTTTCGTACCCACGGTCCCTGGTACCAGCGGTCCCGGCGGGATCGGGGGGAAGGCCGGAGGTCCGGGGCCCCTCGCAGGGCTGCCCCCGCGCGACAGCGGGATCGTAGGCGGCCGGCCCGTGGCGTCGGCTGGACCGAATGCGAGCATTCCCCGGGGCACGGTCATCGGGGCTGAAGGTGCCCAGGCGACCGGCCGCGGCATGGGCGGCATGGGCGGCGGTATGGGCGCTGGAGGCGGTGGCGCGCACGGCGGTGTCGGCGGTTCCATGGCCGGTCGTCGCCTCGCGATGGAACCGGGCGGTGTCGTCGGCGGGCGTCAGCCGGCTGCAGGCGGTCGCTCGGTCACGGGTGGTCAGCCGTTCACCCAGGGTGGGTCGGGGCTGGTTCGTGATGGATCGGGTGCCGGCTCGGCTGGTCGCCCGATGGCTCACGGGGGCGCGGGTGCGCATGCGCCGGGCAGGCGGGGTGCGGACCAGAACGGCGAACGCCCCGACTACCTGGCCGAGGACGAAGAGACGTGGCAGGGCGACCGTAATGTCGTTCCGCCGGTGATCGACTGAGTGGAGCGGACGTTGCACGGGATGCGTATGCGTAAGGCGACCGCGGCTTTGGCGGGTTTCCTGCTGGCCGGGGTCGCCGCGACCCCGGCTCATGCGGAGACCATTCGGTCGCAGCAGTGGCATCTCACGTCTATGAAGGCCGAGGACATCTGGAAGACCAGCACAGGTAAGGGTGTCACCGTCGCTGTCATCGACGGTGGTGTGGCACCCATTCCTGAGCTGGAAGGGCAGGTAGTCCCAGGAAAGGACTTCGCCACCACCTACAGCGGAGATGAGCGAACGGACTCGAATCACCACGGCACAAGCATGGCCGCGCTGATCGCCGCGACTGGTAAGCATCCCAGTGGTGACGGGGCGTTCGGGCTTGCGCCGGGGGCCAAGATCCTTCCAATCCGTGTTCCAGAGGGTGTTGACGTCAAGAACGCGGCCTGGACTGCGGCGATTAGGTACGCGGCGGACTCGGAAGCGAAGATCATCAATATCTCCTTGGCTTCGGGTGCAGACGATCCAGACCGCCTTGACGCAGTGAAGTACGCCCTCTCGAAGGGGAAACTGATCTTTGCGGGCGTGGGCAATCGTGGAGACGCAGCGAACGATGTCCTCTACCCCGCCGGGACGCCCGGTGTGGTCGGCGTCGGCGCTGTTGACAAGGACGGCAAGGCGACGGCAGAGTCGCAGCACGGCGCCCAGGTAGATCTGTCCGCGCCCGGGATGGACATCGTCACAGCTTGTGGTGGCAAGACTGGACTGTGCACGAGCCACGGCACCAGTGACGCAACTGCTCTCGCCTCGGCCTCAGCGGCATTGATCTGGTCGATCCATCCCGAGTGGACCAACAATCAGGTGCTCCGGGTCATGATGAACACGGCAGGCAAGCCCGTCGGCGGCGCCGAGCGCAGTGACTTCGTCGGCTTCGGGGCAGTCCGTCCGCGCATCGCCGTGGTCACCCCCGGTGACCCCGGCCCGGCGGACGTCTACCCCCTCCCCGACCTGGCCGCGGCCGGCGGCGGGGCGGGATCGAAGAGCTCGCCCGCGCCCTCCTCGGACGGCAAGACGCCCCAGTCAGCCGGCGCCTCCACCCCCGCGCCCGCCCCCCAGGCCGAGGCGAAGAAGGGCGGCGGTAGCGCCCTGCCCTGGCTCGCCCTCGGGCTCGGTGCCTGCGTGATCATCGGCGGCGCTGTGACCGCCGTCGCCGTGCGGCGCAGGAACAGCTGACCCACCCAGCCCCACCACGCAGGGCCGTAGTGCAGTGCACCCAGAGGCAGAAGGAGTAGGGCACCCATGTCGTTCGACGAGGAATGGTCCGCGGCCCGGACCACCGCCGCAGCCAATGTGTCCATGCGGCTCAACCACGTCCCGACGGAGCCCGGCCCGGGCGGGGGTGGCGATCTCGAGCTCAACCAGGACCACATCGGTGAGGTCGGCTCCGAGGCCTACAAGCTCCACACCCGGCTCTCGACCGACGGCAAGCACGCCGCCACCGCCACCGCCGAGGCGGCCGGCGCGCTGACGCGCGAGAACTTCGCGAGCGGCGCCGCCCTGCTGAAGGTCAACACCCGCTGGGAGAGCCAGCTCAAGACCCTCGTCGCCGCCTGCGCGAACATCTCCAACGGCCTGAACTACTCCCTCTCCTCCCACAACAAGGACGAGCAGCAGTTGCACGCCGATTTCACGTCCTCCAAGATCGACCAGCTCCTCAAGTAAGGCGACGGACACGTGCTGACGTACGAGAACGTGATGAACGCGCCCTTGGGGCAGCTCCAGACCGCGATCACCGACTGGGCCGCGATGGTCAAGAAGCTGGACGAGCTGGCGGAGTCGGCGCGGGGCGGCATGAAGGCCAAGTCGGACAAGGCCCAGTGGAGCGGCGTCACGGCCGGCGTCGGCCGCTCCTTCATCGACAAGACGGCCAAGGAGTTCGACGACGCGGCCCACGAGGCCAAGGGCATCCACCTGCTCCTCACCGACGGCCACACCACCATCAAGGCGGCCCAGGACGAGATCAAGAAGCTGGTCGCGGACGCCCCGGCCGCCGGATTCCGGATCGACGAGAGCGGGCGGGTGTCCGCCATCCCGCTCGCCGATCCGCAGGACCGGTACGCGGCCCAGCACGATCCGGACTACCAGGCCTCGGTCCGCAAGAACCAGGGCCTGTGGCAGGAACGGGTCGACCGGGCCGTCGAGAACGCCCAGGACGCCGACGACTCCCTCGTCCGCGCGCTCCAGGCCAACGTCACGGACGACAACAACTTCACCGCGCCGAAGTACACTACCCTGGACGCCGAACAGGTCGACCGCGCCGCCGCGCTGATGAAGAAGGTCACCGGCGAAGGCGGCACGGCCCGCAACCCGGAGGCGCTGCGCGAGCTGGAGGACCTGCTCGACGACAACCGAGAGGACCCGGAGTTCGCGACGGGCTTCTACCGGACGGTCGGCCCCGAGGGCACGTTGGAGATGTACTCCACGATGTCCCTGGACGCGACCGGCCTCGGCCCGGCCGGCAAGGACCGCGCGCTGATGGTCGCGAACATCCAGAGCGACATGGGCGCGATGCTGGGCCTGGCCACGCACAAGGACGTCCCGAACCACCTCGACGCCGCCTGGACGACCCAGCTGATGAAGGCCGGCCACAAGGAGATGCAGGTCACCGGTGGTGTGACGACCATCTACGGCTATCAGGCACTCGGTGCGCTGATGCGCGAAGGCACGTACGACACGGAGTTCCTGACCTCGGTCGGCCGCGACATGATCGCCATGGACCGCAAGGACCCGAAGGCCTGGGAGTACCACACCCCGTACGGCCTGGACTCGGTGCTCAACCAGGGCGAGGGCGGCGGCCGGGGCTTCTACCCGCTGACCGGGCTGATGGAGGCGCTGGGCAACAACCCGGAGGCGGCGACGGCCTTCTTCAACGAGCCGGTCCGCGAGGACAGCAACCACGACGGCATCGTCACCAAGGACGACAAGCCGGTCAAGGGAGAGCACGGGCAGGCGCAGGGCACGGTCGACTACATGCTCGACAAGAAGCCCTACATGGACAGCTTCGACATCACGAAGACGGGCGACCTGCACCCCGCCCAGGACGCGCTCGGCGGCGCTCTGGAGGCGGCGGTGTCGGGCCGCGTGGCGGGCGACGAAGACGCGAAGCCCGTCCCGCACACGGGCCCGATGACGGACGTCATGGAACGGGTCGTCGCGAAGATCAGCGACAACCCGGAGCTCGTGGCCAAGCCGGGTGCGGACGAGGCACCCCCGTTGGGAGGCATGTCCGGCAGCTTCGGTCGGATGGCGGCCGAATACATGCCGGACATGCAGGCGGCCGCGGCGAATGACGGGCAGGGGATCAAGACCTTCGGCGAGCGGGCCGACTTCAAGAAGTCCGACATGGCGCGGTTCTTGGGGGCGGTGGCGCAGGACCCGGAAGCGTACGGCGTGATCACCACTGCTCAGCAAACCCACACGACCGCCTTGGTCAGCGATGTCATCGCGCATCGCGCCGACCATTCGGAACTGGATCTGGCGATCTCCAATGCCGTCAATCCGGGCGGTCAGATCGCGGGCATCCTTTCCGAGGCGCGGGCGCAGGGCACCTATGGCGAGGCCGGCCACACGAACGAGGAGTACGTGAAGGGCGTCGAGGACAGCGCCAAGTGGGTCAATCGCGGTATCAGCATGGCCGGTGCGAAGTATCTGGAGCTGGTCCCCGTGGCAGGAGACGTCGTGGAATGGCTCCAGGAAGACATCACCGAGGCCATCGTGGACAGCGCGAAGGAGGACGTCGCGGAGAAGATGGGCAAGACCGAGAAGGGGGTCATGGCCAGCTACGTGGATGCGGAGGCGGCCGCCAGCAAGGCGGCGGAAACCGCTGTCGCCAATGCGGCCAGGGGATCGGGCATGAGCGCTACGGACATCAAGGACCTCCAAGAGGGGGCGGGCCGGGAAACCGGGACGGCGCACACGACCGGCCGGACGCTCATGTCTTCCGGTAAGGCGGGCTCCTGAGATGCCGAGGCGCGCGGTCTTGTGCTCCGCCGGGAATGTGGTCGCTGCTGTGCTGCTCCTCTCGGCCTGCACCGGGGAAGCCAAGCCGGGGGCGGCGCCCCTGCCCGATCGGGTCTGCTGGGGAGCGGGCGCTTTCGCGGGCAAGGACGTGGCTCGGACGGCGGGTACCGGGAAGACGGTCCGGGACGACTCTCCTGCCGTGTTCGCCCTGAACGAGAACGACAAGAGCACCTCCTGCCAGCTCTACGTCGACGGTGACACCCGGTTCAGTGCCCGTGCCTCGCGCCGGTCGGTAGAGCAGGAATTCCGTTGGTTCAGCTGGGAGAAGGAGAACCCCGACAAGCTCGAACTCGGCAGCGGCGGGATCGTCTGGGACAGCGGTGCGGCGATTTCCTTCACGTGCAAGAGCCCCGAAGGCCCCTTCAAGGTGGAACTCGTCCTCACCAGTGGGTCCGGTCAGGGCAAGCCCAAGGATCCGCGGCCCTTCTTCACGGACATGATGAAGCCGTACTACGAGTTCGCCACCGCGCAGCTGCACTGCGCTGCGTGAGCGGGCTTCGTTAACGAGTCGTGCCATCTCCTGGTGCGACCCCGAACGCGGCCGTGGCCGCTCGGTGCCAACCCATGGCCGATTCCGTACGCGGCGACGTCGCTCGACAGGTCGATGGACCGATGTGGAAGCCGGGTGGCGACGGCGGCGACACGGACGCCTTCGACAACGGACGGGTCAGCGGAATGCGGGTACCAACCATGACCGATGACAGGACCGCGGACAACGTCGTGGCGCGCAAACGCGGGCGGCTGATCGGAGCGGCCTGGGCGATCGCCGTCGGAGTGGCTCTCTCCGGTTGTACGGGGGGCAGTGAGGAAGCGGGGCCGGCCACGCTCTCCTCCCCTCCCTGCTGGGGATTGCTGACCGCGGACGACGTGGCTCCCGTGCTGGAACGGGGCAAGAGCGCGCGGGCCGAGGCCGACGATCTCGGCCTGACCGTGACGCAACACAGGCTGTCCACCTGCCATGTGAGCCAGGACGGCTCCGCCGGCGAGGTGCGGGGCTCTGTCGAGTGGCGGCCGAACAATCCGCATCGCAACCCCGACCCCAAGGCGGCCTGGCACACCGGTGTGCTCGTCGACAAGCAGGTGGTCGACGAAACCTGGGGAGTCGGCGGAGGCAGCTGGCCTACAGGGGCGCGGGTGGCGGTGCAGTGCGACGTAGAACTGCCTATCGGGTCGCCCGACGAGTACAGATCGGACAAGTTCCTCGAGGTACACGTCCAGGGGGCGGTGGCGAAGGGCGTCGACGAAGCAAAGGCGCGGAAGGCTTTCGCCGATATGACGCTCAAGCTCGCCAAGGGCGTCGCACAGAAGATCGGGTGCACCAACGACCTCGCACTGCCGTAGGGGGTGTGCCTGGAGGCCGGTGACGTTGGACCGAGCACGGGCGGCTGGGTGTTCCCCGACCCGATCCGCGGGGAACCGGGGGTCCCGGTAGTTCATCGCACGAGTCCGGTCCCACGTCCGGGCCGTAGCGGGGGACGGTCGGTTCTGGGCCCACGACGACGGGTCAAATGGGACAAGTAACACCGCGGCCCTTACCTCCGCCTCGGCGGCACCGACCTGGTCGATCCGTCCGCAGGCCCCATAGTGCAGTGCACCCGTGCATGTACGTAGAGGCCGAAGGAGTGGCGCACGCCATGTCGTTCGACGAGGAATGGTCCGCAGCCCGGACCGCTGCCGCCAACTTATCCCTGCGCGCCAAATCGGCCTGCTCCTCAAGTAAGGCGGCGGCCAGGTGCTGACGTACGAGAACGTGATGAACGCGCCCTTGGGGCAGCTCCAGACCGCGATCACTGACTGGGCCGCGATGGTCAAGAAGCTGGACGAGCTGGCGGAGTCGGCGCGGGGCGGCATGAAGGCCAAGTCGGACAAGGCCCAGTGGAGCGGCGTCACCGCCGGCGTCGGCCGCTCCTTCGTCGACAAGACGGCCAAGGAGTTCGACGACGCGGTCCACGAGGCCAAGGGCATCCACAAGGCACTGACCGAGGGGTACGAGGCCTTCGCGTCCTCCCGCGAGCAGCTGCGGAAGATCGGCGACACCGAGGCCCCGGCCGCCGGCTTCCGGGTGAGCGCCACGGGCAAGGTCGAGCCGGTGCCCTTCACCAGCGAAGCGGACCGCAGCGCCGCCCGCCACGACCCGGACTACATGGAGTCCGTTCGGGTGAACCTTCCGCTGTGGCAGGCGAAGGTCGACGCCGCCGTCGACCGGTGCGACGACATCGACCAGTCGCTGTCCCGGGCGCTGGCCGCCAACGTCACGGACGACAACAACTTCACGTCGCCCAAGTACGGCAGCCTCGACGCCGAACAGGCGAGCCGCGCCGCGGGGCTCGCGCAGAAGGGCCGCGGGCTCACCCATGCGGAGCTGGCCGAGCTCAACGAGCTGCTGGCGGACAACGCCAAGGCGCCGGAGTTCTCGACGAAGTTCTACGAGGCACTCGGCCCGAAGGGCGCGCTGGAGTTCTTCGGGACGATGTCCACGGACACCTTCGACTACGCGAAGCAGGATCCGGAGCGGCTCAAGGACGTACAGGAGCTCCAGAAGAACCTGGGCTTCAACCTGGCCACGGCCACGAATTCCACCACCGAGCCCCACCTGTCGGACCACTTCGCCCAGGATCTGCGCAAGCTCGGCACCGAGCGGATCCCGCTGGCACGCCACGACCAGAACCCGCCGTACGGATACCAATTGCTCGGCGGCATCATGCGGTACGGGAGCTACGACCCGAAATTCCTCGTCCCGATCGCGGAGCACGCCACCCAGATCCACGCCAAGGACCCGGACTTCTTCAACCAGGCCCGCCAGATCAACGGCTACGGCAAGAACATGCTCAACCCGTCGGGCATCAACGGCGCCGGCTACGACCCCGTGGTCAGCTTCCTCGAAGCCCTGGGGCACAGCCCGGAGGCGGCGCAGCAGTTCTTCGACCCGGAACGCGAACCGCACGCGTACGACAAGGACGGCACAGAGAAGTCCGGCACGGCGGACCTGGGCAAGGGCCCGGACAAGAAGCCGATCACGAGCTACCTCGACTTCTTCGGACAAGAGAAGTACGACTGCACGATCGACACGGAAAGTACGAACCCGGACGACCTGAAGAAGGTCCAGCAGTACATGCCGGACGCCTTGGGCCACGCCCTCGAGGCGGCGACTCTCGGCCACGCCTGGGACGACGCGGCACCACGGCTCGAGCGCGACGAGGTCTCTTCGAGAATCATGGAAAAGGTGGTCTCCAAGTACGGAGGGGACGCCGCGCTGCTGAAGCACCAGGAGTCGATGGCCGACAGCCTCGGGCGTATGGGGGCGGGATACATCGATGACTTGAACGCCGGTCTGAACGCCGACCGCGACAAGAACGTCTTCGAGGAGCTCGCTCGAGGACACGCGCAGTTCGGGCAGGAAGACGCCCGCAAGTTCCTCAGCAGCCTGGGCCAGCACCCTGATGCGTACATCACGATGTCGAGGGCGGAGTCCATCTTTCAGGCTTCCGTTCTGGAGTCTCAGGTGGGCGGGGACGGAAAGCTCAACGAGAGTGGTCTGAGGGAGGCGGCTCGGACGGGCGGAGAGTTCCAGGGCATTTTGGACGAGTCCCGAGGCAAGCAGATCGATGCCGAGTCGGAGAAATGGCTCAAGGACTATGACCGGGCCATGGAGAAACGCTCGGGTTGGATCGAGTTCGGCGCAACGGCGGGCATCGTGGCGGGTGTCGCCTTCCTGCCGGCCACCGCGATGGCTGTCGGTGCGGCCGCAGTGATCGTGCCGCTCGCCGTGGACACCGGCAGTGGGGTGCTGGAGCAGGCTGCCAGTGGGCTCATCAGCGACTGGTCGGCAGACGAGTCCGAGCGTAAGAAGGACAAGATGGACGGCAAGGCCCACGACGACAAGGCGAGCGTCTACCGGCAAGGTGAGCTCCATGCCACGGGGCCCGTGGACAGGTTCCTGGAGCGGCACCCGATCGGCGAGGGCGACCCGCTGGACGAGGTTCTGAGGCAGTCGGCCATGACCGGTTACAACTGGGGTTGGGGTCTGGAGAGGCACGCTGGCAACGAGTCCCAGGTGAGGAAGTAGGTGGGGCTCGGATGAGGGGCCGGCGCGTAGGAAAGGGATCCGGAACCGTTCGTCAGGGCGGTGTCGCGGTGGGGGCGGTGCTCGCCGCTGTTTTCGTCGCCGGATGCGGCGGGACCGAGCGGGAGGCCCGACCGGTTCGGCTGTCGGCTGCCGAGGTCTGTGGCGGGGAGCTCCTCAATGCGGGCGCCGTGCGCGCGCTAGAGCGGCTCACCGGAGCAAAGGAATTCGATCCACAGGGCAAAGGGAGCGAGGGCGTGGCGGCGGTGGCCGAGCATCTTGCCGGCGGCTACGCGGCGATCGCCTCCTCACGGGGTGGCCGGGTCTGTGAAGCGGTGCCGTTCGACACGGCCAACAAGCGCAGAGTGTCGGTGTCGTTCGAGCTCCAGAGTGAGCTCATGCGGACAGGGGAGCAGAGCGAGAGCGGGAAGGGCTCGTACTGGGAATACGACCTGGGCCGTAACGCCCTCGCCCATTCTTGGCAGGCCTTTCTCTTCTTCGACTGCGCGAGTCCTCGGCTGGCCGGCCCCGACAAGGCGGTACCGGTCACCGCGAAGGTCTACGTCACGTCCGGCTCCGAAGGCGATGAACCCGAACTACGCGAAGCCAATCTGGCCCTCGCGCACTCCGCAGCTCTCGCGATGGGCAAGGAGCTGGGGTGCAAGGACAACGGCGGGCTTCCGCAGACGCTGGTCCTCAGGCAGAAGACGGCCAGGACCGAGCCATGAGGCGACGATGCGCGGGGAAGCACCTTCTGTTGTGCCCCCTTCGCTTGGAAAGCGGTGACCGGAATGAGACAGGTGACGCACGGGTGATCACGACGGCCCGGTCGGCGCACGAGTACGGGCTTTCCCATGGAGACGTCAAGCTGTGGCACAGCCCTCCCGCCCCCTACCAATGGGTTCAGCCCGTGTGGGCGGCCGCTGCCACGGCCTGCGGGAAACCCGCGTGCTTGAATCGCGTGCATGACCACAGAACCTGATGGTGGCGACTGGTTTCAGTCCCTTGTGAGCGCTGCCGGTTGGGGCACGAAGCAGGCACTCCAGGTTGACTGGGCGGCTGTCGAGGAAGGTCTCGGATACCGGTTGCCGAGCGACTACAAGCGACTCGTGGAGCGCTTCGGGAAGGGAACGTTCGACGACGGATACATCGACCTGCATGCCCCCGAGGACTTCGTCGTCTGGGCCCGGTTCCATGAGGAGACCGGCGCGCTCCCGTGGGCGAGCAACGAGCAGGAGCTACTGCTCTGCTGGATCACGGGCGGAGCGGACCCGGATGCTTGGCCGGTGTGCGTAATGGAGGTCTCTGAGGACGTCGGTGACCGGTTCGACTGCACTGCCACGGAGCTGATCTTGCAGATGCTCACCGACCCGCAACATCCCTGCACGATCCCTGCCGACTACGGCTCACATTGGTTCGTTCCGGAGGGCAGTCCTTATCGGACTGCCCCGCCCGGGTTCTGAGGGGCACCAATGAGCTTTTTCCAACCTCACGTTGAGGCGTGGTGAAGGACGAGGACGGCCTTCACCACGTCGGTGATTCGGTTGGTGCTACAGCGGAGCTTTCGCAGGAGGCGCCAGCCCTTCAGGACGGCCATGGCCTGCTCGCCGACGCAGCGGATCTTGGCGTGGCTGCTGTTGTGACGTCGTTTCCAGCGCTTGAGCCGGCGGCCCCGGAAGGGGACTCGGATGTGTCGGCCGGCGCCTTGGTGCGCCTTGTCCGCCCAGCACTTCAGTCCTTCGGCGGCGAGCGCGTCGATGATGCCATGGCTTCGGGCCGCGGTGAGGTCGTGGGGGCTCCGGGCAGGGCCGGGGAAGCCCAGAGCAGCCGGCCGAATGGGTCGGTGAGGACCTGCACGTTCATGCCGTGCCGCTTGTGTTTGCCCGAGTAGTACGGGGTGTCGGCGGAGATCCGGTCGATCGGCAGCAGAGTGCCGTCCAGGAGCACGAACGCCTTCGTCCGGGCCGTCTCCATCGCCTGGGCCAGGGTCGGCGCGCGAGCGGCCAGGACTTCGATGGCCTCGCGTATGTACCGGTAGACAGTCGCGATGCCGATTCCGAATCCGGCGGCGAGCTGGGCGTAGGTGTCGCCGCACCGCAGGTGGGCCAGGGCGAGCAGGGCCTGACGGCCGGCGGGCAGTCGTCGCCACCGCGTGCCGATCTCCCGTTGCCGAACTGCGAGCTGCTCGGTCAGGTGCCGCAGGGTGCTGCTGGACAGATCGATTGAGGACGGGTAAACAAGCACGCGAAGCTCCTGGCGGACATAGGTGATCTTGGTCGAGAACCCGTCTACCAGGAGCTTCGTCGTTACGTACAGCCCATGACCCCCTAACAACCGGGCATCGCAGTCAGGTTGGAAGAGGCTCATTTCTGTGGCAGCGCGCCCACCGACCCTCAGCCCGCCGTTCGCGCAGGTCAGCGCCCCCACCCGGGGTTTCTGTGTATTCCGTGGTTTCTGTGGCGGCCCGCCAAGGAGCGAGCCCGTGCACGACGCCCATGTCGCCGCAACCCACGCGGCAGATCCAACGCTGGTGCTGCTAACCGTCGAGGAAGCCGCCCGCCGGCTCTCCATCGGCCGAACCACCCGCTCCCACCTCATCGGCTCCGGACAGCTGGAGTCCGTACCCATCGGTCGACTTCGCCGAGTGCCCGCGGAAGCCGTGCACGACTTCCTTGCACGACTCCGCGAAGCGAACCGTCCTACCTCCGCCGCTGCTTGAGGAACCTGCCTGTGACAGAGAAAAAGCGAACCCGCCAGCCCAACGGCCGCAGTTCCATCTACCTCGGAAAGGACGGCAAGTGGCACGGCCGCGTCACCGTCGGTGTGCGCGATGACGGCACACCTGACCGGCGCCACGTCGAACGGAAGACCCGTGCTGAAGTCACGTCCGCTGTACGGGAGCTGGAGAAGCAGCGGGACGCCAAGACCGTGCGCAAGCCGGGCAAGGCCATGACGGTCAAGGCCTGGCTGACGCACTGGATCGAGAACGTCGCCCCCCTTGGGGTCAACGACAACACGATGGTTGGGTACGGAGTCGCCGTACGGAAGCACCTCGTCCCTGGGCTGGGAGCTCATCGTCTCGACAGGCTCACGCCCGAGCACATCGAGATCTTCTACGCGAAAATGCAGGCCAACGGCAGCAAGCCCGCGACTGCCCACCAGGTGCACCGCACCTTCCGTACGGCCCTCAACGAGGCTGTACGCCGCGGCCACCTCGGTAAGAACCCGGTCCAGTTGGCCAAGGCTCCAAAGACGGGCGACTACGAGGCGGAGCCCTACACAGTGAAGGAAGTGCAGCGTCTGCTGGAGGCCTCTGGCCGGCAGCGCAACTCCGCGCGCTGGGCCGTCGCCCTTGCCCTTGGGCTGCGTCAGGGGGAAGTGCTGGGTCTGAAGTGGGATGACGTAGACCTTGAGGGTGGGTTCCTTGTGGTCCGTCGTAGTCGCCATCGCCCGCAGTACACGCACGGGTGCACTGACCCTTGTGGCCGTAAAGCTGGGTACTGCCCGCAGAAGCGGCGCGGCAACCCGGAGACTTCCATGACCAAGTCGCGTGCCGGCCGCCGCGCGGTCGGTCTGCCGGAACAGCTCGTTGACCTACTGCGAGTCCACCGCAAGGCCCAAGATGCGGAGCGGCATATGGTCGGGAAGCGCTGGGTGGAAGGGGACTGGGTGTTCCCCGACGAACACGGCCGTAGCCCGTCTCACCGTTGGGACTGGGCCGAGTGGAAGGCCCTGTTGGTAGAAGCGAAGGTTCGTGACGGGCGTCTGCACGACGCGCGACACACGGCCGCCACGGTGCTGCTCATCCTCGGGGTGCCCGAGCGGGCCGTCATGGGCCTCATGGGATGGTCGACAACCGCCATGGCCGCCCGGTATCAGCACATGGTCGACGCGGTTCGGGCCGATGTGGCCAGGCAGGTGGACGGCCTGATCTGGGACGCCGCAAGTCGGAAGCATGCGGCTGACCGATCTCGGACAGAGCCGAATCATCAGACAGACCGCCACTTCCGCGGGAGTGGCGGTCTTCGGGCTGGTAGAGGTCACGACACCAGAGCGGGAGATCGTTTCACCTACGGCGAAAGGAAGGACTGCGGCAAGCACGCTTGGATTCCTCCCTGCCACCCCGTGTTGAAGTTGGCAATTCGCTCGTTTACATCACAGTGGTCCGTGGCTTTGTTCCAAGGGAAGTCGTCTGCGGTGCTCTTGATCGCCTGGCCCAACTCATCGGCGTCCCCTTCTTCGAAGCGGATCGTTCCGTCTTGCGCGGCACCATTGAGCTCGGCTCCAGCGATGCAGTCAGCCTGCAACTCGAGGGCTACGTATCGCAGGGGTACGTCCAAACGCTCTTGCACTGCATGCCCCCACTCGTGCGCAATGATGAAGTACACATAAACATCCCCGGCGGCGTAGCCCTTCTCCATGAGGTGGGTGTCCCAGGCAAGGAAGTCGGTCCCATCCCGGCAATAGAAAGCATTGTTAGGGAGAGGCGGGTTCCCTCCGCACTGTGGCTCAACCGCCGAACTGCCGTCGTATTCGCCGTAGACGGTGGGTGAACTATAAGTGCCGGTAAAGAATTCATGCCAGTGCGTCTTCCAGTACGCGTCAACCCCATTTACTGCTGCATCGATGTCTTGTTCTATTGTGTCGTCCGACGTGACAGGAAAGCTAGGGCTCCCGGATGGCACACCGCCATATGCGTAGCCGCCGCTAGCCAGCAGTAGCGCGGTGGCGAGTGGCATCCACATGCGTATCCAACATGCTTTGGCCATTGCTCTCCTCCGAAGCGTGAAGCGCGTCGGTCTTCCAATGTCCAGCACGTACGTCGGAAGCGCCGACGCAATGGACTACCCAACTAGTCAACGCCAACAAGGCTCAACTCGCACTCTGGGCAGGCTTGAAGGCGGTCTTGGGCAGCATTGCGCGAGACCCTCAGGGCCGTCGTTGCGGCCCTGCTGGTCGCAGCCGCGGCGGGTGGAGCGGCCCTCTTCCATCTGTCGGCCGAGGTTGCCGGACCTCTCCCGACTGTGACCGCGACTATCGTTCTGGGGGCCGTCTATCGGAAGGCGGCGGAGGGAGTCGAGACTGAGCACTTCTACTGTGAGGCAGGTAGAAGGCAAGGCTGCGGCAAACTCTGCACGTGACGCGGTATCAACTGAGACGGGAACTGAGACGACTGCACGAAGGGGCGGCACCCCCGTAAGGGTGCCGCCCTGTTGTTTTGCCTGTTCAAGGCAGTGGAAGCCGTGACCGGAATCGAACCGGCGTAACTCGCTTTGCAGGCGAGTCCCTCAACCACTCGGGCACACGGCTGGGTGGTGGTGATGGGTATGACCGTACGAGGGGTGGTGCGGGCGGGGAAGGGTTCCGTGAGGGGTGCAATGTGACTGCCATGGCGCGTTCACATTCGGGGTTCGGGGTTCGGGAGTTGGGTCGGAGGTGGGGCCGGGAGTGGGGTCGGAGGTGGGGCCGGGAGTGGGGCCGGAGGTGGGGCCGGGAGTGGGGCCGGAGGTGGGGCCGGGAGAGGGGTCCGTTCGGGCGGTAGGGGATGGGTTCGTCCGGGCGGTTGGGGGATGGGGTGGGGCGGCGGCGGGTCGTGGGGGTGGGGTGGCGGTTGGGGGCGGGACCTTTGGCCTAGGGCTCGGGGAGGAGGGGGGATCGGGCGGAAGGACAGGGTCGAGAGGGGGCGACGGACCTTACTCTGGGGCGATGAGCGTCCTCCCGGAGCAAGCCGCCGCCACCAGCCGCAGAGCCGTCCCGCCCCCTTCGCAGGGCGGGGTTTTCGGGCCGGCCTACCGGACGCTCAGCATCGGGATCATCTCCGTCATCTTCCTGATCGCCTTCGAGGCCACCGCCGTCGGGACCGCCATGCCGGTGGCCGCGCGGGAGCTGGACGGGATCGGGCTGTACGCGTTCGCCTTCTCCTCCTACTTCACGACGAGCCTGTTCGGGATGGTGCTCTCCGGGCAGTGGGCCGACCGGCAGGGGCCGCTGCGGCCGCTGACCGTCGGGATCGCGGCCTTCGCCGCCGGGCTGGTGCTCTCCGGGACGGCGGGGGCGATGTGGCTGTTCGTGATCGGGCGGGCCGTGCAGGGGTTCGGCGGCGGGCTCGTCATCGTCGCGCTCTACGTCGTCGTCAGCCGGGCCTACGAGGAGCGGCTGCGGCCCGCGATCATGGCGGCCTTCGCCGCGAGCTGGGTGGTGCCGTCGATCGTCGGACCGCTGGCCTCGGGCACGGTCACCGAGCACCTCGGGTGGCGCTGGGTCTTCCTCGGGATACCGGCCCTGGTGGTCGTCCCCCTCATCGTGGCGTTGCCCGCGATACGCCGGACCGCGTCCGGGCCGGTGGACCCCGAGGGTCCGCCCGTCGCGTTCGACCGGCGGCGGATCCGGCTCGCGCTCGGGATCTCGGCCGGCGCGGGGCTGCTCCAGTACGCCGCCCAGGACCTGCGGTGGCTGTCGCTGCTGCCGGGCCTGGCGGGCGCGGCCCTGCTGGTGCCCGCCGTGCTGGGGCTGCTGCCGCGCGGGACCTACCGGGCGCGGCGCGGGCTGCCTTCGGTGGTGCTGCTGCGGGGGGTGGCCGCGGGCTCGTTCATCGCGGCGGAGAGCTTCGTACCGCTGATGCTGGTCACCCAGCGGGGGCTGAGCCCGACGCTGGCCGGGTTCTCGCTCGCGCTGGGCGGGGTCACGTGGGCGTTGGGCTCCTGGGTGCAGTCGAAGGGGCGGGTGGCGCCGTACCGGGAGCGGCTGATGGTGCTGGGCATGGTCCTCGTCGCGGCGGCCGTCGCCGGGGCGCCGGCGGTGCTCGTGGAGTGGGTGCCGGTGTGGACGCTGGCGCTGGTGTGGGCGCTGGGGTGCCTGGGGATGGGGCTGGTGATCGGCTCGACGAGCGTGCTGCTGATGAAGCTGTCGGCGCCGGAGGAGGCCGGGGCGAATTCCGCCGCGCTGCAGATCTCGGACGCGCTGGCGAACGTCGTGCTGCTGGCGGCGGGGGGCGCGGCGTTCGCCGCGCTGGGCGGGGGAGCGGTGGGCGCGGCGCACTCCGTGACCGAAGGGGGCGGGGCCTCGCATCCGGCGGCCTTCGTGGTGGTCTTCCTGCCGATGGCCTGCGTTGCGCTGGTGGGGGCGTGGGTGTGCACACGGGTGGACCTTGTTCCGGGGGCGTGGCGGGCGGCCGGTCGGGACGTCGCGTCCCCCTCCGTTTCCCCCTTCTCTTCCGCTTCCTCTTCCTCTGGCCGTGCGGCTGGCGCTGGCGCGGGCGCCGACGCTGTCGAGGACGGGGCTGCGACCGGGACTTGAGCCCCCCCCCCACCGGGAAAATCGCAGGTCGTAGCGCTGGGTGCGCGGGTACGGTTCCGGGATGAGTGGATCCGGGGGCAAGCAGTTGATCGTTGAAGTGGCCGGTGAGGAGTGGGGTGAGTGGGCCGATCTGGCCGATGCCACCGGGCTGAGCGTCGAGGAGGCCGCGCTGGAGGCCGTGCGGGGCTGGGTGCGGGCCGAGCGGGCGCGGGCCGGGGCGGAGGCCGGGCGGCTGGCGGGGCGGCATGCCGTGCTGCTGCGGAGGCTCGGGGAATGAGCGCCGTGAGCACGCAGGCCGACGGGCGGCACGGCGCCACCCGCCACCTCACGCTGCGCGAGGTCCTCGACCTCGCGCGCCACGCCTGTCTCGCGCAGGACCAGCCCGTCGAGCTGCGCGCCCCCGGGCTGCTGGAGTCCGCGGTGCACCGGCCGCGGGCGCGGATGTTCGGGACGCCGGCTTACGCGGACGCGTACGAGCAGGCGGCCGCCCTGCTGCACGGCATCGCGGCCAACCACCCGCTCGTCGACGGGAACAAGCGCACCGCCTGGCTCGCCGCCGCCACCTTCCTCGCCCTCAACGGGGTCGATCTCGGCGACGCCGACCAGGACGCGGCGTACGGCCTGGTCATCGACGTGGCGTCCGGGGAAGAGGACGGCATCGGGCGGATCGCGGAGCGTCTGCGCGCGCTGGCACGCCAGGTGTGACGCTCGCCGCACGCGCCGAGGTCACGGGCCTGTCCCTCCGCGAGGGGCGGGTCCGGGCCGGTAGGGTGGCCCGGTTGTCCTACGTACGACTGCCCGTACCGCTGTCCGTGACCGGATACGCCGCCGAGAGCCCGAACCGGAGACCGTGACTACTACCGCCTCCCACCACCTCTCACCCGCCTTCCCCGGCCGTGCGCCCTGGGGAACCGCCAGCGCCCTGCGAGCCTGGCAGCAGGGTGCACTGGACCGCTACCTGGAGACCCAGCCGCGCGACTTCCTCGCGGTCGCGACCCCCGGCGCCGGAAAGACGACCTTCGCGCTGACCCTGGCGTCCTGGCTGCTGCACCACCACGTGGTGCAGCAGGTGACCGTCGTCGCGCCGACCGAGCACCTGAAGAAGCAGTGGGCGGAAGCCGCCGCCCGGATAGGCATCCGGCTCGACCCGGAGTACTCCGCCGGGCCGCTGAGCAAGGACTACCACGGGGTCGCGGTCACGTACGCGGGTGTGGGCGTGCGGCCGATGCTGCACCGCAACCGCTGCGAGCAGCGCAAGACCCTGGTCATCCTCGACGAGATCCACCACGCCGGCGACTCGAAGTCCTGGGGCGAGGCGTGCCTGGAGGCCTTCGACCCCGCGACCCGTCGGCTCGCCCTGACCGGTACGCCGTTCCGCTCCGATACGAACCCGATCCCCTTCGTCACGTACGAGGAGGGGAACGACGGGATCCGGCGGTCCTCCGCCGACTACACCTACGGCTACGGCAACGCGCTCGGCGACGGCGTCGTCCGGCCGGTCATCTTCCTCTCCTACAGCGGCAACATGCGCTGGCGCACCAAGGCGGGCGACGAGATCGCCGCGCGCCTCGGCGAGCCGATGACCAAGGACGCCATCTCGCAGGCCTGGCGCACGGCGCTCGACGCGCGCGGCGACTGGATGCCGAACGTGCTGCGCGCCGCCGACCAGCGGCTGACCGAGGTCCGCAAGGGCATCCCGGACGCCGGCGGGCTCGTCATCGCCGCCGACCAGGACTCGGCGCGCGCCTACGCCAAGCTGATCCGCGAGATCACGGGCACGAAGGCCACCGTCGTCCTGTCCGACGACACGGGCGCCTCGAAGCGGATCGACGACTTCGCCGCGAGCAACGACCGCTGGATGGTCGCCGTCCGCATGGTGTCCGAGGGCGTCGACGTGCCGAGGCTCGCGGTCGGCGTGTACGCCACCACCATCTCGACCCCCCTCTTCTTCGCGCAGGCCGTCGGGCGTTTCGTGCGCTCGCGCAGGCGGGGCGAGACGGCGTCGGTGTTCCTGCCGACCATTCCTTATCTCCTGGGCTTCGCGAGCGAGATGGAAGTCGAGCGCGACCACGTCCTCGACAAGCCGAAGAAGCAGGGCGAGGAAGACCCGTACGCCGACTCCGAAAAGGAAATGGACGAGGCGAACAAGCTGGAGGACGAGGACACCGGCGAGGACGAGCAGATGTCCTTCGAGGCGCTGGAGTCCGACGCCGTCTTCGACCGCGTCCTGTACGACGGCGCCGAATTCGGCATGCAGGCGCACCCGGGCAGCGAGGAGGAGCAGGACTACCTCGGCATCCCCGGGCTGCTGGAGCCGGACCAGGTGCAGATGCTGCTCCAGAAGCGGCAGTCGCGGCAGATCGCGCACAGCCGGCGCAAGCCGGACGCGGAGGCGGACCTGCTGGAGCTGCCGGCCGACCGGCGGCCGGTGGTCTCGCACAAGGAACTGCTGGAACTGCGCAAGTCGCTGAACACGATGGTCGGCGCCTACGTCCACCAGAGCGGCAAGCCCCACGGCGTGCTCCACACCGAGCTGCGCCGGGTGTGCGGCGGCCCGCCGAGCGCGGAGGCGACGGCGGGGCAGCTGCGGGAGCGGATCAAGAAGGTCCAGGAGTGGGCGACCCGGATGCGGTGAGGCCTTCCTCTAGGAAGTCCGACGGGGTTCGTGCGGAGGTTCGCACGGACCCCGTTCGCGTGGGCGCGTCCGCGAGGTGCGTCCGCGGGGCCGGTCCGCGCGGGCCCGGTCCGCGTGGGCGGCCGGCCGCCGGGCGGCCCGTCCGCTACGGGGAGTCACGTCCGGGGTCGTTCGCCGGTGTTCGGGTCTGCGTCCCCGGAGCCGCCGCGGCCCTGGTCGGGCCGGTCGCGGCCGCGGGCGCCCAAGAGCCGGGCAGGTCACGGATCGACGGCGAATGGGGATTTCAACCGGCATAAACCGGCAGTACGCGCCCGGATTCTGGACGAGCTCTTCCGCTCAGCGAACCTGCTCGCTACTGTCCCCGCATCGAACGCCCCGTGGCAGCGCCGCCGCGGGAGCGCAGCCGGTGCCATGGCCGCTACCGGCGGCCTCTCCGTGCGTCGCCGAGGGACCGGCGGCGCTATCCCCAGAGAGTCACCGCCGCTCACCGAAAGAGGGAGAGGCGTCGTGACCGCGGAAACCTCCCAGACTCTCGACCGAGGACTCCGAGTCCTCAAACTGCTCGCCGACACCGACCACGGTCTGACCGTCACCGAGCTCTCCAACCGCCTCGGTGTGAACCGCACCGTGGTCTACCGCCTCCTGGCCACCCTCGAGCAGCACGCCCTGGTCCGCCGGGACCTCGGCGGCCGCGCCCGCGTCGGGCTCGGCGTGCTGCGCCTCGGCCGCCAGGTGCACCCGCTGGTGCGCGAGGCGGCCCTGCCCGCGCTGCGCTCGCTGGCGGAGGACATAGGCGCCACCGCGCACCTGACCCTCGTGGACGGCACCGAGGCGCTCGCCGTGGCCGTCGTCGAGCCGACCTGGACCGACTACCACGTGGCCTACCGGGCCGGCTTCCGCCACCCGCTCGACCGCGGGGCGGCGGGCCGGGCCATCCTGGCCGCCCGTCAGGGCTCGCTCATCGAGCCCGGGTACACGCTCACCCACGGAGAGCTCGAAGCGGGCGCCAGCGGGGCTGCCGCGCCGCTGGTGGGCATCACGGGCCTGGAGGGCAGCGTGGGCGTCGTCATGCTGGCCGACGCCGTGCCCGAGCGGGTCGGCCCGCGCGTGGTGGACGCCGCCCGTGAGGTGGCCGACGCCCTGCGCTGAGCGGACACCGAGAGCCGTCAGGGCACCGGAACACCGGGCCGCGTCCCCTCCGCCGGGGGCGCGGCTCGATCCGTTGCCGGACGGCCGCGCTAGATTGACCGGGTGCTCTCTCGCCTCACACGTCTGTCCCGTCCCGCCGCCCTCGCCGTCTGCGCCGCGCCGGTGCTCGCGCTGTTCGCCGTCGCGGCCGCCGCCCCGCTGCCCTTCGTGATCGCGCAGCCGGGCCTCACGGCCGACGTGCTCGGCTCCCGCGACGGCAAGCAGGTCATCGCCGTCACCGGGGCGCCGACCCGGGACACCAGCGGCCAGCTGCGGATGACCACCATCCAGGCCACCGGCCCCTCCACCTCCGTGGGCCTGCCCGAGTTGGTCGGCCACTGGTTCGATTCCACCCGATCGGTCATGCCCCGCGAGGCGGTGTACCCGTCGGGCGGAAGCGACGAGGCGATCGAGGAGCACAACCTGGAGGAGATGACCAAGTCGCAGTCGGCGGCCTCCGAGGCCGCGCTCGGTTTCCTCCACAAGGACCCCAAGGACGTGAAGGTCGAGCTGAACCTCGCGGACGTCGGCGGCCCGAGCGCCGGGCTGCTGTTCTCCCTCGGCATCGTCGACAAGCTCGACGGGAACGGCAGCGGCGGCGACCTCACCGGAGGCCGCACCATCGCGGGTACGGGCACCATCACCGCGGACGGCGAGGTCGGCGCGGTCGGAGGGGTGGCCCTGAAGACCCAGGCCGCGCAGCGCGACGGGGCGAGCGTGTTCCTCGTACCGGCGGCGGAGTGCTCGGACGCGCAGTCCGAGCTCCCCGAAGGGCTCCGGCTGATCCCCGTCACCTCGCTGACGGGCGCGGTGGACGCGCTCCGGGCGCTGCAGAAGGGCGAGCCGGTTCCGTCCTGCTGATCCGGGACCGGGGCGGCCCGGTCAGTCCTCGGCGGCCTGTTCGACCAGGGGGATGATCCGCAGGGGTACGGGATTCTCCATGACGATCGCCGTCGAGGCCCGGACGATCCCTTCGAACCCGACCACCCGGTCGATCACCCGCTGGAGGTCCGCGTTGGACCGGGCCACGAGCCGGCACAGCATGTCCCCGTGGCCGGTCGTGGTGTGCAGCTCCAGCACCTCCGGCACCCCGTCCAAGTGGGCCCGTACGTCGGCCCCTTGACCCTGTTTGATCTCCAGCGTGGCGAAGGCGGTCACCGGGTATCCCAGGGCCGCCGGATCCACCTGCGGACCGAATCCGCGGATGACCCCGTTCGACTGGAGGCGGTCCAGGCGGGCCTGCGCGGTGCCGCGGGCCACGCCGAGCCGGCGGGAGACCTCCAGGACGCCGATGCGGGGCTCGCGGGCGAGCAGCACGATGAGCCGGCCGTCGAGCCCGTCGATTCCCATGATCACCTCCGGGGTGGTCGGTCGGTAGTCATAGTGCGCAGATATTCCAGCTATCCTCGCCCGTCAGTGTGCATTGTGTACAGCGGAAAGAGAAACTATTGCGCAGCTTGTGGAACGGCGGGACTCTGCGGTCATGACTGAGACCCAGCCGCTCGAGACCACCCCGCTCACCGCCCGTGAGGCCGACCCCTTCCCCGTGAAGGGCATGGACGCGGTCGTCTTCGCCGTAGGCAACGCAAAGCAGGCCGCGCACTACTACTCCACGGCCTTCGGCATGAAGCTCGTCGCCTACTCCGGACCGGAGAACGGCACGCGCGAGACGGCCAGCTACGTCCTGACCAACGGCGGCGCGCGCTTCGTCCTCACCTCGGTCATCAAGGCGTCCACCGACCGCGGCCGCTTCCTCGCCGAGCACGTCGCCGACCACGGCGACGGCGTGGTCGACCTCGCGATCGAGGTCCCGGACGTGCGGGCGGCGTACGCGTACGCCGTCGAGCACGGCGCGCGCGGCCTGGACGAGCCGTACGAGGTCAAGGACGAGCACGGCACGGTGGTCCTGGCCGCCATCGCCACCTACGGCCAGACCCGCCACACGCTGGTCGAGCGCGGCGACTACACCGGCCCGTACCTGCCGGGCTACGTCGCCGTCCCGCCGATGGTCGAGCCCCCGGCCAAGCGCACCTTCCAGGCCATCGACCACTGCGTCGGCAACGTCGAGCTCGGCCGGATGAACGAGTGGGTGGCCTTCTACAACAAGGTCATGGGCTTCACGAACATGAAGGAGTTCGTGGGCGACGACATCGCCACCGAGTACTCGGCGCTGATGTCGAAGGTGGTCGCGGACGGCACCCTGAAGGTGAAGTTCCCGATCAACGAGCCGGCGATCGCGAAGAAGAAGTCGCAGATCGACGAGTACCTGGAGTTCTACGGCGGCGCCGGCGTCCAGCACATCGCGCTCGCCACCAACGACATCGTCGCCTCCGTGCGCGCGATGCGCGCCGCGGGCGTGACGTTCCTCGACACCCCCGACTCGTACTACGACACGCTCGGCGAGTGGGCCGGCGAGACCCGGGTGCCCGTCGAGACCCTGCGCGAGCTGAAGATCCTCGTCGACCGCGACGAGGACGGCTACCTGCTGCAGATCTTCACCAAGCCGGTGCAGGACCGTCCGACCGTCTTCTTCGAGATGATCGAGCGCCACGGCTCGATGGGCTTCGGCAAGGGCAACTTCAAGGCCCTGTTCGAGGCGATCGAGCGCGAGCAGGAGAAGCGGGGCAACCTGTAGGCCGGTCGCGGAGCACGGCGGCGCGGGGTCCCGCGCCCCCGGCGTGGGGGGGGGCCGGGCCGGGCCCCGCCCCCCCCCCCCCCCCCCCCCGCCCGCCGGGCGCCCCCCGCCGGCGCGGGACGCG
>NZ_JBSGWY010000012.1:112379-123674 GCF_053609145.1 Streptomyces sp. NPDC054961 | reverse complement strand
AATCCCCGGCGGTTTTTGTGGATTTCGCGCGCGCGTGGTAGATGGGGGGAAAGGTTACGGCGGGGGGGGGACCCGGGGGCGGGGGGACCCCGCGCCGCCGTCGTCGGCGGAGCCGGAGCGGCGCCGCGCGCCGTCCGGCCCCGCCGCGGGTCAGCGTGCCGCCGCGCTCGGCTTCGGAGCGCTCGGCTTCGGCGCGGACGGCGTCGGCTTGGCCGCCGGCCTGGGCACCGGCTTCGCCTTCGGGAGCTCCGGCGCCACCCACGGGGTGGTCGGCTGCATGTTCTCCGGGCCGCCCGCCGGCGGCTGGCCGATCGACGCCAGGGCCTCCTTGGCCAGCGGCCCGCGCACCGGCGAGAACCGCGGGTTCGTGCGCATGGCCTCCTGCAGGTACCGCCGCGCCGCCGCGTCGTCGCCCAGCCCCCGCTCGATCATCGCCCGGTGGTAGGAGAACTCCGCGAGCCGCAGACCCTGCTCGGTGGCCTTCTTCGCGTACTCCAGCGCCGCCGTGTCGTCGCCGGCCTTGTGCAGCGCCCAGCCCAGCGCGTCCGCCACCGGCAGGTTCTTGTGCCGGGCCCACTCCGCCGTGAGGCGCCGTACCGCCGCCGCCGGCTCGCCGTGGTCCGCCTCGAACCGGCCGAGGACCAGCTCCTCGTTCACACCGCTCCGCGCGGCGCCCCGGGCGACCTGCGCGGCGAGGCCCCCGTACACGGTCCGCGCCTCTTCCCCGCGCCCCAGCGACTCCAGCAGCTCGCCCAGCTCCAGGGACAGGCCCGGCGAGGCCGCACGGCCCAGCGCCAGCCGGTAGTCCCGTACGGCCTCCCCGCCGCGCCCCAGCGCGGCCAGCACGCGCGCCCGGCCGCCCAGGGCCTCCGCCTGCGCCGGATCGGTGCGCAGCGCACCCTCGTACTGGCGCAGCGCCTCCTGCTCGTCGCCGCGCTCCCAGGCCAGCTCCCCGAGCCGGAACAGCACGTACGCCTTCTCCGCCGGGGCCTTCGCCGCGCCTCCCGCGTGCTCCATGGACATGGCCGCGTCCTCGCGCCAGCCCCGGTCCCGGTAGACCTGCGAGGCCCGGACGAAGGCCACCAGCCCCGGCCGCAGGTCCACGAGCCGCTCCATGGCCTTCTCGGCCGCCTTGTAGTCGCCGAGTCCGGCGTAGGCGTCCACGAGCACCGGGTAGGCCGTCCACCGCTTCGGCGCCTGCGCCCGTACGAGCTCGCCCCACCGCTTCCCGGTCCCGTAGTCCCGCCGGGCGTTGGCCAGCGCGCCCATGGCCGTCATCGCGTCGAAGTTGCCCTTCTCGACCGGGCGCACCTCCAGCGAGCGCTTCAGCGCCTTCTCCGCCTTCGGGTACCAGGCCGGATCGCCCGTCCGGCGCGCCCGCTCCAGGTACGCCGACCCGAGCACCGCCCACGAAGCGTCGTCGTCCGCGTGCCCCGCGAGCCACTTCTCCCGGTCCGTGACCAGCGCCGCGAGGTCCGCCGCCGCCGCGGGCGCGCCCACCCCGACGGCCGCGCGGGCCCGCTCGCCGGGTCCCGGGGGGCGCGCGTCGTCGCCCGTGCGGGCCGGTCGGATCAGCAGGGCTCCGGCGATCAGGACCACCGCGACCGCCGCCGCCACGAGCGTCTTGCGGCCGGTGAAGGTCACAGGTGGGACAGCGTGCTGCTGCCTTTCCTGAGAGAGGCGGGTCTCACGCATAGGCTCCATGGAGTCACTGTGCGTCAATATGAAGAGCTCGCCGAGGTGTCCGAAGAACGTCGCGGGCGTGTTCACACCGATGGCCCCGACTGCCACGCTGGCCCCATGGACGACGAACGCTCCACCCCGCTCCGCTCCCCTTCCGGGGCCCGGTCCGACGCCGGGTCCGACGCCCGGCCCGACGCCCGGCTCCACGCGCTGCTCCTCGAAGGCCTCCCGCCCGAGGCGCTGCTGACCGACCCTCAGGTGACCGTCTCCTACGCCACCGACATGGCGAGCTTCTGCGCCGCCGGCACCCCGGCCGCGGTCGTTCTGCCCCGCACGGTGGAACAGGTCCAGCACGTCCTGCGCACCGCCCACGCGCTCCGCGTCCCCGTGGTCCCCCAGGGGGCCCGCACGGGCCTGTCGGGCGCGGCCAACGCCTCCGACGGCTGCATCGTGCTGTCCCTCGTGAAGATGGACCGGATCCTGGAGATCGACACCGTCGACCGGATCGCCGTCGTCGAGCCCGGTGTCGTCAACGCCGTCCTCTCCCGCGCCGTCGCCGAGCGCGGCCTGTACTACCCGCCGGACCCCTCCAGCTGGGAGCAGTGCACCATCGGCGGGAACATCGGCACCGCCTCCGGCGGCCTGTGCTGCGTCAAGTACGGGGTCACCGCCGAGTACGTGCTCGGCCTCGACGTGGTCCTCGCCGACGGCAGGCTCATGCGCACCGGCCGGCGCACCGCCAAGGGCGTCGCCGGGTACGACCTCACCCGCCTGTTCGTCGGCTCCGAAGGCAGCCTCGGGGTGGTCGTCCGGGCCGTCCTCGCCCTGCGCCCCGCGCCGCCGCGCCAGCTCGCGCTCGCCGCCGAGTTCCCCTCGGCCGCGGCCGCCTGTGAAGCCGTCTGCGCCGTCATGGAGGCGGGGCTGACGCCCTCGCTGCTGGAGCTGATGGACCGTACGACCGTCCGCGCCGTCAACGCGCTGGGCAGGATGGGCCTGCCCGAGACCACCGAAGCCCTGCTCCTCGCCGCCTTCGACACCCCGCACGCGCCCGAGGACCTGGCGGCCGTGGGGGAGCTGTGCACCGCCGCCGGGGCGAGCGCCGTCGTACCGGCCGAGGACGAGGCCGAGTCCGAACTGCTGCTCCAGGCCCGGCGGATGTCGCTGACCGCCCTGGAGACCCTGCGGCCCGCGACGATGATCGACGACGTGTGCGTACCGCGCACCCGGCTCGCCGAGATGCTCGACGGCACCGCGGCCATCGCGCGCGACCACGGCCTGCTCATCGGGGTCTGCGCGCACGCCGGTGACGGCAACACCCACCCCGTCGTCTGCTTCGACCCCGCCGACGAGGACGAGACCCGGCGGGCCCGCGCGTCCTTCGACGAGATCATGGCGCTGGGCCTCGCCCTGGGCGGGACCATCACGGGGGAGCACGGGGTCGGGGTCCTGAAGAGGGAATGGCTCGCCCGCGAACTCGGCCCGGTGGGGCTGGAGATGCAGCGCGCCGTCAAGCACGCCTTCGACCCGGAGGGACTGCTCAACCCCGGCAAGCTGTTCTGATCCGCCCGCCCTTGCTCCGCTCACCCCTCCTGCGCCCCCTCCGCCGACTCGTCCGACGGCCACGGGTCCCGCATCCACAGGTCGTCGGCCGGCGTCGGGGTGAGCAGCTCCGCCAGCGCCGCGTCCAGGCCGAGCCGGTCGGCCTCGGTGCCGGGCGGCACGATCCGCAGGGTGCGCTCCAGCCAGGAGGACACGGACGTGGCGGGGGCCTCCAGGAGGGCGTCGCCGTCGGGGGAGCTGAGCGCCATGCAGAGCACGGCCCTGTTGTCGACCTTGGTGGGCCAGATCCGGACGTCTCCGTGGCCGCACGGGCGGAACACCCCCTCCACCAGCAGCTCGCGGGAGAACGTCCAGTTGACCGGGGTGCTGGAGCCGGTGTGGAAGGTGATGTGCACGGCGTAGGGGTCGTCCGTGAGGTAGAGGAGGCGGGCGGGGACGGGGACGCTGCGTTCGGGGGAGAGGACCAGCTTCAGTTCCAGCTCGCGTTCGATGACGGGGTGGTGCATGGCGGCCTCACTCGGGTGCGTGTGCGTGTTCTACCGGGTGTGCGGGCCGGGGACCGGCCCCCACACCCGGAGAGAGCGCCGAAGCGGCCGGGTATGACGCGACTTCCCGGGTCACTTCGCCGATTGGCCGAATTCTGTCGGGTGACCGAAATCGCGCGTGTGGGACCGCGTTCGCTCAAAGGCTTGGATTCTCCCGTTACCGGACCTGTCGGGGGGCGGTTCTTGGCTATGGTCCACCCCTGCACAAGCCTCAAGCCACGATCGGAGTTGGGGACATTGACGGCCTCCCCTGGTGACGGCGAGCACACGGCCCGCGAGGGCTACTACCCCGATCCGTCCATCCCCGGGTACGTCAGGTTCTGGAACGGCCTGAACTGGGTTCCCGGTACGAGCCGCCCCGCGGTCGCCGCCGACGAGACGGGTCCGGTGTTCCTCGACGAGACCGGTGTGACGGAGGCGTTGCGCGAGCCCGAACGGTGGCCCGCACCCGAGCCGGACCCCGGGCCGGACCCCGGGCCGGACCCCGGGCCGGACCCCGCCGTGTGGCAGGCCGACCGCTTCCACCAGTCCGGCTTCGGCGGGCCGCGCGACGACCGCGTCTCCTGGGGCCACGAGGCGCCTGCCGCCGCCGTCAGACCGGCGGGGATCTCCCTGGCCCGTCCGCCCGCCCCCGCCCCCGCTCCCGCCGCTGTTCCTTCCCCGGCTCCCGCCCCCGCCCCGGCTCCGGCCCAGGCCGCCCGTCCCGTGCCCGTGCCCGCGCGGATCCCCGGTTCCCCGGCCCCGGAGGGCGTCGGCATCCTGTCGGCCCGCTCCCCGGTCAGGGAGGCCCCCGCGCCGGCTCCGCTCTGGCCGGCCCCGGCCGCCCCGGAGGCTCCGGCCGCGCCGGCGAAGCCCGCCCGGAGTGCGGCGCCCGTGGAGCGGGCGCGGGGCTGGGACACGGGCGTGGACGGGGACCTGGACGGGGACCGCGCCGCGCACGCCGCGCCCGCGGCGTCCACGAAGCTCGCGGACCGCGCGCGGCCTGCCGTACCCGCCGTTTCGGCCGAGGCGGCGCCCGAGCCCGCCCCGTCCGCCCCACCCGCCCCGCCCGTCGCCCGCCCCGCCACCCAGCGGGCCGTCTTCGAGCGGATGGCGGAACGGGCGGTGCGCCCCGCCGGGTTCGCCCGCCGCGCGAGTGCCCGGTTCCTGGACTCCCTCGTCTACGCGGGCGTCGCGGCGGGCACCGCGCTGCCCCTCGTGCCCGGGGCGACCGCGCACCTGCAGGCGAAGGTGGACGCCGCCCGTTCGACCGGGCGGACCACCACGGTGTGGCTGTTCGACGCCGCCATCGCGGGCCGGCTGGGCCTCGTACTCGGCGCCGTACTCCTCTTCGGCGTCCTCTACGAGGCCCTGCCCACCGCCCGTTGGGGCCGCACCCCGGGCAAGACGCTGCTCGGCGTGCGCGTCCTGGCCGCCGCCACGCTGCGCCCGCCCCGTTTCGGCGTGTCGCTGCGCCGCTGGCTCGTGTACGCCTTCCTGGGCCTCCCTGGCGCCGTGTGGGCCCTGGGAGACCGTCCGCGCCGCCGGACCCTGCACGACCGCGTCGCGCGCACGTACGTGGCCCGCTAGCGGCTCGCCCCGGGCGGCCGCCGCGACCCGTGGAAGCCCCCGTGGAAGCCCTGTGGAGGCCCCGGTGGAGGCCGCCGCGGGGCGGCCGCGCACGCGCCTCCCCCGAACGGGCGCGTCCCCGTTGCGGGCCGGGGCGGGCCGGGTTCGACTCGGGCCATGAGCACCGACCAGCCGCCGCCCGGCCAGCCGCCCGAGGACGACCCGTTCCTCAAGAAGCCCCAGGAGCCGACGCCCCCGCCGGGTGGTTCGCCGTACGGCCCGCCCGCGGGCGGGGCCGGGGGATTCCCGCCGCCCCCGCCGCCCCCCGGCTCCGGCGCGGGCGGCTACCCGCCGCCCCCGCCCCCGCCCGCCGGTGGCGGGGGTTACCCGCCTCCGCCGCCTCCCTACGGGGGCGGGGGCGACCCGTACGGGGGTGGCGGCGGCTACGGCATGCCCGACCCGCTCGCCGGGATGCCGCCGCTCGCCGACTTCGGCAAGCGGCTCGCCGCCCGCATCGTCGACGTGCTGATCATCGCCGTGCCGCTGTTCCTGATCCAGCTGGCCGTCGGCACGAAGCGCTACACGGTCGACACGAACAACGGCGAGGACGTCTCCGAGGTCATCACCAAGTCCTACAGCGGCACCGGCCTGGTCATGACATTGATCTCGATCGCCGCCTACGTCGGCTACGACTGGTGGTTCACCAAGAAGAACGGCCAGACCTTCGGCAAGAAGTGGATGGGCCTGCGCGTCGCGATGCTCAACGACGGCAGCGTCCCCCCGTCCGGCCCCGCGCTGGGCCGCGCCGCCGTGCTCTGGCTGCCGACGCTCATCTGCTGCTTCTGCCTGTGGCCGATCGCACTCATGATCTCGATGCTCGTCGACAAGCCCTACAAGCAGGGTCTGCACGACAAGGTCGCCAAGACCGTGGTGGTCCGGGCCGGCTAGGCCGGCCGGGCCGCCGCGGCGGTCGGCAGGCGTACGTACGCGGCTCAGCGCGCGGGCGGTCTCCCCCTCGGGAGGCCGCCCGCGCCGCGCTGCGCCCCGGGACTCAGTGGTGCACGGGGTGTTCGGCGGAGGCAGGCCCCGCCACCGCCTCCGGCAGCGTGTCGGGCACCGGCGAGGCGCTCCCCGGACGGACCGTCGCCGCGTGCCTCCCGCGCCGGCGCGGAGCCGGTACGGTGAGCGCGACGAGGAGCCCGAGGGCGAGGGCCGCGGCGGAGATGACCGCCACGCCGAGTCCCGTACTGGTCTGCGAGAGCAGCAGCATGGCGATCGTCGAGACGATGACGGTGGCGGACCCGTAGGCGAGCTGTGCGGCAGTCGGACGCGGCATGGCGATATCCGTCCTCGAAGCGGGAGGGGGAGTCGGCTCAACCTGGTCGGGCGTCAAGTGACTCTACGACGGTGGATGCCCGAGTGGCACTCCCGGTAAGCGCGACCTAACCCAGGGCTGCGGAGCACAGGGGGCGCACGGGGGTCATTCTCGAGCGGGTCTCGATGAGGAGAGGCCCCGTTCGTCCCCTATGGCCGGGGTACGTCCGGATAGCGGAACTCGGTGACCGCATAGTGCAGTTGTAAGGAACAAGTCAAGGTCTGTCTTTTCTCGCGACTCTCCGGTCAAATGTCGTCACTTGAGACGCGCGCCGCACGGAACCCCCCACTCCTACGGAGAAGTTCCGCACCACGTCGCGGCCGCGGGAGGGGAACGACATCAAGTGACCAGCAACTCCATCAGCCGACGGGCGCTGCGCGCCGTCGCAATCGGCGTGACACTGGCCGCCACGGCGGCCACCGGTGCCGCCTTCACCATCGCCCAGGCGGACCCGGGCAGCGCGAAGGCGCCCGCCGCGGACCGTCAGGACCCGACCGCCTCCTCCAAGGAGAAGGTCGAGCACAACCTCGTCGGCCCGTTCACGGTGCAGCAGGAGCAGGCCAAGAAGGCTGCCCTGGAGCAGGTGCTGACCGGCAAGAAGAACGTCGAGCAGCGCGGCGCCTCCAAGGTCGTCAAGCTCGACGACAAGAAGTACGTCGAGCTCGGCCGTGAGAAGACCGACAAGATCTTCACGATCCTCGTCGACTTCGGCGACCAGGTCGACAGCACCACCATGTTCGACCCGGACGGCCCGGGCGGCCCCAAGCCGGCCGCGCCCAAGTACGGCGGCACCCCGGGCCCCGCGCACAACCAGATCGCCCAGCCGGACCGTGCGACGAACAACAGCACGGCGTGGCGCAAGGACTTCAGCCGCTCCTACTTCCAGGACCTGTACTTCGGTACCGGTGAGGGCAAGGACTCGCTGAAGACCTACTACGAGAAGACCTCCTCGGGCCGTTACTCGGTCGAGGGCGAGGTCGCCGACTGGGTCAAGGTCCCGTACAACGAGGCCCGTTACGGCTCGAACTACTGCGGGCAGACCAACTGCGCCAACGTCTGGGACACGGTCAAGGACGGCGTGACCGCCTGGTCCGACGCCCAGAAGAAGGCCGGCAAGACCGACGCCGAGATCAAGGCGCAGCTGTCCCAGTACGACCAGTGGGACCGCAACGACTTCGACGGCGACGGCAACTTCAACGAGCCCGACGGCTACATCGACCACTTCCAGATCGTCCACGCGGGCGAGGACGAGTCGGCCGGCGGCGGCGTGCAGGGCACCAACGCCCTGTGGGCGCACCGCTGGTACGCCTACGGCACCGATGTCGGCAAGACCGGTCCGGCGAACAACAAGTCGGGCGGCACCCAGATCGGCGACTCGGGCATCTGGGTCGGCGACTACACGATGCAGCCCGAGAACGGCGGCCTCGGCGTCTTCGCGCACGAGTACGGCCACGACCTCGGCCTCCCGGACCTCTACGACACCTCCGGTGGCGGCGAGAACTCGGTCGGCTTCTGGTCCCTGATGTCGGCCGGCTCCTGGCTCGGCAACGGCAAGGACTCCATAGGCGACCTCCCGGGCGACATGAACGCCTGGGACAAGTTCCAGCTGGGCTGGCTGAACTACGACACGGCCAAGGCCGCGACGAAGTCCACCCACAAGCTCGGTGTGGCGGAGTACAACACCAAGGACAAGCAGGCGCTGCTCGTCGAGCTGCCGAAGAAGCAGGTCAAGACCGAGATCGTCGCTCCCGCCGAGGGCTCCTCGCAGTGGTGGAGCAACATGGGTGACGACCTCAAGAACACCATGACCCGCTCGGTCGACCTGACCGGCAAGTCCTCCGCGGCCCTGTCCCTCAAGGGCTGGTGGGACATCGAGGCGGAGTACGACTTCCTGTACACCGAGGTCTCCACGGACGGCGGCGCCACCTGGACCGCCCTCGCCGGCACCGCCGACGGTGCGGCCATCCCGGCCGACGCCTCCGGCAGCCCGTCGCTGACCGGCGTCTCGGGTGCCTGGAAGAACCTGAACTACCCGCTCGACGCTTACGCGGGCAAGAAGGTCGACCTCCGCTTCCGCTATCAGACGGACGGCGGCGCGGGCGGCAAGGGCTTCACGGCCGACGCCCTCACCATCACCGCGGACGGCTCCGCGCTGTTCACCGACGGCGCCGAGAACGGCGACAACGGCTGGACCGGCAAGGGCTTCTCCCGGGTCGGCAACGGCTTCACCAAGGAGTACGCGCAGTACTACCTGGCGGAGAACCGTCGCTACGTGTCCTACGACTCCACCCTCAAGGTGGGTCCGTACAACTTCGGCTTCTCCAACACGAAGCCGAACTGGGTGGAGCACTACCCCTACCAGGACGGTCTCCTGATCTGGCAGTGGGACACCTCCCAGAAGGACAACAACACCAGCCAGCACCCCGGCGCCGGTCTGATCCTCCCGATCGACGCCAACGCCAAGCCGATGAAGTGGTCGGACGGCACCCTGCTGCGGAACAAGATCCAGCCGTACGACGCCACCTTCAGCGCGTACTCCACGGATGCCTTCACCCTGCACAAGAACGGTGAAGAGCTGTTCCTGAAGCCGAAGCCCACCAACCTGGTCTTCGACGACCACAAGGGCAAGTACTACTACGACGAGAACCCGACCGGTTCGGTGAAGGTCACTGACACCAACACCAAGATCAAGATCGTCAAGGAGCCGTACGACGGTCTCCAGATGACGGTCGAGGTCGGCCCCGCCGTTAAGTAACTCGGTAAAGTCGCAGGTCAAAGCATGATCGGCCGTCGCCCCCTAGCGGGCGGCGGCCGATCGCGTTTAGATGCGTGTTGCGAGTTTCTTATTGACGGGGGAGATGAAGACATGCCCGGTGGAGGTTTCGTCAGACTGCCTGGCGGCAGTGTGGTCGTCGCGCTCACGCTGCCCAGACCGTCCGGCGAGGGCGGAAACGTACGGGTGCTGGTGCACGCCGCGAACCGGGCCCGCGCCCTGACCAGGCTGCGGAACCTCGGAATGCGCGCCGTCTACCTGCGCGGCAACGCCCAGCCCCCGACCCCGGACGAGGTCACCGCCGTCCTGCACCACCCGGACGGCCTGCTGTGGCGCTGCGCGCCGGACCGGGCGGCGGAGCTGTGGCACCCGATCAGGGCGCTGCTGGGCTGAGCGCGGGGCCCTCAGGGCGGCGGCGGGCGGCGGAGGGGCGACGGCGGGAGCCCGCCGGGCCGGCGGGTGGTGTCAGGGCGGCGGCGGGCCGAGGGCGGCTCAGCCGAGCTCGAAGCCGAAGCTCCCGCTCACCCGCGTGCCGTCGTCCTCGCGGACGGTCCACCACCGCACGGCGTAGGCGCCCGCGGGGACCCGCTCGGCGGGGGTGTGCCCGAAGCTGTACGCGGAGGGCAGGGTGCGGTGCATCCGGAACTCCAGCACGGGCGTCCCCTCGCGGGTGAGGAGCTCGGCCCCCGCCGTGAGCGGCAGGTCCCCGGCGGGGCGGGAGGGCTCGCCCTCCCCCGACCACACGAAGGTCGGCTGCCAGCCGCCTTCCGCGGCCGAGAGGCTGATGGCGCCGCGGCCCCGGAGCGAATGCTCCGGAGGTGCGCCGCCGTCCGCCGGTCCGCTGAAGCTGAGCATCACAGATCGCCTCCTTGGCAGGTGGTGTCGGCCGAGGCGCCGACCCTGCGCACGCTGCCAGCTCCCGCCCGCGTACGGACGTCTCCTTCGCACCTTTGACGGGAATCCGCCCCAGCTTGTCCTATTGGTGCGGTGCTCGGCGCCCAGGGTCCAGTGCTGTGCCCGCTGCCCGGAGCCCTCTGCCCGGCGCCCGGCGCCCGGTGTCAGCCCGCCACCACCGGCGTCCCGCTCAGCCGCACCCCGGCCGCGCGGAGCTCGGCCAGCGCACGGGTCGTGGTGTGGGCGGCCACGCCGGCCGTCAGGTCCAGCAGCACGTGCGTGCGCAGGCCCGCGCGGGCCGCGTCCAGGGCGGTGGCCCGGACGCAGTGGTCGGTGGCGATGCCGACCACGTCGACCTCGGTGACCTGCCGGTCCCGCAGCCACTCCACGAGCCCGAGACCGTTCTCGTCCGCGCCCTCGAAGCCGCTGTACGCCGCCTCGTACGCCCCCTTGTCGAAGACGGCCGCGACGGCCCCCGAGGCGACGGCGGGGGCGAAGTTGGGGTGGAAGCCCACGCCCTCGGTCCCGGCCACGCAGTGGACGGGCCAGGTGGTCTCGAAGTCCGGCTGGGCCGGCGGGCGGGCGAAGTGGGACCCGGGATCGATGTGGTGGTCCCGCGTGGCGACGACGAACCGGTACCCGGCGGTGGCCTGACCGATGAGTTCGGTGATCGCGGCGGCCACGTCGGCCCCGCCGGTGACCGCGAGGCTGCCGCCTTCGCAGAAGTCGTTCTGTACGTCGACGACGATCAGTGCGCGGTGCATGTCCGGTGTCCTTCGGCTCGGTGTGTGGTGCTGCGGGACGCTGCGGGGGCTCTTCCCCCGCCCCGCCCCTTCCCGAAACGGGGGGCTCCGCCCCCCCCGGGGGCCCCCGGCGGCGGGGCCCCGCACCCCCCCCGTCCCCGCCCCGCCGAGTGG
>NZ_JBSGWY010000012.1:33948-112369 GCF_053609145.1 Streptomyces sp. NPDC054961 | reverse complement strand
GGGTCTGTGTGTGGTGTACCCCCCCCCCCCCCCCCCACCCCCGCCGGGGGGCGCCCCCCCCCCCCCCCGCGGGCCGCGCCCCCCGCGCGGGGGGGGGGGCCGCGCCCCGCTACGCGTACTCGGTCGGGATCACGGCCTCGCCGCGCGACAGCTGCGAGGCGGAGAGGGGCAGGCCCGCGAGGGCCTCGCGGTGGCGGTCGCGCGCCGTCTCCAGGGATTCGCGGGCCACCACCTCACCCGCCTTGACCAGCTGCACGAGGAGCTGCGTGTCGGCCAGCGCCGCCGGGACCGGGCCGGTCCCGAGGACCTCGGCCTCCGCGACCCCGTCGGCGTCGCGCCGCCGCGCCGCCCACTTGCGCCCGCCGACGGAGGTCTTGCCGCCCGAGGACTTCTTCGCCACCGACACCAGCGGCGCCTTCGGGTCGGCGGAGGCCGCCCGCGCCACCAGCTTGTAGACCATCGAGCAGGTCGGGTGCCCGCTGCCGGTCACCAGCTGGGTGCCCACTCCGTAGGCGTCCACGGGGGCCGCCGCCAGCGAGGCGATCGCGTACTCGTCCAGGTCCGAGGTCACCACGATCCGCGTCGACGTGGCTCCGAGCTCGTCCAGCTGCTGCCGGACCCGGTGGGCGACGAGCAGCAGGTCCCCGGAGTCGATCCGGACCGCGCCCAGGCCCGTCCCGGCGACCTCCACGGCCGTCCGGACCGCCTCGGCCACGTCGTAGGTGTCCACCAGCAGGGTGGTCCCGTTGCCCAGCGAGGCGACCTGGGCCGTGAACGCGCCCCGCTCGTCGTCGTGCAGCAGGGTGAAGGCGTGCGCGCTCGTGCCGACCGTCGGGATCCCGTACCGGAAGCCGGCCGCCAGGTCCGAGGTGGAGGTGAAGCCGCCCACGTACGCGGCGCGGGCCGAGGCCACGGCCGCCAGTTCGTGGGTGCGCCGGGCGCCCATCTCGATCAGCGGGCGGCCGCCGGCGGCCGAGGCCATCCGGGAGGCGGCCGCGGCGATCGCCGAGTCGTGGTTGAGGATCGACAGGATCACGGTCTCCAGCAGCACGCACTCGGCGAAGCTGCCCTCGACGCGCAGGACCGGGGAGCCGGGGAAGTAGACCTCGCCCTCCGGGTAGCCCCAGATGTCACCCGAGAAGCGGTAGGAGGCGAGCCAGTCGAGGGTGCGGGCGTCGACGACGGCCCGCTCGCGCAGGAACTCCAGTACGGCGCCGTCGAAGCGGAAGTTCTCCACCGCGTCGAGCACCCGGCCGGTTCCCGCGACCACGCCGTAGCGCCGTCCCTCGGGCAGCCGCCGGGTGAAGACCTCGAAGACCGAGCGTCGGTCGGCGGTGCCGCTGGCCAGCGCGGCCTGCAGCATCGTGAGCTCGTAATGGTCCGTGAAGAGCGCTGTCGACGGCACGTCCACCGGCAGGCCCAGGTCCGCAGGGTTCATGTCCCGGATGCTAGCGCACATCTCGTCACATTGACGAGATGTAGGGGCCCGTTTGTGCGACGGACCCCTGTCAGTGGCAGCATGGGACAAGTGAGTGTTGCTCCTGTTGAGATCGAACGCACCGAGTCGGCCGAAGAGACCTTCGCGGTCCCGGAACCCGACGTCCCGTGGGTGACCCTGGTGCACAACGACCCGGTCAACCTCATGAGCTACGTGACGTACGTGTTCCAGGCGTACTTCGGCTATTCCAAGGACAAGGCGAACAAGCTGATGCTCGACGTCCACCACAAGGGCCGGGCGGTCGTCTCCAGCGGCAGCCGCGAGGAGATGGAACGCGACGTGCAGGCCCTGCACGGCTACGGCCTCTGGGCGACCATGTCCCAGGACCGCAACTGATGGGCGGCGTCTTCGAGGCCCTGAAGGGCGGCGGCGCCGCCATCGCGCTGGACGAGATCGAGATCTCGATCCTGCGCTCCCTGGCCGTGCAGCTGCTGGAGCTCATCGGCCCCGGCGAGCCCGAGCCCGACCCGGACGCGGACCCGCTCGCCGCCCTCTTCGCGGCCTCCGACGGCCCGACCGAGCCCCCGTCCGACCCGGCGCTCGCCCGCCTCTTCCCCGACGCCTACGGCGGTCCGGGGGCCGGTGCGCGCGCCGACGAGGAGGAGCTGCGGGCCCACTCGGCCGAATTCCGCCGCTTCACCGAGAACGACCTGCGCACCCGCAAGCGGGAGGATGCGCTGGCCGTCGTGCACAGCCTGGACGGGCTCACCCCGGGCGGCGACGGGGCCGCCGTCCTGGAGCTGACCGACCAGCTGCCGCTGCGCTGGCTCGGTGCGCTCAACGACCTGAGGCTCACCATCGCGGCCCGGCTCGAGATCACCGAGGACGACGAGAGCGCGGTGCTCTTCCGGCTCCCGGACGACGATCCGCGCAAGCCGATGGTGATGGCGTACCTGTGGCTCGGCGGCCTCCAGGAGACCCTCATCGAGACCCTCTGAGGTTTCCTCAGGTCATCCTCAGATCGCTCCCGGGCGCCCCCCGGACCGGGAGCCCGTTCGCTCAGCGGACGCTCAAATCCGGATAACGATCAGATCACCACGATGTGGTGATCTGTTTGTTTTCCGAGATGTATGTCCCGATTTTTTTGCGCCCTGCGTCACATTTTCTTCCCTCGGGCACCCGTAAGCACGTGATAAATCTTCACGACCGCCGAGGGGGCGCCACCCATGCTCCCCGGCCTGCTTGAACCGGCTGATCGCCGGCGTGCAACTCCATCCGTATCCGGGGGGATCGAGGACCCGATCCGAGCCAGTGAAGGCGCGGGTCGGCGTGGAGAAAGGCGCACCAAGACATGACCTCCGTACAGGTCGACGAGCAGCAGCACGACACAGCCGAGGGCGGCGAGGGATACCACCGCGCACTCGGAGCCCGCCAGATCCAGATGATCGCGATCGGCGGAGCCATCGGCACCGGCCTCTTCCTGGGCGCCGGCAAGGCCATCTCCAAGGCCGGACCGAGTCTGATCCTGGCCTACGCCATCGCCGGCCTGGTCATCTTCTTCATCATGCGGGCGCTGGGCGAACTGCTCATGTACCGCCCCGTCTCGGGCTCCTTCTCGGACTACGCCCGAGAGTTCCTCGGCCCCTTCTGGGGATACGTGACCGGCTGGACGTACTGGCTCTTCTGGGTGGTCACCGGCATCACCGAAGTCACCGCGGCCGCGCAGTACATGGCGTACTGGACCCATGACGGCTTCCCGCAGTGGGCGTACGCGCTGATCTTCACCTTCGTCCTCTACGGCGCCAACCTGATCTCCGTGAAGCTCTTCGGCGAGCTCGAGTTCTGGTTCTCCATGGTCAAGGTCACCGCCATCGTCGGCATGATCCTGATCTGCGCCGGCATCCTCACCATCGGCTTCTCCGACGCCGCCGACACGGCGACCGTCACGAACCTGTGGAGCGACGGCGGCTTCTTCCCCAAGGGCCTCGGCGGCACGCTGATGACCCTGCAGATCGTCATGTTCGCCTTCCTCGCGGTCGAGCTGGTCGGCGTCACCGCCGGCGAGTCCAAGAACCCCGAGAAGACCCTGCCCAAGGCCATCAACACCGTGCCGTGGCGCATCGCCGTCTTCTACGTCGGCGCGCTGATCATGATCCTGTCGGTCGTCCCGTGGCACGAGTTCCAGCCCGGCGTCAGCCCCTTCGTCGCGGCCTTCGAGAAGATGGGCCTCGGCGTCGGCGCCGCGATCGTCAACTTCGTGGTCCTCACTGCTGCCCTGTCCTCCTGCAACTCGGGCATGTACTCCACCGGCCGCATGCTGCGCGACCTCGCGCTCAACGGCCAGGGCCCGAAGTTCTTCACCAAGCTCACCAAGAGCGGCACCCCGCTGATCGGCACCAGCTTCTCCGCCGCGCTCATGCTGGTCGGCGTCTGGATCAACTACGTCGCCCCCGGCAAGGCCTTCGACTACGTCGTCTCCTTCGCCACCATCTCCGGCATGTGGGCCTGGATCATGATCCTGGTCTGCCAGATCCGCTACCGCGCCGCCTCCGACCGCGGAGACGTCCCGAAGTCGCCGTTCCGCGCGCCCGGAGCCCCGTACACCAGCTACTTCGCCCTGGCCTTCATCGGCATGGTCATCGTGATGATGGGCGTCGACAAGGACGCCCGCGTCTCGCTCTACTGCGCCCCGCTGTGGGGTCTGCTGCTGGGCGTCTCGTACCTGGTGCTGAAGTCCCGCGCCCCGCGCGCCGAGGCCTTCGACAAGGTCTCCTAGAGGCCCCTCACGCCGCGGGTCCCGGCCGCCTGTCACGGCCGGGAACCGCGTTCTCCCAGGACTCGTGTCCAGCATCCGGGCCCTCCCGTACCACTCCTCGGTACGGGAGGGCCCGTCTGCATATCCTGTCGCTCATGCTGACCCTCACCCAGGCCCTGTACGACCAGATCGTCGCGCACGCGCGTCAGGACCACCCCGACGAGGCGTGCGGAGTGGTGGCCGGCCCGGCGGGCACGGACCGCCCGGAGCGGTTCGTCCCGATGCTGAACGCGGCCCGGTCGCCCACGTTCTACGAGTTCGACTCGAAGGATCTGCTGAAGCTCTACCGCGAGCTCGACGACCGGGACGAGGAACCCGTCATCGTCTACCACTCGCACACCGCGACCGAGGCCTACCCCTCGCGCACGGACGTCACGTACGCGAACGAGCCCGGCGCCCACTACGTGCTGGTCTCCACGGCCGACGCGGACGGGCTCGGGGAGTTCCAGTTCCGCTCGTACCGGATCGTCGAAGGCGTGATCACGGAGGAAGAAGTGAAGGTCGTCGAGGCCTACTGACGGGGTACTGCTCAGCATGTGAGCGGTATCCGTCCACGATGCGGGATCACACTCCAAACCACGGACCGGGAATCGTTAACATGACCGCATGGTTCCCCACGACGTGAGCATCGAGACGCCCGGCAGGCTGCTGCTCGTGGCGCGGCTGCACGTCGATCTGTGCCGCCTCGCCAGCGCCATCTGTCCTGCCGCCTGAGCCGGCCGCCCCCGCGGGGCCGCACGCTCACGCCCGCACCTTCGTCTTCCCCGCCCCACTTCGCCGCCCCTCACCACCTGACTGGAGCCTGCCATGGCCATCGAGGTCCGCATCCCCACCATCCTCCGCACCTACACCGACGGCGAGAAGGCCGTCACGGGTGAGGGCGCGACCCTGTCCGAGCTCTTCTCGGACCTGGAGACCCGCCACAAGGGCATCCAGGAGCGCATCGTCGACGAGACCAAGGGCGGCGAGCTGCGCCGGTTCGTCAACGTCTACCTCAACGACGAGGACGTCCGCTTCCTCGCGGGCATCTCCACCGAGCTCAAGGACGGCGACAACGTCACCATCCTCCCGGCCGTGGCCGGCGGATCGAAGTAATGCGCTACGACTCCCCCCTGGCCGCGGTCGGCAACACGCCGCTCGTGCGCCTGCCCCGGCTCTCGCCCTCCGACGACGTACGGATCTGGGCGAAGCTGGAGGACCGCAACCCGACCGGCTCGATCAAGGACCGCCCGGCGCTCCACATGGTCGAGCAGGCCGAGAAGGACGGCAGGCTGTTCCCCGGCTGCACGATCCTGGAGCCCACCTCCGGCAACACCGGCATCTCCCTGGCGATGGCGGCGAAGCTCAAGGGCTACCGGATCGTGTGCGTGATGCCGGAGAACACCTCGCAGGAGCGGCGCGACCTGCTGGCCATGTGGGGAGCCGAGATCATCCCTTCGCCGGCGGCGGGCGGCTCGAACACGGCCGTCCGCGTCGCGAAGGAACTCGCGGCACAGCACCCGGACTGGGTGATGCTCTACCAGTACGGCAACCCGGACAACGCGGGCGCGCACTACGCGACGACCGGTCCGGAGATCCTCCGGGACCTCCCGTCGATCACCCACTTCGTGGCGGGCCTCGGCACGACGGGCACCCTGATGGGCGTCGGCCGGTACCTGCGCGAGCATGTGCCGGGCGTCAAGATCGTGGCGGCGGAACCGCGCTACGACGACCTGGTCTACGGCCTGCGCAACCTCGACGAGGGCTTCGTCCCCGAGCTCTACGACGCGTCGGTCCTCACGACCCGCTTCTCCGTGGGCTCCGCGGACGCGGTCACCCGCACGCGGGAGCTGCTGCAGCAGGAGGGCATCTTCGCGGGCGTGTCCACGGGCGCCGCCCTGCACGCGGCGATCGGCGTGGGCCGCAAGGCGGTCGCGGCGGGCGAGAAGGCCGACATCGCCTTCGTCGTGGCCGACGGCGGCTGGAAGTACCTCTCGACGGGCGTCTACACGGCGGCGACGACGGAAGAGGCGATCGAGGTCCTCCAGGGCCAGCTCTGGGCGTAGGCCGCCGGGCGGCCCGCCGGCGGGGAGATCCGGCCCCGCCGGCGCTCGCGGCGCGGACTCCAGGGCGGAGCCCCGGGTCCGTCCGGTCGGTGTCGGAGCTCCGGGAAACCGCGGACGAGGTGGCTCCCGGACGGAGTCCGGGGGAGGGCCGGGGCCGGCCCCGCGCGGCGGCAGGGCCCGCCCACGACCGGGGGCAGCATCCCCCGACGGGTCAGGACAACAGTGCGGCCAGCACACCGGCGTGGCTCGCCCCCGGATCCTTGACGGCGGTCAGCAGCGTGACCGGCCCGGTCAGGGCGGCCTCCCGCAGCCGGGCGATCTCCGCCACCGCCTCCGGCGCCTCCAGCTCCACCGCGTACCTCGCCCGGAACTCCTCCACGGAGCCACCCCCGTGGAACCACTTCCGCAGCTCCGTCGACGGGGCGACCGCCTTCGCCCACGCGTCGACCTCCGCCGCCTCCTTCGACAGGCCCCGCGGCCACAGCCGGTCCACGAGCACCCTGACTCCGTCGGCCCCCGGCTCCACGGGATCGTAGACACGCTTCAGCCGGACGACCCGAGTCCCTTCACCTCGTCCCACACCGCCGGGTCCACCACCCCCAGCCGCCGCGCCCGCGCGAACTCCCATACCGACACCTCCGTCACCCGGTCCGCCTCCAGGAACGCCGCCCGCGCCCCCACCACCCCCGGCGGCAGCGGGATCACCCCGGAGCGCCGGTCGTCGTACTTCCCGGTGATCCGCGCGATCCGCGCCCAGTGGCTCCGTACGTCCAGGACCAGACAGGGCCGGCCGTTCTCCAGGAACCACAGCTCACCGGGTCGGGGACGCGGCGGCGGGCCCGGCCCGTGCGGCGGCTGCGCGGCGTGCCGCGCCCGCCGGGGGAGCAGCACCAGCAGGACCACGACCACCACCGCGGCGACCGCAGGCCACCAGGAGGTGTCCATACTCCGACCGTAGCCGCGCACGGGGCCCCCGGCACGGCAGCGGACCCGCGGCACCCGGACGGCTGCCCCGCACCGGCTCTCCCGCGCGAGGCCCCGGAGCGGCACCGTGACGGCACCCGCACGGCAACCCCGATACGCCCCGTCGCTCCACCGGGTGACAGCACAGGTGATTCCCCCCACAACGGCCCGCCGCGGAGGAGCGACCGGAGGTTTCGCGCCTTACGCTCGACCCACGCACGGCCCGCATCCGTCCACGGACCGTCCACGGAGGTTCACGCTCCATGAAGCTCACCGTCGTCGGCTGTTCGGGTTCGTTCCCGTCCGCGGAATCGGCCTGTTCGAGCTACCTCGTCGAGGCCGACGGCTTCCGGCTGCTCCTCGACATGGGCAACGGCGCCCTCGGCGATCTCCAGCGGCACATCGGGCTCTACGATCTCGACGCGATCTTCCTGAGCCACCTGCACGCCGACCACTGCATCGACATGTGCGGCTACTTCGTCGCCCGCTACTACCGCCACGAGGGCGGCCGCTGCGGCACCATCCCCGTCTACGGCCCCGAGGGCACCGAGAAGCGGCTGTCCACCGCCTACGAGGACGTCCCCGACGAGCGCTCGATGAGCGAGGTCTTCGACTTCCGGACCCTGAAGCCGGGCACCTTCGAGATCGGCCCCTTCCGGGTCCGCACCGAGAGGCTCTGCCATCCGGTCGAGTCGTACGGGATCCGCGTCGAGCACGGCGGCCGTTCGCTGACGTACTCCGGTGACACCGGTGTCTGCGCCGAGCTGGGGCTGCTCGCGCAGGACACCGACCTCTTCCTCTGCGAGGCCTCCTTCACGCACGGCAAGGAGAACATCCCGGACCTGCACCTCAACGGGCGCGAGGCCGGCGAGTTCGCCCGCGACGGCCGGGCCGGCCGGCTCGTGCTGACCCACATCCCGCCGTGGACGGACGCGCGGCAGAACCTGGCGGACGCCCGCGCGGTCTACGACGGCCCGGTGGACCTGGCGTACGCGGGCGCGGTCTACGAGGTCTGACAGCGCACACGCGAAAGCCCCCGCCCTCCCTTCCGGGAGAGCGGGGGCTCCGTCGTGCCGTGGAGTGGCGCGGGACCTTACTTGGCCTCGGCCTTCTCCATCTCGGCGAGCTCCTCGTCGGACTCGCGGCCCGGCGTCGGAAGGTTGAACTTCGTGATGGCGAAGCGGAAGCCGAAGTAGTAGACCGCCGCGAAGACCAGGCCGATCGGAATGATCATCCAGGGCGAGGTGGCCTTGTTCCAGCCGAGGCCCAGGTCGATCAGGCCGGCGGAGAAGGTGAAGCCGGCGTGGACGCCGAGCGCCCAGGTGACGGCCATGGACACGGCCGTCAGGACGGCGTGGATGGCGTAGAGCACCGGTGCGATGAACATGAACGAGAACTCGATCGGCTCGGTGACACCCGTGACGAACGAGGTGAGGGCGAGCGAGAGCATCATGCCGGTGACGGCCTTGCGGCGCTCCGGACGGGCGCTGTGGGCGATGGCCAGGGCGGCGGCCGGGAGGCCGAACATCATGATCGGGAAGAAGCCGGTCATGAACTGTCCGGCGCTGGCGTCGCCGGCCCAGAAGCGGTTCAGGTCACCGTGCACGACCGCGCCGGCGGCGTCGGTGAAGTCACCGATCTGGAACCAGGCGACGGTGTTGACGAACTGGTGCATGCCGATCGGGATCAGCGCGCGGTTGATGAGGCCGAAGAGGCCGGCACCGATGGAGCCGAGGCCCGTCATCCACTCGCCGAAGTTGGCGATGAGCTCGCCGATCGGCTCCCAGGCCAGGCCGAAGAAGACGCCGACGAGGACGCCGACGAAGGCCATGACGATCGGGACCAGGCGGCGGCCGTTGAAGAAGCCGAGCCAGTCCACCAGCTTCGTGCGGTGGAAGCGCTGCCACAGGACCGCGGCGAGCAGGCCCATGATGATGCCGCCGAGGACGCCGGGGTTGTTGTAGGTCGCCGGGATGTCGACGCCGTTGTTCTCGGTGGTGTTGATGACGGCCTCGGTCACCGGGAAGGCGGTGAGGACGTTCTTGTAGACCAGGAACCCGACGAGCGCGGCGAGCGCCGTGGAGCCGTCCGACTTCTTGGCGAAGCCGATCGCGACACCGATGCAGAACAGCAGCGGCAGGTTGGCGAAGACGGCGTCACCGGCGGTGGCGAACACCGTGGCGACCTTGCCCCAGCCGAGGCCGTCCTTGCCGAAGACGTCGGGCTGGCCGAGGCGCAGCAGGATGCCCGCGGCCGGCAGGACGGCGATGGGCAGCTGAAGGCTGCGGCCGACCTTCTGCAGACCCTGGAACAGGCCGGAGCCCCGCTTCTTGGCGGGAGCGGCGGTGGCCGTACTCATCAACTTCCTCCATTGGACAAGGCGCTGCCGGGACAGGGAAAACGGGGGCGGCGGCGTCTCAGGTAAGGGGAGGACCTCGGGGGCCGAAAGGCCCGCGTGGTCTACACCACTCAGTGGTGTAGACCAGTTTTAGCACGTGAGGTTCAGGTAAGGAACCCTCCACTTCCGTGGGCGAGGACACACGGGTACATACACGACAAAGGCCTTCGGACCCTGAGGGTCCGAAGGCCTTTGTCACGGAAACGGGCGCGATGAGCGGGACGTACGGCGGGTGCGGCCGGCGCCTTCGGCCCCTCCGTTTCGGGGTCCTTGGTCCTGTCCCGGCAGGTCCTTCGCGGACTCCGCGCGGCACCGGGGTCACCCCCGGGCCGCGCCGCCGGCGGACCGCGGCTCAGGCCTTGGTGTTCTCCGCCTCCATCGCCGCGATCTCCTCGTCGGACTCCCGGCCGGGTGTCTTGATGTCCCACTTGGTGATCGCGAAGCGGAACACGGCGTAGTAGACGACCGCGAAGCCGAGTCCGATCGGAATGATCAGCCAGGGCTTCGTGGCCAGGCTCCAGTTGATGACGTAGTCGATCAGGCCCGCCGAGAAGCTGAAGCCGTCCTTGGCGCCGAACGCCCACGTCACCGCCATGGACACGCCCGTCAGCAGCGCGTGGACCGCGTACAGCCCGGGCGCGAGGAAGAGGAACGAGTACTCCAGCGGCTCGGTGATGCCGGTGACGAAGGAGGTCAGCGCGACCGACATCATCAGGCCGCCGACCTCCTTGCGCCGCGCCGGCTTCGCGCAGTGCGTGATCGCGAGCGCCGCCGCCGGCAGGGCGAACATCATGATGGGGAAGAAGCCGGTGAGGAACTGCCCGGCGTTCGGGTCCCCCGCGAGGAACATGGGGATGTCGCCGTGCACCGTCTGGCCGTCCGGCTTGGTGTAGCTGCCGAACTGGAACCACACCGGCACGTTCAGGAATTGGTGCAGGCCGATCACCAGCAGCGCGCGGTTCGCCACGCCGAAGATGCCCGCGCCCCCCGACCCCAGGCTCACCAGCCAGTCCGAGAAGCTCTCCAGTCCGTCGCCGATCGGCGGCCAGATCCACAGGCAGATCACGGCGAAGACGATCGCGACGAAGGTCATGATGATCGGGACCAGGCGGCGGCCGTTGAAGAAGCCGAGCCAGTCGACCAGCTTGACGCGGTGGTAGCGCTGCCAGAACCAGGCCGACAGCAGGCCCATGACGATGCCGCCGAACACCCCCGGATTCTGGAAGTTGTACTCGGCGAAGGTCTGGTCGGGCCCCAGGCAGCCGCCCCCGATGTCCACGGTCCCGGTCGGGCAGGGGTCGGGGAAGACGCGCAGCACGCTGCGGTACACCAGGAAGCCGACCACCGCCGCCAGCGCCGTCGAGCCGTCCGCCTTCTTGGCCATGCCGATCGCGACGCCGACGCAGAAGAGGAGCGGCAGGCCGAGGTCGGCGTTGAGCAGGGCCCCGCCCGCGGCCCCGATGACCTTGGCGACGTCCGTCCAGCCCAGGCCGTCCGCGCCGAACACGTCCGGCTGGCCCAGCCGGGTCAGGATGCCCGCGGCGGGCAGCACGGCGATCGGCAGCTGGAGGCTCCGGCCCATCTTCTGCAGCCCTTGGAAAATGCCGTTCCACCGCCTCGGCCGTGGCACTGCTGCGGCGCTGCTCGCGCTCATCCGCGTCCTCCCTGACGGGCCGGTTTTGGCAGCCGCGACACGTGCGGCACACTGGTGTAGACCACTTATGAAGTGATCGCATTTCACCCGTCCGTAGGGCAGGTTCATGCTGATCGTCATCATTCGGCAGATGCCGGGCATGCGCCCGCGTAACTGGGCCAACCGTGCGTTACCGTGACGAAGCGGACCACGCCGGCCGGTCAGCCGCACCAACGCCGGCCGACGGGCAACGGCGCCGCCGAGACTCGTTCTTCGTAGAACTCAGGGAGAAACACATGGCCACCAAGGCTGAGAAGATCGTCGCCGGGCTCGGCGGTATCGAGAACATCGAAGAGGTCGAAGGCTGCATCACCCGACTGCGCACCGAGGTCATCGACCCGAGCAAGGTCGACGAGGCCGCCCTCAAGGCCGCCGGCGCCCACGGCGTCGTCAAGATGGGCACCGCGATCCAGGTCGTCATCGGCACCGACGCCGACCCGATCGCCGCCGACATCGAAGACATGATGTGAGCTGAGCCCCCGGCTCACCCACGCGGAACCGCGTACGACAGGACCCCGCCCGGACGCACCCGGACGGGGTCTTTTCGCGCCCTCGACGGGGGTCCTGCCCCGCCCCCCGCACCGACTAGGCTCGGTGCCATGTCTCGTATCGACGGCCGTACGCCCGAACAGCTCCGCCCGGTCACCATCGAACGCGGATGGAGCAAGCACGCCGAAGGCTCCGTCCTGGTCTCCTTCGGAGACACCAAGGTCTTCTGCACCGCCTCCTTCACCGAAGGCGTCCCGCGCTGGCGCAAGGGCAGCGGCGAGGGCTGGGTCACCTCCGAGTACTCGATGCTGCCCCGCGCCACCAACACGCGCGGCGACCGCGAATCCGTACGCGGCAAGATCGGCGGCCGCACCCACGAGATCTCCCGCCTCATCGGCCGCTCGCTGCGCGCCGTCATCGACTACAAGGCGCTGGGCGAGAACACCATCGTCCTGGACTGCGACGTCCTCCAGGCCGACGGCGGCACCCGCACCGCCGCCATCACCGGCGCCTACGTCGCCCTGGCCGACGCCGTCTCCTGGGGCCAGCGGAAGAAGCTGATCAAGGCCGGCCGCAAGCCCCTCACCGGCACCGTCGCCGCCGTCAGCGTCGGCATCGTCGACGGCGTCCCGCTCCTCGACCTCTGCTACGAGGAGGACGTGCGGGCCGACACCGACATGAACGTGGTCTGCACCGGCGACGGCCGCTTCGTCGAGGTCCAGGGCACCGCGGAGGCCGAGCCCTTCGACCGCAAGGAACTCAACGCCCTCCTCGACCTGGCCGCCGGCGGCTGCGCCGACCTGGAGGCCCTGCAGCTGGGCGCCCTGGAGCTCGAGCTCTAGAACGGTCCCCCGGCAACCGCGGGGCGCGTCCCCGCGTCTGACGGGGTACGGGCGCACGGCGTCGAAGCCGTGCGCCCGTCCACGTTCCAGCACACATCCACCCAGCGACTCACCCCGGGGGCCGAAGTGAAGCCGAAGTACCGCCTTGCAGCCGTCGCCCTGACCGCGGCCCTCGCCATACCCGCGGTCACCTCCTGCGACGCGATCTCGACCGCGATGGACTGCGCGAGCACGGCGGTCGCCATCACGGACGGCGCGAACGACCTCCAGCAGGCCGTCTCGCAGGCCGGCAACAGCCCGCAGGACGCGCAGAACGCGCTGAACCAGATCGAGGCCAACCTCAAGAAGGTCGGCGACCAGACGGACAACGCGGACCTGAGCAAGGCCATCACCTCGATGAACACGGCCGTCAAGAACGTCCGCACCTCGCTCGAGGGCGGCAACTCCACCCCGGACATCACCCCGGTCGCGGACGCGGCGAAGGAAATCTCGAAGGTCTGCACCCCGGGCTGAGCCGGGGGCCGAACGGCCGATAATGGGGTCATGACCTCGACGCCTCCTCCCAGCCGCCTCATCCTGGCCACCCGCAACGCGGGCAAGGTCACCGAGCTCCGCGCCATCCTGTCCGACGCCGGCCTGCCGCACGAGCTGGTCGGCGCGGACGCGTACCCGCAGATCCCGGACGTCAAGGAGACCGGCGTCACCTTCGCCGAGAACGCCCTCCTCAAGGCCCACGCCCTGGCCCGGGCCACCGGCCTCCCGGCGGTCGCGGACGACTCCGGCCTCTGCGTGGACGTCCTGAGCGGCGCCCCGGGCATCTTCTCGGCCCGCTGGGCCGGCGCCCACGGCGACGACAAGGCGAACCTGGACCTGCTCCTCGCGCAGCTCGGTGACATCGCCGACGAGCACCGCGGCGCCCACTTCTTCTGCGCGGCCGCCCTCGCCCTCCCCGACGGCACGGAACGCGTGGTCGAGGGCCGCCTCCTGGGCACCCTGCGCCACGCCCCGTCGGGCACGGGCGGCTTCGGCTACGACCCGATCCTCCAGCCGGCCGGCGACACCCGTACCTGCGCGGAACTCTCGGCGGCGGAGAAGAACGCCATCTCCCACCGCGGCCAGGCCTTCCGCGCCCTGGTCCCGGTGGTCCGCGAACTCCTGGGCTGACCGGCCCGGCCGAAACGCCGAAGGCCCGGCTCTCGGAGCCGGGCCTTCGTATGCGTGCGGTCGGAGGGACTCGAACCCTCAAGGGATTTCTCCCACAACTACCTAAAAGTTGCGTGTAGGCCAATTCCACCACGACCGCGACTAATCGGCTAATTCGGACATCCATCCTGGCCGACTGCGGCTAGTGTACGACTGCCGAGGTTCGCTGGGCGACACCATTGCGGCCGCGGCCTCCGCGGCACCAGGTGTCGGTCAGGGCGTGGCAGTTGGGGCACAGGTAGCGGAGGTTTTCGCGGCGATTGTCGAGCCAGTCCCCGCTGATGTGGTCGATGTGGAGGGTGATCGGCTGCCCCAGCCATGCGCCGGGATTCCCGCAGCTCGCGCAGACGCACGGAGCGCCTACCTCTTGGAGTGCCCTGTGGAGCCGGGGGCGGCCGAGCCGGGCGGATCCCTTCGGGAGGACGGTAAGGGTGTCGGGCGCGACCGGCCTTGGCCCCGCTGCCGTCCGGGACCCCCAGGGCCGTCGTTTGAAGTGGCTCACGTCGAGTCCGAGTTGGCTGACGCGGCGGCGTACCCGGCGGTGATTGACGTCGTTCACCTCGAGGTCGAGAGCGCGCATGAGGTCCGCGTAGCTGGTCGCCTCCGGAACGGTGGCGCGAAGCAGGTCAGCGGGGATGGTCGGCCGGAAGTTGGCGAAGTGCGCGGTGTCGATGCCGTGCTTCTTGAGCATCCTTCCGAGAGCGGCCCGGGATCGGCTGTCGTCGGACATGCCCAGAGCTCGAGCCGTACCGCGGATGCTGCCGGCGCTGGTCGCCGCGGAAGCGAGTTCTGCCGTGGTGAACGGCAGCTCGACGCGCTCCCGATTCATTCCCGCGAAGTGGCCGGTGTCGATGCCCGCCGCTGCCATGCGCCGGACGATGTGCGACAGCGTGCCGGTCGCGGGGCGCATGCCGAGCTTGAGAGCGACCTCGCGCAGTGTGCTCGATGAGGCCGCGGCCGCAGCTATCGCCTCGTCCGTGTACTTGCGCCACGGACTCCGCTTCGCGAAATGGCTGCTGTCGATCCCGAAGGAGGCCACCTTCTCCTGGAGGACGCGGCGCTGCCCGCCGCTCTCCGTGAGCTGGAGGCGTCGCATCAGGTCGGCCCAGCCTCGTGAGTCGGCGACGGCTGCGGCCAGTGTGGCGCGTTCGTACGGGTCGGCCATCGGTCCCCCTTCGATGAGGCCGCGCGTGCGACCCTCGTACGGAGTAACGGACCGATAGCCGGACGGTTACGGACCGATTGGTCCGATAAGCGGAACAGCCCGCACCGGGTGGGTGTGGGCCGTTCCGTCGCGAAAAGGGTGGGGTCAGATGCCCAGGTCCTTGATGATCTTGGCTACGTGGCCCGTCGCCTTGACGTTGTAGAAGGCGCGCTCGACCTTGCCCTCCTCGTCGACGACCACCGTGGAGCGGATGACGCCCGTGACCGTCTTGCCGTACAGCTTCTTCTCGCCGAACGCGCCGTACGCCGTGAGCACTTCCTTCGACGGATCGCTGACCAGGGTGACCTTCAGGTGCTCCTGCTCACGGAACTTCGCGAGCTTCTCCGGCTTGTCCGGGGAGACGCCGACGACGTCGTAGCCGGCCGTGGCCAGGACGGCCAGGTTGTCCGTGAAGTCGCAGGCCTGCTTGGTGCAGCCCGGCGTCAGCGCGCTCGGGTAGAAGTACACGATCACCTTGCGGCCCTTGTGGCCGGCGAGCGAGACCTCGTTGCCGTCCGCGTCGGGCAGGGTGAAGGCGGGGGCGATGTCGCCCGGCTCAAGTCGCTCGCTCATCTCAACAGTCTCCTCGGGAGGGGATCGGTACGGTCACGAGACTAAGCTGCTGACAGACTGTTCATGAGGGGCTACGCCCTCATGGGACCGACCACGACGACGGAGGCAGCGCGGTGCCGGAAGCCAGGACCCCCGCACAGATCGAGGCGGACATCGTCCGCCGCCGCGACCAGCTCGCCGAGACGCTCGACGAGATCGGTGTGCGCGTCCACCCCAAGACGATCGTCGGGGACGCCAGGGCGAAGGTGGTCGGGACCGTCGACCACGCCGTCGGCCGCGCGGTGGCGACGGTGAACCGCCTGGTCACCGACGCCCGCGACGCGCTGCGCGACGAGGACGGAGCCCCGCGCGTCGAGCGGATCGTGCCGGCCGCGCTGCTCGTGGCCGGTGTCCTGGGCCTGCTCGTCGTGTCGGCGCGACGCAAGCGCTGATGACCCGGGCGGGCGCGGCGCGGGCGCGGGCGGGTAGGTTCGGGGCGTGAGCGAGAACACCACCACCCACGACAAGCTGCCCATCCGCATGCTCCACGACCGCGTGCTCGTGAAGTCCGACTCGCCGGAGGGCGAGCGCCGCTCGGGCGGCGGCATCCTGATCCCCGCCACGGCCGCGGTGGGCAAGCGGCTGGCCTGGGCCGAAGTGGTCGCGATCGGGCAGAACGTACGGACGGTCGAGACGGGGGACCGGGTGCTCTACGACCCCGAGGAGCGGGCCGAGGTAGAGGTGCGCGGGGCGACGTACCTGCTCATGCGCGAGCGGGACCTGCACGCCGTGGCCGCCGAGCGGCTGGAGGGGTCGGAGGACTCCACGGGCTTGTACCTGTAGGTCCCCAGCTGCCCGGGCTTCCCTGATTCCTTGTATTCCATGGTCGAAAGGGGCCGGTGACGACGGTCACCGGCCCCTTTCGTCTGTTTTTGCTACGATAGTGAAACCCCCGACGAGACGCGCCGTACCGGGTGGCTGTCGCTGTGCACCGTGGTGCCGATGGCTGCATGACAAGACGACGCACCCTGTTCCGCTCTCGTTCTGGAGGTGCCTGTCATGGCCTGGATCCTGCTCATCATCGCCGGTGTGATCGAAGTCGCCTGGTCGATCGGTATGAAGTTCACCGAAGGGTTCACCCGGCTCTGGCCGAGCGTGTTCACGGGCGCCGGCATCGTGGCGAGCATGGTGCTGCTGTCCCTCGCGGTCAAAACCCTGCCGATCGGTACGGCGTACGGCGTGTGGGTGGGCATCGGCGCCGCCGGAGCGGCGGTGGTCGGCATGGCGGTGATGGGTGAGCCCGTCACCGCCGCCCGGATCTTCTTCATCGCCCTGCTGCTGGTCGCGGTCGTGGGCCTGAAGGTGACCTCCGGCCACTGACCCGCGCAGCCCGGGTCATTCCAGGAGGTCCGCCGGCGGGCGCCGTCCTTCGGTGGCGCCGCCGCGGGCGCCCGCGGCGGCGCCGGCCTCGCCCCGGCCTCCGGTGCTCAGCCCGCCCGTGGTCCGGCCGCCCGCGATGCGGCCGCCCGTGGTCTGGCCCCCGTTGTTCTGCCCGTCCGTGTTCTGCCCGCCGTCCGTCCGGCCCCCGTTGTCCCCGCCGCCGTTGTCCCGGCCCCCGTCGTCCTGACCGCTCGTCGTCCGGCCGCCGTCGTCCTGTCCGTCCCCGTCCCCGTCCTGCGTCTGCCCGCCCGTCGGCGGGCTGGGCGTGGGACGGTTCGGCGGGCCGGAGGGGCGTTCGCCCGGGGTCTGCTGCGGGGGGTTGGGGTTGACGGACGAGGGAGGCGGCGGCTGACTGGCGCCCGGCATGAGCTCCAGGTCGAAGTCGACGGGGTCGCTGTCGGCCAGGGCCGTCTTCGTGTACTGCGCCCAGATCCGGGCCGGGTAGCCGCCGCCTCCGATGCGGCCCTCGCCGAGCGCTCCGTAGAGGGATTCCAGGGTTCCGGTGTCCGGGTCCTGACCCATCATCGAGACGACGGTGACCAGGTCGGGGGTGTACCCCGCGAACCAGGCGGAGCGGTCCAGTTCGCCGGTGCCCGTCTTGCCCGCGGCGGGGTGTCCGGCGGCCAGGGCGGCTGTGCCCGTGCCGTTGTCGACGACGCTGATCAGCATGGACGTGGTGGTGTCGGCGGCCTCGCGGCTGACGGCCTGGGTCACGTCGCGGTGCGGCAGCGGAACGGTGTCGTCCGCCTTGCTGATCTTCTCCACGAAGGTGTGCGGGGTGTGGCGGCCGTGGTCCGCGAGGGTGGCGTAGGCCTGGGTCATGTCGAGGACGCTGGCCTGCAGGGTGCCCAGGGCCATGGCTGGCACGGCGTCGAAGTTCGGGGTGTTCTCGGGGAGTCCGAGGGCGACGGCGGTCCGCTTGACCTTGTCGGTGCCGACGTCGACGACCATCTGGGCGAAGACGGCGTTGACGGAGAGGTCGGTGGCGGTGTTGACGGTGATGTTGCCGTAGCTGAGCTGCCCCTCGTTCTCGGGGGCGTAGGGGATGCGGGTGCCCACGACGCGGCGCTTGTTGTCGCCGTTGTAGATCGTGTACGGGGTGATCGTGCGGCCGTCCTGGGTGTGCGAGTCGTTCTGCACGGCCGAGGCGAACACGAACGGCTTGAAGGTGGACGCCACCTGGAAGTCGTGCCGGGTGGCGTTGTTGACGAACTGCTTGGTGAAGTCGATGCCGCCGTACAGCGCGACGACCTTGCCGGTGGCCGGGTCGATGGAGACGGCGCCGGTGCGTACGACGCGGTCGGCCTTGACCTTCCCGGGGTCGAGCTTGCTGACCATCTTGTCGTTGACGGCATCGACGAGGGCGGTCTGACGGTGCTTGTCGATGGTCGTGGTGATGCGGTAGCCGCCCTCGGCGAGCGTCTTGTCGTCGAGGATCTTGTTGTCGACGATGTAGTCCTTGATGGCCTCCACGAGGTATCCGCGCTGGCCCGAGAGTCCGGCGGCGGGGCGGACCTTGCCCGGTTCGGGGAACCGGATGGCGGCGCGTTCGGAGGCCGTCAACCAGCCCTTCTTGACCATGCCGTCGAGCACGTAGTTCCAGCGGGCGAGGGCGCGCGGCCGGCCCTGGGGGTGGGAGACGACATCGAAGGCGCTGGGGGAGTTGAGGAGGGTGGCGAGGTAGGCGCCCTCGGCGGTGGTGAGCTTGCCGACGTCCTTGCCGTAGTAGGCCTGGGAGGCGGCCTGGATGCCGTAGGCGTTGCGGCCGAAGTAACTGGTGTTCAGATATCCCTCGAGGATGTAGTCCTTCGACTTCTCGCGGCCGAGTTTGATCGCGATGAAGAACTCCTTCACCTTCCGCTTGATGGTCTGTTCCTGACCCAGGTAGTAGTTCTTGACGTACTGCTGGGTGATGGTCGAACCGGACTGGGTGCCCTTGCCGGTCGCCGTGTTCCAGGCGGCGCGGAGCATCGCCGCCGGGTCCACCGCCCGTTCGGAGTGGAAGTCGCGGTCCTCGGCGGCCAGGACGGCCTCCTGGACGGTGCGGGGGATCTGGGAGAGCGGCACGTTGACGCGGTCGACCTCGCCGTCGCGGGCGAGCTGGGAGCCGTCGGCGTAGAGGTAGACGTTGGACTGGGCCACGGCGGCCGCGTTGGCGGGCGGGATGTCGACCAGCAGGTAACCGGCCACCAGGGCGCCGCCGACCAGCAGGGCGAGCAGCAGGAAGGCACCCAGGACCATCCGCCAGGTGGGCAGGATCCGGCGCCAGCCGGTGCGCTTGCGCCGGGTCCGCCGGGCCGCCCCGTCCGCGCGTGCCGCCCCGTCCGCGCCGCCGGCTCCCGCCGCCTTCGCGCGCCTGCGCTCCGCCCTTTCGGCCTTCTTGGCCTGCCTGGCGGTCATTTCGGGTCCCGGCGACGGGGTCGCGCTCCCGCCGGCGGGACGCGGTTCCTCGGGGGTGTCCGGATCACGAGGCGTCCAACCGGGCGGTGGTGACGGGTCGCTCATCTCCGGGACTCCTCGGCGCCGTACGAAATATCCACATCTGTACCTCTGGTGTCTACCCGATGGCCGCCGGTTCCGCTTCGGACGGGCGTAATTCCTTCGCGTGGATCGCCCCTCCGCACTAAGCTCGCGCGCTTTGGCCGATGTACGAACGACGTGGGAACGACGTGGGAACGACGCAGCCACGGCGTGGGAAACGGAGGACCGGGTGCGCCCGAGCGCGCGTACGAACATGCGTCAGGAAGTGGGCCTCTACGGCGCGGTCGCGGCCGGGGGCTTCCGCCGGTACGCCACCTACGGGACGGCGACCGCGGCCGGGGTGTTCACCAACACCGCCTTCGGCTTCGTCCTCGCCTACACGTTCGTCGCCTTGTGGGACGAACGCCCCGGACTGGGCGGCTACGACCAGTCGCAGGCCCTCACGTTCATGTGGGTCAGTCAGGCACTGCTCGCCGCAGGGGCGTTGATCGGCGGCGGCTTCCAGGAGGAGTTCCAGGAGCGCGTCCGGACGGGTGACATCGCCGTCGACCTGTACCGGCCGGCCGATCTCCAGCTGTGGTGGCTGGCGGGCGATCTGGGCCGGGCAGGGTTCCAACTCCTGGGCCGCGGCGTAGTACCGCTGATGATCGGCGCTCTCGCCTTCGACCTGGCGCTGCCCGCCGATCTGACGCGCTGGGTGCTGTTCCTCGTCGCGGTGCTCCTCGGACTGGTGGTGAGCTTCGCGCTGCGCTACCTGCTGGGGCTGGCGGCGTTCTGGCTGATGGACGGCGCCGGCATCAACCTGATGGCCACCGTCGCCTCGATCTTCTTCTCCGGAATGCTGCTGCCGCTGACCGTGTTCCCGGGCGGCTTCGGGGAGTTCGTCCGCGTCATGCCGTGGGCGGCGGTGCTCCAGGTCCCCCTGGACGTCCTGCTGGGCAAGGGCGCGGGGGCCGGCAGCGCGGCCGGGGCGTTCGCCTTCCAGGCCGCCTGGGCGCTGGCCCTGCTGGGACTGGGCCGGCTGGTGCAGTCGGCCGCGACGCGGAAGGTGGTGGTCCAGGGTGGCTGAGCGGGTGGCGGAGGGGGGCCGGCGGGGCGAGGGGACGGACGAGGGGATGGGCGAGGGGACGGGAGAGAGGGTGCGGAGCTTCGTTCCGGGGGCGGCCGAGGCCGCGGTGCGTCCCGGGCGTCCTGGTGGTCCTGGTGGTCCCGGGGCCCTGGAGCCCCTGGACGTGCCGCGGCGCAACCGGGTGGTGGAAGGGCTGCGCGGCTACGGCCTGATCGCGGCCATGTGGATCCGGTCGACGATGACCTACCGCACGTCCTTCTTCCTCTCCACGTTCGGGAACGCGGCGATCACCCTCCTCGACTTCGTCGCCATCGCCATCATGTTCTCGCACGTGGACGAGCTGGGCGGCTTCACGCTCCCCGAGATCGCGCTGCTGTACGGGTCCTGCTCGGCCTCCCTGGGCCTGGCCGACCTGCTGCTCGGCAACACCGACCGGATCGGGGCCCGGATCCGCGACGGCTCCCTCGACACCATGCTCGTCCGGCCGGTCCCGGTGCTCGCCCAGGTCGCGGCCGACCGCTTCGCGCTGCGCCGGCTGGGACGGATCGCCCAGGGCCTCGGGGTGCTCGCGTGGGCGGTCGCGAACCTGGACCAACTGGACTGGACGGTCGGCAAGATGCTGCTCGTCCCCGTGATGATCACGGCCGGGGCGGGGATCTTCGGGGCGGTGATGGTGGCGGGAGCGGCGTTCCAGTTCGTCGCCGGGGACGCGGCGGAGGTGCAGAACTCCTTCACGTACGGGGGCTGCACGATGCTCCAGTACCCGCCGACCGTTTTCGCGAAGGACCTGCTGCGCGGGGTGACCTTCATCGTGCCGCTGGCCTTCGTCAACTGGCTGCCCGCTCTGTACGTCCTGGGGCGGCCCGACCCCCTGGGACTTCCGGTGTGGGCGGCGTTCGCGAGCCCGTTGGTGGCCTTCGCGGTGTTCGTGCCCGCGTCGCTGGCGTGGCGCGCGGGAGTTCGTTCGTACCGGAGCACGGGGAGCTGAGTGGACATGACGACAACGGATGCGCTGATGACGACGGATGCGCTGATCTCGCTGGACGGGGTCGAGAAGGTCTTCGACGTACGGCGTCGAGTGGGCCTGGTACGTAGGGAGAAACGGCAGGTCAGGGCCGTGGACGGGATCAGCTTCGAGGTGGCGCGCGGGGAGATGGTCGGCTACATCGGGCCCAATGGCGCGGGCAAGTCGACGACGATCAAGATGCTGACCGGCATCCTCACCCCGAGCGGCGGCCGGCTGAGGGTCGCCGGGATCGATCCGGCGCGGGAGCGGCTGCGCCTGGCGCACCGCATCGGGGTGGTGTTCGGGCAGCGCACGACGCTGTGGTGGGACCTCCCGCTGAAGGACTCCTACGGGCTGATGCGGAGGATGTACCGGATCCCGGCGGCGCGGTTCGCGGAGAACCTGGAGCGCTGCGTGGACCGGCTCGACCTGTCCGAGCTGCTCGACGTACCGGTGCGGCAGTTGTCGCTGGGGCAGCGGATGCGCGGGGACATCGCGGCGGCGCTGCTGCACGATCCGGACGTGCTGTACCTGGACGAGCCGACGATCGGGCTGGACGTGGTGAGCAAGGCGAAGGTACGGGGCTTCCTGCGGCAGTTGAACGAGGAGCTCGGGACCACGGTGCTGCTGACCACGCACGACCTCCAGGACATCGAGCAGCTCTGCGAGCGGGTGATGGTGATCGACCACGGGCAGCTGATGTACGACGGGTCGCTGGGCGGGCTGCACACGGCGGGCGGGGCGGGGGAGAGCGAGCGGACCCTGGTGGTGGACCTGGAGCGGGAACTCGCGCCGATCGAGGTGGCGGGGGCGCGGGTGGTGAAGGTGGAGGGACCGCGGCAGTGGCTGGCCTTCCCGGCGCGGGCTTCGGCGGCTCCGCTGGTGGCGGCGGTGGCGGCCGAGTATCCGCTGCTGGACCTGTCGGTGCGGGAGCCGGACATCGAGGACGTGATCGCGCGGATGTACGCGGGGCGGGGGTAGGGCGGGGCGGGCGAGGCCGGGCGGGGCGGTTCGGGCGCGGGCTGTGCGCGGGCTGTGCGGTGGGGCCGGGGATAAATCAGGGACAACCCTGAGGGGGAGCCGGGTCCGAGCCATACAACTCTGAACGGCGACTGCTTAGGCTGGTCCTCATGAGTGACGAGCGGCCTGAGAAGCCGTTGCCCCAGGAGCCGGTGCCGTTCGAGAAGCCGCTGCCGGATCTGCGGGCCTCGGACGCGGACCGGGAGCGGGTGGTGGAGCGTCTGCGGGACGCCGTCGCCGAGGGCCGGCTCGACATGGAGGAGTTCGAGGAGCGGCTGGAGGCGACCTACGCGTCCCGCACCTACGCGGAGCTGGAACCGCTGACGCGCGATCTCCCCGCGCTCGGCGCGACGGCGCCGGTGGCGGCCGCCCCGGTGGGCCCGGTCGGCCTGACGGGGGTGCCGGCCGGATCGGACTCCGGGTGGCCGGCCCGGATCGGGGGTGGCGGCGCGGTCGGCGGCCCCGCCATGGCCGTCGCGGTCATGTCGGGCTTCCAGCGCAAGGGCAACTGGACCGTGCCCTCCCGCTTGCACGCGGTGGCGTTCTGGGGCGGCGGTGAGATCGACCTGCGCGAGGCGAACTTCGAGCGGCGCGAGGTCGTGATCAACTGCGTCGCCGTCATGGGCGGCATCGAGATCACCGTGCCGCCGGGTGTGGAGGTCGACGTACGGGGCATCGGCGTGATGGGCGCCTTCGACCAGCGCGACAACCCCGGGCCGGTGGAGCCGGGGGCCCCGCGGGTGGTCGTGACGGGCTTCGCGTTCTGGGGTGGCGTGGAGATCAAGGTCAAGCCCCCGAAGAGCGCGAAGGCGAGCAAGATCTCGAAGTCGAAGCCGCGCAAGGAGCTCTAGGGACGGCGGCAGCGGCGGTCGCCGGGCCGCAGGAGCAGGAGGAGCGGCCAGAGCAGGCAGAGCGGCCAGGGCAGGAGGAGCGGGAGGAGCCGACCGGCGCGCCGGGAACTCCCAGGGCGCCCCGGGAGTCGGATGCTATGGAGACCGAACCGGCGCCCGGGGGAAAGCAGGAGCACGTGGAGCAGGGCAGCAGCACGAAGAAGGCGGCGCCGCGGGGCGGCTTCGTCTTCAGCGAGGCGGACGAGGAGCGCCGGCGCGGCGTCCGGCAGATGAAGCGGATCGCCACCGGCCTGCTGCTCCTCGTGGCCCTGGTCTACGTCGCGGCGAAATGGGCGGAACACCACGGTGCGGGCGGCTGGGCGGGCTATGTCGCGGCCGCCGCCGAGGCGGGCATGGTCGGCGCCCTCGCCGACTGGTTCGCCGTCACCGCGCTGTTCCAGAGGCCGCTGGGGCTCCCGATCCCGCACACGGCGATCATCCCGACGAAGAAGGACCAGCTCGGCATCTCCCTCGGCGAGTTCGTGGGGGAGAACTTCCTCTCCGCCGACGTGGTGCGTACGAGGCTGCACGCGCTCGGCATCGGCGGCCGGCTCGGTGCCTGGCTGGCCGAGCCCGCGCACGCGGACCGGGTCACGGCGGAGCTGGCCACGGCCCTGCGCGGGGCGCTGACGGTCCTGCGGGATTCCGATGTGCAGGCCGTCGTGGGCGAGGCGATCACGCGGCGTGCGGAGACGGCGGAGATCGCTCCGGGCATCGGCAAGACCCTGGAGAAGGTCGTCGCGGACGGCGGCCACCGCCGGGTCGTGGATCTCGTGTGCGCGCGGGCGCACGACTGGCTGGTTCTCCACGCGGACTCGGTGGAGGCGGCGGTCCAGGGCGGGGCGCCGGGGTGGACCCCCCGCTTCGTGGACCGCAAGATCGGCGACCGGGTCTACAAGGAGCTGCTTCGCTTCGTCCAGGAGATGCGGGACATGCCGGAGCACCCGGCGCGCGGGGCGGTGGACCGCTTCCTCGCGGACTTCGCGGCCGACCTCCAGTCGGACACGGAGACGCGGGCGCGGGTGGAGCGGCTCAAGTCGGAGCTGCTCGCGCGGGACGAGGTGCAGGACGTGATCGCCTCCACCTGGATGGCCGTCCGGTCGATGATCATCTCGGCGGCGGAGGACGAGCGGAGCACGCTGCGCCTGCGGGTCCGGTCCTCGCTGATGGCACTGGGCGCCCGACTGGCCACGGACGGCCGGCTCCAGGACAAGGTGGAGGGCTGGATCGAGGGCGCGGTCGTGTACGTGGTCACCACCTACCGGGCGGAGATCACCTCGCTGATCACGGACACGGTGGCGGGCTGGGACGCCGAGCACACCTCCCGCAAGATCGAGGCCCACATCGGCCGCGACCTCCAGTTCATCCGCATCAACGGCACGGTCGTCGGCGCGCTGGCGGGGCTGCTGATCTACTCCGTGTCGCGTGCTGTGGGCGCGTAGCGGGGCGGGGCGCGTCGGGGTGGGAGGCCTGCGACGGGGGAGGGCGGCCGGGGCGGCAGCCGCGCAGCGCCCCGGCGCGGAGCCGGTTCGGCTCCGCCCCTTCGCCGGTCAGTCGCGGTCGGCGACGGCCCAGGCCGTGGCGGCCACGACGCCCGCGGCTGCGAACACGGCCGGCCAGGCGCCGACCTTCTTCGCCAGCGGGTGCGCGCCCGCGAAGCCGGCGAGGTACAGCGCGCCGAGCCCGGCCGCGACGGGTACTCCGCCGCGCTCGTGCCACTCCCGCCCGGCGGCGATCCCGGCGGCGCCGAGCACGACCCCGCCGAGGGGTCGCTTCTTGGTCCACCGGGCGACGGCGTACCCGCCGACCAGTCCGGCGGCCGCCACTACGGAACTCGGTACCCGTGCCATGCCCCACCACTCCTTCACGTGACAACCGGATCGCGCCGCACCGCGCCGCACCGCGCCGCACCGCGCCGCACCGCGCCGCACCACATATTCGGCGGAACAGTACGCTCATCAGGTCGTACGCTCATAGAAACGTACGCCCGTCCTCCTCCGAGGCTAACGCGGACCCTTGACCACCCGTCGGGCGCCCATCGAACCCGCCAGCACCAGCACGGCTCCGCCGATCACCGGATCCGGCACCGCCTCCCGTACGCCGTGCGGCAGCACCGCGACCACGCCCAGGACGAGAAGGAACGCGAGCACGCATCCGCCGGCGACCCGAAACAGTCTGTCCACGCACTGCTCAACGCGGCCGCCCCGCACCCGACACGGAGCGGGGGAGGGGATTTGTCGCACACTCGCCGGATCCGTGTGATGTCTGCCCAGGCAACCGGATGGGCATAAATTCAATCTCCCACCCAAAGGGGCAAACCACCCAGCCCCCTCCACCCCCAACCTCAACACCAGGAGCAAGGACATCGTGATCTGCTACGGACAGGCCGTCCTCGACCTCGCGGACGAACTGGTCGACGCCTACGCCGACGTCTTCTCCGCCCCGCCGTGGAACGAAGACGAAGAAACCATTCGCCAGTTCGCCGCCCGCCTCCCGGCCGACGCCCGGCGCCGTGGTTTCCGTACGGCCCTCGCCCAGTCCGCCGCCGGCATCGACGGCTTCGCGACGGGCTGGATCACCCCGGCGGCCTTCCCGAAGAACCGTGCGTACGCCCAGGTCGCGGCGCAGCTCGGTCCGGCCCGGGTGAAGGAGCTCCTGACCGGCGCGCTGGAGATAGACGAACTGGCCGTACGCCCCTACGCGCGCGGCCGCGGCACCGGCCGCGACCTGCTGATCGAGATCACCGCCGACGCCCCGGACCGCCGCGCGTGGCTGCTGACCAGCCGCCTGGCCAAGGAGACGGTGGCGACGTACCGCCGCCTGGGCTGGCACGAGGTCACCCCCCTGCCGGGCACGGAAACGGGCGTGATCGTCTTCCTGTCGCCGGACCACCCGAACCGGGCGGCCTAGCCGACCTCCCACGGCAGCTCGGCCCCGGCCGACTCGGCCCCCCGGGGCCCGCGCCGCCGCCGGCCCCCGCTCCGCCGCCGGGGCGAGCCACCGGGCGGTCGACCTCAGCGGGCGGGACGGGGGCGTGGCGGGGGCGTGGCGGGGCAGTAACTCCGGGCGGAGAGGCCCGGAAGCTCAGAGGCCGCCCTCACCGTCTCCGGCATCCCGAGCGCCCGCCCGCTTCGCGCGGCCGCCGACTTCGCCGCCCGCTCCGAGGCTCCCGAACTGATCCGGTCGGTCCTGGCCCACGTCGTCCAGGCGGGCTGGTGCCACCCGCACGACCTGCACACCGAGCTGCGCGCCTCCCGCCTCCTGACCCGCCCCGCGATCCGCGAGGCCGCCGCCGAACTCCTCGCCGGGGTCCGTTCGGTGGCCGAGGCCCAGGCCCGCGACACCCTCTCCGCGACGGACCTCCCGACCCCCCTGTGGAACGCCCGCCTCTACACCCCGGATGGCACCTTCCTGGCGAGCCCGGACGCGTACTGGGCCGACGAGGGCGTGGCCCTGGAGATCGACTCGGCGGAGTACCACTACACCCGCGACTCCTGGCACGCCACTCTCCGCCGCCTGCGCCTGGAATCCCACGGCATCCTCGTCGTCAGCGCCACCCCGTCGATGATCCGCGACACCCCCACCGAAGTCCTGGCCGCCCTGCGCACCTTCCTTACCCTCGCGACCCCCCGCCCGACCCCACCCACAGCCCTGGCCCGCGGCCACCAGCAGCTCCCGCTTCCGTTCCGCGCCTGAGATGCCACGGCCAGCAGGTACGCCACCGGCAGCTACGCCTGCTGCGAGGGCAAGATCTTCGCGATTTCGGCCTTCAGCTCATCGGGCGTGCGCCACGACGCTTCCCTGTGGCTGCGATGACACATGCGGTGGCAGTTGGCGCAGAGCAGAGCGAGATCACTCAACTTCGTCTCGCGAGGGCCCGAGATGTGGAGTGGCAGGACATGATGCACTTCGATGTAGCCATCACCAAGAGATCCGTATGCGGAACGGAAGTCGAAGGTGCAGACAGCGCACTCCAGGGGCAGCCCGAGTTTGCGAACCTGGCTGATCTTGCGCCTGCGCAGCGCTGGGTTCCGCTCGCGAGAGATCGCCCAGCGCGCAAGCAGCCGGCCTTCAGCGGCGGTCGTCCCGTCCTCGTCTGCTTCGTCGGGCTGCTCGGGGATCAACGCAAGCTGGCCGGACCCGATGCCGTCTTCGATGGACTGGGCAGCCTGGAGCATCGCGGCTTCACGGGTGAGGAACGCGTCGATGATCAGCTTGTCCAGACTTCCGCCCTTCGTGGGCTTGCCCGGGTACTCGGGATGGTTGGAAGCAAGATCGGTGGTTTTGCGGGAAACGCTGCCGACCGACCTGTACTCGGGAAGGTGCGCGGCCAGGCCTGTCCGCCCGGGCAGAGGCAGGGACCGGAGCAGATCAGAGAGGTCAGTCACAGCGGGATCGCCGACTCTGAGCTCCCGCCAGCCGTTCTTGACGACGAGCGCGCAGGCCAGCAGCAGTTCATCCCAGGTCCACGCAGGGCTTCGCATGGCAGATATCGTACTGACGTTCGCCCGTGCGTGCGGAGAGTACCGATCGGGTCCAATGGTGTCGCACAATTGGGGAGGTCGTTGTCAGTGGGGTCTGTCACCCTCTGTGAGGACGGATTGCATGGTGTGTCCGTCGCGCAAATCTGGAAGGAGGGTGCATGACCAGCACTGAGAAGAAGTTCACCTCGTTTGAGATCTGCGCAGGGGCAGGTGGGCAGGCCCTGGGGCTCGAGCGGGCAGGTTTCGATCATGCGCTCCTCATCGAGATGGACGAGAACGCGTGCAACACCCTGAAGGCCAACCGGCCGGCATGGGAAGTGCACAGAGGTGACCTGCGCGCCTACGTCGACAGTGGGGCCGCCCTCGACCTCAAGGGCAAGGTTGACCTGCTTGCTGGTGGCGTGCCCTGCCCGCCCTTCTCTCTGGCGGGCAAGCAGCTCGGCAAGGACGACGAACGTGATCTATTTCCGACGATGATCAAGCTGGCCAGTCAGCTGGAGCCGTCAGCGGTCATGATCGAAAACGTCAGGGGCCTGATGCAGGCCAAGTTCGACGGCTACCGCAAGGAGATCATCGCGGAGCTCGAAGGACTGGACTACCGGTGTTCCTGGCAGGAACTCCAAGCCAGCGACTTCGGGGTGACACAGCTCCGCCCCCGAAGCGTTCTCGTGGCGCTGAAGCCTGACTACTGGAAGCACTTCGATGAGGACGGCTGGCATCTGCCTGCCCCCGATCAGAAGGAACCACTCTCGGTCGGTGATCTCCTCAAGCCCTCGATGCAGAAGCGCGGGCTCAAGGGGAAGGCGCTCAAGGAGTGGTACGCGCTGGCTTCCAGAGGTATCGCCCCAACCCTTGTGGGCGGCTCAAAGAAGCACGGCGGGGCGGATCTAGGACCCACACGGGCCAAGAAGGCCTGGGCGAACCTTGGCGTTTCGGGACTTGGCGTAGCCGATGAGCCCGACAAGACAGGTGCGACGAAAAACCCCGCGCGTGACCTTGGAGAGGCTGGCAAGACTCTCCCTATGATTACGGTCAAGCAGGCTGCACTGATCCAGGGATTTGGTCCTGAAGATGGCGAGCCGGCCTGGGAGTTCACGGGGCGTAAGACCGCGGCTTACCGTCAGGTGGGGAACGCGTTTCCGCCTCCCGTAGCGAAGGCGGTGGGTCTCCAGATCAAAGCAGCGCTGGAGGCGCACAGGCGGCACACGGCTGAGGGACCCGCGGTCTCGGTCTCATTTCCCAGCCCCGCGGAGCCGAGTGGCGATATCGACAATCTGACTGGCGCTCGCCTCTGGTGAATCGTGCTCCCAGAAGCGGAGCACGGTCCAGCCGGCCTCACGCAACCGGGAATCGGTGTCCCTGTCGCGGGCCATGTTCCGGGTGACCTTCTCTGACCAGTAGCCACTATTGGTCTTCGGTGGCACATAGTGAGCAGGGCAGCCATGCCAGTAGCAGCCGTCGATGAAGACAGCTAGCTTCGCCGGACGGAAGACAAGGTCTGCCGTCCGGCGGAGATCAGGCAGGGGTTTCGCTGCGACGCGGTATCGGAGACCCCGGGCGTGCACCAAGCGGCGCACCAGCTGTTCAGGTTTGGTGTCGCGGCTCTTAATGGCCTGCATGTTTCGGCGCCGGGCGGCGGATGACGCCCAGGACCCGACAGGCGGCTCCCAGCTCTCCTGGCCCGTCATGGCTGTGTCCTTCCTCGGCGCCTAGAGGATGTTCCCGCTGTTCCGGAGGTCCTCGGTCAGTTTATCGAGTCCGTTCATGGCCATGGTCCTGGCAGCGTGGTCACCTTGTTTGCGCAGGGTGTCCAGATCTGGCCAGGCGAGCGGGCTACCGCTCTTGGGCAGATCGATTACCGCAGACCAGGCACCCACCCAGCTGGGGCACAGGTGGTAGATGCGGTCCTCAATGCTCTCCCGTGGGACGCTGGCGGCGCGGGGGAATTCCGCGGTCGCCATGGCATATGGGACATCTGGCCGGTACTTGGTCAGTGGAACCATCTGGGCTGCTTCGGTTCCGCGGTCGGACCTCCAAGACCACTTCGAGGAGATGGCAGCCACGAGCCGCGAACCGGAGTCGGTGACCAGGATGTCGCTTTTCCGGTCGCCAACGTCCCGGCGCATGTGAAGGCCACGGATATGCGTAAGAGGGACCTCGTGGCGAACCTGCCAACCCTCGGGAAGGCTGCACTGCAAGTAATGCATGAGAAGGTCACGGAAAAGTGCCCCTCGGGCACCACCGCTCAAGTTGTCCGGGCGTTTCAGGTCGATACCGTTGCGGTTGACTGCGTCAGTCCAGAGGGCGAGCAGGGCAATCTCCCCCGAGGTCCGGCGACGGTATGGGAGGCTCCCCGGCTTCTCGGAGTCAGAGATTGCGTCGTGAACCCTGCATGTTCGGACCTCGGGATTCCAGTTAACTATTCCTGATACAGAAGAAGCCCCGGTGATTTCTGTACCGTGAGCGTCAAATGCGGAATATCCGGCATCCAGGAGCCATTGGGGGGTCCATCCCAGCGCTCCGGACGCCTCGCCGAGAGTCTGGCCGGCCTTGATTGTAAAGTTCGCCGCATCAGACAAAGTGGAATGATTTGGCCAGCAGAGGCCTAGAATGATCGCGCTGATCGATTCAGGATTGTCGAGGTGCTTCTCGATCAGATGCTTCTGTGTGGAGCTCAGGGGCATTTCATTCCGCGATTTTCTGTGATAGGCGGGCTATCTGCCGGCGGCGGTATGGTTCGGCAGGCTGGGTGCTGGGTGTATCGGGTCGCTGCCCAGCGCGATCTTCCATGCCTGTCCGTCGAGCTGGACCACGCCGTTGTCGCTCTGGGGTGGTGCAGGAGTGACTCTGATGCTGACAAACTCACCTTCGCGGGGAATGGTCGCGCCGAGGAGAGCTGCAATGTTCCGGTGACTTTCATAGTCCCCCATGATGAGGATCCCCCTTTTCTGCAGGGCGCTCCTCGATCCGCCATTGCCTCGGACCCGCTTCATGTAGTCTTTCTGCTGGGCGACAGTCCGCACGACATTGCGGCCGATCCGCCGGTTCTGCACCCTTAGGAACAGTTCATTCAGCCGGGCTTGGCCAGAAGTGTGCGCGAAGATTCTTCTGCGATCCTCAGGGTCCATATGCAACAGGATGTTCTCTGGGAGCGGCGCATCCCTCCAGAGCCATCTGATCTTGTCGCGGTGAGTCGCGCTGAGTGTCATTTTTTGATCGCGATTGTTTCCCCGGTTTAGCCATTCTTGCCGAATCCTGAGCAGTCCTGCACTCCACGAGGTACTGACGTCGTCCGCCCAGACGAGCAGGCACACGTGACCTAGCGCCTCGGGTGGAATCATCCAGGACCCGAACCGTTGCGAGTACTTGCAGTCGACATCAATGCTGGCGATTTGGTAGTCCATTGCATCGCCGTCTTCGAATCTGAATTCACGCTGAAGGTTGATCTCGACAACAGTTCCTGCGTGCGTCTTCTCCGTTTTAGACAGGGTTTCCCAGTCGTATCTTCCTGTGACCTCGCCATTGAGCAGTTGATCTATGGTGTCTCGCAGGACCCTGGCGAATCGGTCGCCAGTCGGGTCCAGGCCGAGGAGCTCGCGATAGACGGCGTCGAGTTCGCTATCGTTGTCAGAGGGCCGAGTGGCCGAAATGTTTGTTGCGGCTGAAATGTCGAATAGAGGCGTGGGTTCGCCGTCCCAGTTCACTGATTGCCGGTTCGTGCGTGGCAGTCCGCGTACGGGCGGCCCGACGTGCACCAGCACGGGGTGGACGGGGTCGGGGGCCATGAGGTGGCTTTGCCGCGGGCCGCGAGGGTGGTGGCGTATTCCGCCAGGAGGGACGGGGAGGATGGGGAGGTCTTCTCCGAGGCGGCGAAGGCTTCGTACGAGGGGACGCTCGCGGTGACGATGCCGAGGTTGGTCGTGCCCGAGGCGGCCAGGGTGCGCAGGGAGGCTTCGACCTGGGCCAGGTGGGCGTCGTGGGAGGGGTATTCGGCGGCCAGGGTGGGGTACGAGGTGAGGAGTTCCGCCAGCTCCCGCGCCGGCCAGTGGAGGATGGCCACCGGGAAGGGACGGGAGAGCGCGGCGCGGCGGTCGCCGAGTTCGGCGCGCAGACGGGCGATCTCGGCGCGCAGCTCGGCGGGGTCGTCGGAGCCGAGGGCCCAGATGCGCTTGGGGTCGTGGAGTTCGTCCAGCGGGATCGGGCCGATGTGGCGGGTGTCCGCGACCATGTCCCAGTCGTCGTGCGGGAGCCCCAGGAGGCGGCGTACGCGGTGGCGTCCGGTCAGGAGCGCGGTCGTCGCCTGGGTGAGGGGGGCGTGGTCCGGGATGAGGAGGGTGGCGGCCTCGGTGAAGCACTCGTGCGAGGCTTCCAGCTCGTCGTGGGCTTCGAGCGCCTCGGCGATGACCTCCCAGGGCGCGGGGTCCTCGGGAGCGGCCGCGCGGATGCCGGAGATCAGGGCGCGGGCCTCGGGCTCGTGGCCGTACTCCCACAGGTTGGCGGCCTGGAGGGCCTTGATCAGGGAGGGGTCGGCCGTTTCCCCGGCGAGGAGTTGGTCGTAGAGGGCGCTCGCCCGTTCGCGTGCGTCGGCCAGTTCGAGGTGGGCGGCGGCCTGGAGGAGCAGCGGCTCCTGGTCCTCGGGGTAGCGGGTCGCCGTGCGGATGAGGCGCTCGGCTTCGGCGATGTGCTCGGCAGGCGTGTCGGGGCGCATGGTTGACACCGTACTAGCGCTGGTCAGTTGACGGGGGAGGACTTAAGGTGCCGCCCGTGCGAGATCACGTGCGGGTCGTGGTGCAGGGGAGGGGCCGGCGTTCGCGCCGGGCCGGTCTCGCGGGGGTGCTGTGGGCGGCCGGGGAACTGGCCGTGACCCTCGGCGTGGTGGTGTTGTTGCTCGTGGTGCACCAGGTGTGGTGGACCAACCGGCAGGCCCTCGCGGCGGCGCACGAACAGGTGACGGACCTGGAGGGCGCGTGGGCGGCCCTCGGACCGGAGCCGGAGCCGGAGCCGAGCGCGGGTGCGGGTGCCGGTGTCGACGCCACGCCCACGCCGGACCCCGCCGTGACGCCCGAGGACGCGTCGGCCGCGCCCGACGAGAGCCCTGCCGGCCGGTCTCCGGGCCCCGTGCGCAAGCCGTCGGTGCAGGAGGCGGCGTACGGGGTCCTGCGCATTCCCCGTCTCGGCGTCGTCGTGCCCGTCGCGCAGGGGGTGGACAAGCGGTCGGTGCTGGACAAGGGGTACGCCGGTCACTACGTCGGGACCGCGCAGCCCGGGGCGGAGGGCAACTTCGCGCTCGCGGGGCACCGGAACACGCACGGAGAACCCTTCCGCCACATCAACCGGCTGAGGACCGGGGACGAGCTGATCGTCGAGGTGAGGGGGAAGCGGTTCGTGTACGTCGTGGGCAAGACCTTGAGCGAGACGACCGAACGCGATACCGGGGTGATCGCGCCCGTCCCGCGCAGCATCGTCAAACCGGACTACGGCTACGACGAGCCCGGCGCGTACATCACGCTCACCACGTGCACGCCCGAGTACACGTCCAAGTACCGGCTCGTGGTGTGGGGGACGCTCAAGCGTTGACGAGGGAGACGGGCGGTCCGGCGGGGAGGTGCCGGCACGTGATCCACAGCCCTGCCCGTTGTCGGCGGGGGCGGCTAGGATCGGTCTCGAGTTCGACTTCGCATTCGACTTCGGTTCGGGTTCGATGTGGACTCCTCGTCGTGGTTGAGCTGGAGTCGTAGCGGGTTCTGGAGCGGGAAGGGGCGGGTCACATGGCAGGGCGCAGCAGTCTTCGTCCCGCGCGCTTCGCGCCGCCTGCCGCCGGGGGCTCCTCGCGGCTCGTCGCCCGGCTGCTGTCCGTGCTCGTGCCGCTCGTCCTGCTCGCCGGATTCCTCGGGCTGTTCGCCGGTGAGGGCGGGCTCGGAGCGGTCGTGGTCGCCCTGGCGGCCACCCTCGCCGTGGGCGCCTCGGCCATGGCCGCGCGGCTCGTCCGACCCGTGCCGCCGCACCGAATACGCACCGCGATCCGTGATCGTGAGCAGCGCACGGCGTTCCTGCCGCAGCGCGATCCCGATGCCTCGGGCCGGTCGCGGCCCAGGGCACCCGGCCGTCCGGTCCCGACGGCCGCGTAGGGGCGCGCAGCTCCTTCCGATCCTCACGGTTCTTCCCGGTCGCTGACCGTCGACCGCTGATCGCCGATTCCGCAGATCCAGATCCAGTTCCAGATCCAATTCCGGATCCACATCCACTGGTCTGCCGAACCACCGGTCTGCTGCCCTCGGCGCTCTGCCGATCCAGAGAACCGCTGATCACTGTTGTCGCCCCTCGCGGGTCGTCACGCCGAAAACGCATCTCTTTTCGACGTTCGACGAGACCCTTCGGAGGGCCCACGTGTCCGTATTCACCCATCTTGTCGCTCTGCTGGGCCGGTTCCTGGAACCGGTGCTGGCCGAGTCAGCGACCGCTGCCGCGATCGTGTTGTTCACCGTGCTCGTGCGGCTCGCGCTGCACCCGCTGAGCCGGGCCGCCTTCCGCGGGGCGACCCCGGTGGCCGGCTGCCTGCCCGTGCTGCTGCAGTTGCCGGTGTTCTTCGTGATGTACCGGGCGTTTTCCTCGGCGGAGATCGGCGGGGCCGCCAACGAGTTGCTCGGGCACCGGCTGTTCGCCGCGCCGCTGGGGGACCGGTGGGCGGACGCGCTCGGGGAGGGCGGCCTGTTCGGGGCGCGGGGGCTGGTGTTCATCGGGCTGTTCGCCGCCATCGCGGCGGTGGCCGCGTGGAGCGCGGTGCGCGGGCGCAGGACCGCGGCGCTGGCGGCCGGCGTCGCTGCGGAAACCGCTGCTGCCGGTGTTGGGACGAAGTCCGGCGGGACGGCCGGTGCTCGTGCCGGGGCCGGGGCCGGGGCCGGTGTCGGTGGTGCCCGTGCCCGCGCCCGTGCGGGTGCTGGTGCCGGTGCCCGCGCCGGTGTCGGTGGCGCCCGTGTCGGTGCTGGTGCGGGGAGCGTGGTGACTGCCGAGCAGCAGGAGGTCATGCGCAAGCTGGGCGGCGTACTGCCCCTGCTGTCCTTCGGGACGCTGATCACGGCTGCCGTGGTGCCGCTGGCCGCCGGGCTGTACCTGGTCACCACCACCGCCTGGTCCGTGGCCGAGCGGGCGTGGCTCCAGCACCGCAAGGAGCGGGCCGGGCGGAAGACTGCCGAGACTGCCGGAGCAGGGCGTTCCAGTCTGTGAACGGGGTCTTGCGGATTAAGTCGGCATCTTGGAGGATCGACCAATCCTCCGATGGCCGCAACCCATCGGCCGGCCCAGGGCACGCCCATGGGCCGACCACCCACGACCACGGGAGAATGCCCATGAAGCTGCTGCGTGTAGGACCCGCCGGGTCGGAGCGCCCCGCGCTGCTCGACCAGGACGGGACCCTGCGGGACCTGTCCGGCCTGATCACGGATGTGGACGGCGCGCTGCTGGCCGACGACTCCGTGCTGACCCGCGTACGGGACGCGGCCGGGTCCGGTGAGCTCCCGGTGCTGGACGCCGAGGGGCTGCGGATCGGGTCCGCCGTGGGCCGCATAGGCAAGGTCGTGGGCATCGGCCTGAACTACCACGGGCACGCGGCCGAGGTCGGCGCCGAGGCGCCGGCCGAGCCGATCCTGTTCCTCAAGGCCTCCGACACCGTGGTCGGTCCCGACGACACCGTGCTGATCCCGCGCGGCAGCGTCAAGACCGACTGGGAGGCCGAACTCGGCGTCGTCATCGGCGCCACCGCCCGCTACCTGGCCTCGGCCGAGGAGGGTCTCGCGCACGTCGGCGGCTACGTGCTGGTCAACGACGTGACCGAGCGCGCCTTCCAGACCGAGCGCGGCGGCACCTGGGACAAGGGCAAGAACTGCGAGACCTTCACCCCGCTCGGCCCCTGGCTGGTCACCGCGGACGAGGTCCCGGACCCGCAGGCGCTGGACGTGAAGCTGTGGGTCAACGGCGAGCTCAAGCAGGACGGCCACACCTCGGACCAGATCTTCCCGGTGGGCGAGGTCGTCCGCTACGTCAGCCAGTTCATGACCCTGTACCCGGGCGACGTCCTCGTCACCGGCACCCCGGCCGGCGTGGCCGCCGGCCAGCCGGAGCCGAAGCCGTTCCTGCGGGCCGGTGACGTCGTGGAGCTGGAGATCGAGGGCCTCGGCCGTCAGCGCCAGGCGTTCAAGAGCGCGTAGTCCCGCCGCGCGCGGACGCGAGGGGCGGTGCCGTCATCGACGGCACCGCCCCTTTCGCGCCCTCCGGCCCTGCTCGCCCGGCCGCGCGTCCTCCGACCCTTGGTCGCCTGGCCTCCCGTCCTCGGGCCTCGGCCGTCTGGTCCTCGGGCCTGGGGCGTCTGGTTCCCGGCTCCGGTCGTCTGGTCCTTGGGCCTGGGTCGTCTGGTTCCCGGCTCCGGTCGTCCGGTCTCCGGGCCTGGGTCGTCTGGTTCCCGGGCTTCGGGCTTCGGCCGTCCGGTCCCCGGCTTCCGGCCCGGACCCTCGGCCAGGCCACCGAGCCACCGGACCGGGCGACCGGGCCGGTGGGCCTGGCCTCCGGTATGCGGACTCCCGGCCCGGTGGCCTGCCCCCGGCCGCGTGGTCGCTTGGCTCCCCGGCCGCTCGGCCGCTCGGTCGCCCGGTGGCCCGGTCGGGTGGTGTGCGGGCGGCCGGCTGGTCCGGTCGCTCGGTGGCCGGGGCGCCCGGGCGTGCCGGGGGTGTCGGCGTCCTCAGCCGAGCTCGACGGTCACCCCGGCCTGCGAGGACTTGCGCGCCGCCTCCAGTACGTCGAGGCAGTGCGCCGCCTCGAGTGCCGTGACCGGGGCCGGCCCGCCGGTGCGCAGCGCCTCGGCCACGGCCGCGTAGTACGCCGGGTAGTCGCCCGGGGCCGTCGGCACCTGGGTCCCGCCGCCGGTCAGCGGCGACTCCCCGGAGCCCAGCCGGCCCCAGAGGTGCTCGGGCTCCTCGCCCCACGTGCGCCCGGGGTCGCCGGGCCGCAGCCCGTCGCGCAGGGCGCCCTCCTGCGGGTCCAGGCCGTACTTGACGTAGCCCGCGCGGGAACCGAGCACCCGGAACCGCGGCCCCAGCTGGGCCGTGGTCGCGCTCACGTACAGGTGCGAGCGGACCCCGCTCGCGTGCGTGAGCGCGATGAAGGTGTCGTCGTCGGCCTCCGCGCCCGGGCGGCGGACGTCGGTCTCCGCGTAGACCCGTACGGCAGGCCCGAACAGCACCAGCGCCTGGTCGACGACGTGGCTGCCGAGGTCGTACAGCAGGCCGCCGATCTCCTCCGGGGCTCCGGACTCGCGCCAGCCGCCCTTGAGCTGCGGGCGCCAGCGCTCGAAGCGGGATTCGAAGCGCTGGATCTCGCCGAGCTCTCCGTCGGAGAGGAGGCGGCGCAGGGTGAGGAAGTCGTTGTCCCAGCGACGGTTCTGGAAGACGGAGAGGAAGGTCCCGGTCCGGTCCGCGAGCGCGGCCAGCTCGCGGGCCTCGGCGGCGGTCGCGGCGAGCGGCTTGTCCACGACCACCGGGATGCCGGCGGTGAGGGCGGCGGTGGCGAGCGGGACGTGCGTCTTGTTGGGGGAGGCGATGACGGCGAGGTCGAGGGTGGGGCTCTGTTCGAGCAGCTCGGTGGCGGTGGCGGCGATCCGGACGTCCGGGTAGGCCTCGCGGGCCTGGGCGGCGCGGCCCGGGTCCGAGGTGACGACGGTGTCGAGGACGAGGCCGTCGGTCGCGGACACGAGCGGGGCGTGGAAGACGGAACCGGCCAGTCCGTAGCCGACGAGTCCGACGCGGAGGGAGGTGGCGGGGGCGGTGTCGTTCATGCCGAACACTTTGGCAACAGTGTTGCCTAAGTGCAAGGAGGGTGGACAATGGGCAGGTGGACTGGGGTAGCAGGGGCAATGTGAGCGGCGTGAATCTGCCGGTGCTGCGCGGGCACAACGACGCGCTGGTACTGGACCTGCTGCGCGGCGCCGGTCTCGCCGGCCTCCCGGGCCTCGGTCGCGGTGATCTCGCCGACCGTACGGGTCTCACCCCGCAGGCCGTCAGCAAGATCACGGCGCGGCTGCGGGCGGAGGGCCTGGTGGCCGACGCGGGACGCGAGGCGTCGACGGGCGGCAAGCCGCGGACGCTGCTGAGGCTGGTGCCGGAGGCGCGGTACGCGGTCGGGGTGCACCTGGACCGCGACGAGCTGACGGCGGTACGGGTGGACCTGGCTGGTCGCGTCGTCGCCCGCTGGCGGGGCCCGCTGGACTTCGGGGCCGGTCCGGACGGGGCGGTGGAGGAGCTCGTACGGGCGGTCGCGCGGGTGGGGGACGGCGGCGCGGCCGGGCGGCCGCCGGTCCTGGGCGTCGGCGTGGCCGCGCCGGGTCCGCTGGACTGGCGGACCGGGGTGCTGGGGCGGGTGACGGGACATCCGGAATGGGAGGGGTTCCCGTTGCGGGAGGTACTGGAGGGGCGGCTCGGCCTCCCGGTACTGGTGGACAAGGACACGAACGCGGGGGTCGCGGGCGCGGGCTTCGGCGGGGTCGGCTTCGGTGGGGTCGGCTCCGGGCCGACTGGCTCCGGACCGGTTGGCTCAGGGCCGGTCGGCTCCGACGGGGCCGGACTTGGCGGGGCGGACGCCGGCGGGAGCGCCTTGGGCGAGGGCGGCCGCGGCGGTCGGGGCTTCGGCGCGGCCGGGTCCGGCGGTGCCTCCTTTGGTGCGGCCGACTCCGGTGGGGGTGGCTTCAGTGGCGGCGGCCTGGGGGGCGGCAGTTTTGGTGGGGGTGGCTTCGGTCTGGCCGTGGCGTACGTACACGTCGGCACCGGGCTGGGCGCGGGGCTCCGGCTGGGCGCCGGCGGAGAGGTGTACCGGGGACGGCGCTCCGCGGCGGGGGAGTTCGGGCATCAGGTGCTGAGGCTGGACGGGCCGCCGTGCCGGTGCGGTGGGCGCGGGTGTGCGGAGGTGCTGTGCCTGGAGGCGGTGGCCCAGGGTCGGTTGGAGGAGGCCGCGCGGATCGTGGGGGAGGCGGCGGCGAACCTGGTCGCGTTGCTGGATGTGGACCGGGTGTTGCTGGGAGGGCGCGTGGTGGAGGCCGCGCCGGGCGTGTTCCTGGACGGGGTCCGGGCGGTGGTGGGGAAGAGGTCGCTGGCCTTGCCGCTGTCCCTGGCTGACGGTGAGGGAGTGAGGGTCGACCTCGCGGAGGTCGGCGTCGCGGAGGGGGCGGCGGAACTCGTCCTCGCGCCGGTGTTCGGGCGGGGGGCGGGCTGAGCCCGGCGGACGGGCGGGCGGCACGGTGCGGGCGGCGCGGCGGTGGGCAGGGCGCGGCAGTGGTGGGCAGCGTGGCAGTGGTGGGCGTGGCGCGCTGGGGTTTCGGGCTTCCGGTGAGGTCAGGTGGGGGTGGGTTCCCGGGACCGGACGCACGGGCCGGCCGCGGGTTCCCGGGACCGGACGCACGGGTCGGTCGCTGGTTCTCGCGCCCGCAACGCACGTGACCGTGGGTTCCGGGGCCTCGGAGAGTGCCGGTCCGCGGGTTCCGGTGCCCGGAACGCCCGCGCCGCGGGTTCTTGCGCCCGGAGCGCACGTGACCATGGATTCTCGCACCCGGAACACGCGTGTCCGTGGATCCCGGTCCCGGGAGGCACGTGAGGGTGGGTTCCCGGGCCCGGAACCGGAACGCACGTATCCGTGGGTTCCCGGGGCCACGGAGAGCACAGGACCCTGGGTTCCCGAGCCCGGAACGCACATGACCGCCATATGGGGGGAATCGCGGAGGACTCGGGCGTGGTGGTGGACAAGGGGTCGCGGGCGCGTGGGAGGGTGCGGGCAGGGCCGAGGTGATGGTCACCTCGTCCGACGATCGTCCTGTCCGTCGGCGAGTAGTGAAGGTCTTCCATGCGACTGCGCAAAGCCCTTGCCCTCTCCGCCGTTCTCGCCGCCGTCGCCGCCCCCACCGCGGCCGCGGACATCGGCACCGGCGGCGGGGCCCACCCCGCCCCCGCGCTGCCCTCCCGCGTGGAGGCCGTCTGCGGCGACGGGAAGAGCCCCCAGTTCCCCATCAGTGCGCGGATCCGCGGCGGCCCGGCCGTGTACCGCGCCGGCGGTGCCCCGCAGACCTGGTACCTCGACCTCACCAACACCACCGCCACCGAGTGCACCGCCATCCACCCCGTCGTCGTGCTCACCGACACGGCCCGCGTGCTGCGCCCGGCGCATCTCCAGATGGAGTTCGACGCGAAGGCCGGCACCTTCCCCGTCAGTCTCGAGCACACCGACCGGGACGAGATCATCGCCGTCTTCGACGGCGGCGACGCCTTCGCCGGCTTCGCCGTCGGCCCCAACGGATCCCTGACCGTCACCGTCCGCCTCGCTTTCGCCGCCGACGCCCCGCACGGAGAGGTCGTCGCCGACGCCGCCCTCGTCCAGCGCAAGGGGGACGACGGCGACTGGATCGGCGAGGCCGGCGGCTACCGCTTCGACGTCCAGGGGCCCGACGCCGAAACCGGCGAGGCGGGCGCGCTGGCCCGCACCGGCCGCAGCCGCGAGGCGTGGGTGTACGGGGCCGGCGCCGCGACCGCCCTCGCCGTCGGCGGAGGGCTCGTCCTCGGAGCCCGCCGCCTGCGCGCCACCCCGTCCGCCTGAACGGAGCCGAGCACGGGAGCCGAGTCCCCCGGCCGACCTGCCCCGGCCGAACCTGCCCCGGCCGAACCTGCCCCGGCCGAACCCGCCCCGGCCGACCTGCCCCGGCCGACGTGACCCCCCGCGCCCCCGATCACCGCGCCCCGTATCCCGCCGTGCGGCCCACGTAGAGTCCGAGGGTGGAAGAACCGACCCAGTACGCGCACCACCAGCCCGGCCTGCCCGTCCGATCCGGGATCCCGGAGCACGGCCGCATCCCCAAGTACTACGCCGTCAAGGCCCGCATCGCCGGGCTGCTCGACGAGCTCGGCGAGGGGGGACCGCTGCCCACCGAGCGGGACCTCGCCGAGCGGTACGAGGTCTCCCGCGAGACCGTCCGCCAGGCCCTGCGCGAGCTGCTGCTCGAGGGCCGGCTGCGCCGCTCCGGCCGCGGGACCGTCGTCGCCGGGCCGAAGCTCGAGCAGCCGCTGTCGCTGGCCAGTTATACCGAGGGCGTACGACGCCAGGGACGCACGCCCGGCCGGCGCCTCATCGGCCTGGAGCGGTTCCCCTGCCCGGCCGACGTGGCGACGGGCATCGGCGCCGAACCGGGGGAGCCCGTCTGGCACCTGGAACGGGTGCTGCTCGCCGACGAGGAACGGGTCGGACTGGAGAGCACGTACCTCCGCGTCGCCCGCGCGCCGCGCCTCGACCTCGATTTCCAGCCGGACTCCTCCTTCTACGGCTACCTCCGCGACAGCCTCGGCATCTCCTTCGGCGAGGCCGACGAGAAGCTGGAAACGGTCCTCGCGACCCCCCGCGAGGCCCTGCTGATCGGCACGCCGCCCGCGCTCCCGATGCTGCTCATCCACCGTTTCTCGCGGGACCGGGACGGCCGGCCGCTGGAGCGGGTGCGTTCGCTCTACCGTGGCGACCGGTTCAGCTTCACGACCCGCCTGCGCCCCTCCGCGACCGAATGAACCACCACTGAAGCGCATCAATCCGACATCTCTTCATCACGAAAGCATAATGGGTCTAGTCCAAGCGTCGGGGGCTGTTCACCGGCGCGTCGCCCGCGCGATCCTCCCGGGTCACGGGCCGCCACCACCGTGGAGCACGTGAGAGTCATAGTCGTCGGAGGCGGCGTGGTCGGCACCATGCACGCCTGGCAAGCAGTCGAACGCGGCCACGAGGTCGTCCAGATCGAGCGGGAGGCCGAGGCCCGCGGCGCGTCACTGCGCAATTTCGGCCAGATCTGGGTCAGCGGACGGGCCGGGGGCGAGGAGCTCGCCACTGCCCTGCGGGCCCGTCAGCTCTGGGAGGAGATCGGGGAACGGGTGCCCGGCCTGGGCTTCCGCGCCATCGGTTCCCTCACCCCGGTCCGCAACGCCCGCGAGTTCGCCGTCGCCGAGGCGGCCGTCGTCCGCCCCGACGCCGCCGCCCGCGGCTACGCGCTGGTCACCGCCGAGGAGGCCCGGAAGATCAACCCGGCCCTGCGCGGCGCCTTCGAGGCCGCCCTGTGGTGCGAGCGCGACGCCGCCGTCGAGCCGCGCACCGCCCAACCCCACCTGCGGGAGGCCCTCAAGGCCTCCGGCCGCTACACCTTCCTCCCCGGCCGCGAAGTCCGCGAGGTCACCGGCTCCGGCCCGCGATCCGGCGCCGGCCCAAGCTCCGGCTCCGGCTCCGGCTCGGGCCCGAGCTCCGGCCCGAGCTCCCGCTCCCGCCTCGGCCCCGCCGCCGTCCGCGACGACCACGGGGACGTCCACCAGGGCGACGCCGTCGTCCTCGCCACCGGTGCCTGGCTGTCCGGACTCGTCCGCGAGCTGGTCCCCGACCTGCCGGTGCGCCGCGTCCGGTTGCAGATGATGCAGACCGCCCCCCTCGGCGAGGCCCTGACGACCTCGGTCGCCGACGCCGACAGCTTCCGCTACTACCCCGCCTACCGGAGCGGCGCCCTCGACGCGCTCAACGCCGAGCAGGCCCAGGCGCCGATCGCCGCCGCGCACAAGATGCAACTGCTGATGGTCCAGCGCCGGGACGGCGGACTGACCATCGGCGACACGCACGAGTACGAGCACCCCTTCGCGTTCGACACCCTCGAAGACCCCTACGAGCACCTCGCCGAGGTCGTCGAGTCCTTCCTGGGCCGCCCGCTGCCGAAGATCAGGCACCGCTGGGCGGGCGTGTACGCGCAGTGCACCGACACCACCCGCGTCGTCCACCGCCAGCAGGTGAGCGACGGCGTCTGGCTGGTGACCGGACCCGGCGGCCGGGGCATGACCTGCTCGCCCGCCATAGCCGAGACCACCGCGAACGAACTGGGCTGGTAAGCACGATGACCGACAACACCCCCCACGCGCCCCACAATCCCCCCACCCCCCACACCCCCGCCGCCCCCGGCAAGCTGGTCGTCCTCGACATGGCCGGCACCACCGTCGCCGACGGCGGCCTCGTCGAGCGCGCCTTCGAGCGCGCCGCCGAGCGCCTCGGGGTCGAGCCGGGCAGCGCCGACCACGGCGCGAAGCTCCAGTACGTCCGCGCCACCATGGGCGAGTCGAAGATCTCCGTCTTCCGCCACCTGTTCGGCGCCGAGGACCTCGCCCAGCGCGCCAACTCCGCCTTCGAGGAGGCCTACGGAGAGCTCGTCGACGGCGGCCTCGTCGCCCCGGTCCCCGGCGCCCGCGAGGCCATCGAGGAGCTCCGCGCGCAAGGCCGCACCGTCGTCCTGACCACCGGCTTCGCCCGCGCCACCCAGGACGCCCTCCTCGACGCCCTCGGCTGGCAGGGCCTGGCCGACCTCACCCTGTGCCCCGCCGACGCGGGCGGCCGCGGCCGCCCCTACCCGGACATGGTGCTGACCGCCTTCCTGCGCACCGGAGCCGTGGCCGACGTGCGCGAGACCGTGGTCGCCGGTGACACGGCGTACGACATGCTCAGCGGCGTCCGCTCCGGAGCCGGGATCGTGGCGGGCGTCCTCACCGGCGCCCACGACCGCGAGGCCCTGCGCTCCCACGGAGCCACCCACGTCCTCGGCTCCGTCGCCGAACTCCCCGCGCTGCTCGACCGGCAGGACCACCCGCAGGACCACGCGCAGGAGCCGCACCCGACGCGGCGCGAGCAGGAGCCCGGCGCGTGAGCGGCATCCGCTTCGACTCCGTCTGCGTCGCCTACGGCGGCCACACCGTCCTGGACCGGCTCGACCTGACCGTCGAGCCCGGCGAGGTCATGGCGCTGCTCGGACCCTCCGGATCCGGCAAGACCACCGCGCTGCGGGCCGTCGCCGGATTCGTCCGGCCCCTGTCGGGCCGGGTGCTGATCGGCGGCCGGGACGTCACCGGGCTCCCGCCCCACCAGCGCGGCATCGGCATGGTCGTCCAGCAGTACGCGCTCTTCCCGCACATGCGCGTCGCGGACAACGTCGCCTTCGGCCTCAAGGCGCGGAAGACACCCAAGGCCGAGATCCCCGGCCGGGTCGCCGAGGCCCTGGAGATGACCGGGATGGAGGCCTACGCCCGGCGCTACCCCCGCGAGCTCTCCGGCGGACAGCAGCAGCGCGTGGCCATCGCCCGCGCGCTCGCCATCCGCCCCGGGGTGCTGCTGCTGGACGAGCCGCTGTCCGCGCTCGACGCGCAGCTGCGGTCCGGGATGCTCGCCGAACTGGCCCGGCTGCACCGCGAACTGCCCGACGTGTCGATCCTCTACGTCACCCACGACCAGGTCGAGGCGCTGACCCTGGCCGACCGGATCGCCGTCATGGACCGGTCCCGCCTCCAGGACTGCGGCACCCCGCAGGAGCTCTACCGGGCCCCGCGCACCGAGTTCACCGCCTCCTTCGTCGGCAACGCCAACCTGCTGCCCGTCACCGTGGCCGCCACGGGCGCGGTCTTCGCCGGTCACCCCCTCGCGCTCGACCCGGGCCGCGCGGCCGTCGGCGCGCGCGCGACCCTGTGCGTACGCCCGCACCTGCTCGGCCTCGGCGCCGGCCCCAACGCGCTCAGCGGGACGATCACCGAGGTCCAGTGGCGCGGCTCGACCCACCGGCTCCACGTCGACATCGAGGGCCACCGCGTCACGGCGGACCTGCCCGAACTCCGGGAGACCCCGGCCCTCGGCGACCGCGTCACCCTGCACTTCGAGCCGCGCGACGCGGTCCTGCTCTCCGCGGGGGTGTCCGATGGCTGAGGCCACGGAGCGCCGCACACCCCCGCGGGCGGCCGCGGCGCCGGACCCCGAAGCTCCGGCACCGTCCCACCAGCCGGTACGGAGCCCTGCCCCGGGCGAGCCCGGTCCCCCGGCCGGAGCCCCCGACGGCTTCGCGGCGCGGGCCGCACGGGCGCCCCGTACCGTGCCCGGCTTCCTCTGGGCGATTCCTCCCGTGGCCGTGCTCGCCGTGGTCTTCCTCTACCCGCTCGCGCTGGTCGTCCAGCAGTCCCTGCGCCCCGAGAACGGCGGCGGGGCCTTCGACGCCTACGCCTCCGTCTTCGCCTCGCACTCCTTCCGCGAAGCCCTCGGCACCACGGTGTGGCTGGCCGTCGGAGCCACCATCGGCTGTCTCGTCCTCGGTTTCGCGCTCGCGCTGGTCATCGCCTTCGTCCCGTTCCCCGGGGCGCGCGCCGTCGCCAAGTTCATCGACGTCTTCCTCTCCTTCCCCTCCTTCCTCATCACCCTCGCCCTCCTCTTCCTCTACGGCACGGTCGGCATGGCCAACGGCCTGTGGAGCGAGGTCTTCGGGGCGGGGGACGGACCGTTCCACTTCCTGGCCACCCCGTGGGGCGTCCTCCTCGCGGAGATCACCTACTTCACGCCCTTCGTGATGCGCCCGCTGCTGGCCTCCTTCTCCCAACTGGACACCGCCCAGCTGGAAGTGGCCTCCTCGCTCGGAGCGAGGCCCGCCCGCGTCGTCCGGCGGGTGATCCTCCCCGAGTCCCTGCCGGCCCTCGCGGCCGGCGGCAGTCTGGTCCTCGTCATGTGCCTCAACGAGTTCGGGATCGTCCTGTTCACCGGAGCCAAGGGCGTCACCACCCTCCCGACGCTCGTCTACGGCAAGGCGATCCTCGAATCCGACTACGCGGCCGCCTGTGTGGTCGCCGTCGTCAACATCGCGATCTCCGTCGGCCTGTTCGGCCTCTACCGGGTGGTGAGCAAGCGTGCTGGTGCATAGCAGGACCGGCCGGTGGGCCGCCTGGGTCCTCTTCGGCCTCCTCTTCCTGCCCCTCTTCGCCCTGCCGCTCCTCGTGGTCGTGGCCGCGTCCTTCTCCACCCACTGGTCCGGGGCCTTCCCCTCGGGCCCGACCACCGAGAACTACGCCGCCGCGGTGCGGGGCGAATCCCTCCGGGCGCTGACGACCTCGCTGGTCACCGCCGTGGCCGCCAGCCTGCTCGCGCTCACCGTCGGCACCTGGGCCGCGCTCGCCGCGGCGCGGCTGGGCCGGCGCGCCCGGCGCGCCCTGGACGCGCTGTTCGTGCTGCCGGTCGCCGTGCCGTCCGTGGTCGTCGGCCTCGCCGTGCTCGTCGCCTTCAGCAAGCCGCCGCTGCTCCTGAACGGCACCGGCTCGATCGTGATCCTGGCGCACACGATCCTCGTCACCGCCTTCGCCCACCAGTCGGTCTCGGCCGCCCTGGCGCGTCTCGATCCCGCGTACGAGCAGGCGGCGGCCTCCCTGGGCGCCCGCCCCGCGTACGTGCTGTGGCGGGTCAGGCTCCCGCTCCTGCTGCCGTCCCTCACCGCGGCCGCCGGGCTCTGCTTCGCCCTGTCCATGGGGGAGCTGAGCGCCACGATGATGCTCTACCCGCCGGACTGGATGCCCCTGCCCGTCCGCGTGTTCACCGCCACCGACCGCGGTGCGCTCTTCAGCGGCTCCGCCGTCGCCGTGGTCCTCATGGCCACCACCCTGCTCGTCCTGCTCGCCGTCTCGCGCGTCCGCACCAGGGCCGCGTACCGCTAGCGCCGTGACCGCACCACCCCCTGGCACCGCCCCCGCACGTCCGCAAGGCCCCGCCGACTCCCTTTTCCCGTAAGGAAGTGCCATGCCCAGATTCACGCTCCCGCGCGTCACCGCCGCCGTCACCGGCAGCCTCGCACTGGCCGCCGGCCTCACCGCCTGCGGAGGGTCCGCCGCCGTCGGCTCCAAGGACGGCGCGCAGAAGACCGTCACCGTCTACAGCGCCGACGGCCTCAAGGGCGACAAGGGCGACGGCTGGTACGACAAGGTATTCGCCGACTTCACGAAGAAGACCGGCATCGAGGTCCGGTACGTCGAGGGCGGCTCGGGCGAGATGGTCCAGCGCGCCGTCCGCGAGAAGACCAACACGCAGGCCGACGTACTGATCACGCTGCCGCCCTTCATCCAGCAGGCCGGCGGCAAGGGCCTCCTCCAGGCGTACGCGCCGCAGGGCGCCGACAAGGTCAACGGCGCGAACAAGTCCGCCGACGGCACGTGGACCTCGGTCGTCAACAACTACTTCGGCTTCGTCTACAACAAGAAGGAGCTGCCCGCGGCCCCCAAGACCTGGGAAGAGCTGCTGGACGCCACGTACAAGGGCAAGCTCCAGTACTCCACCCCGGGAGTGGCCGGCGACGGCACCGCCGTGCTCGTCAAGTCGATGCACGACTTCGGCGGCAAGGAGCCGGCGATGGAGTACCTCAAGAAGCTCCAGGCCAACAACGTCGGCCCGTCCTCCTCCACCAGCAAGCTCGCGCCCAAGACGGACAAGGGCGAGCTGCTCGTCGCCAACGGCGACGTCCAGATGAACTTCGCGCAGTCCAAGTCCATGCCGAACCTGGGCATCTGGTTCCCCGCCAAGGACGGCGGCAAGCCCACCACCTTCGCCCTCCCGTACGCGGCGGGCCTTCTCGACAAGGCCCCGCACGCCGAGAACGGCAAGAAGCTCCTCGACTACCTGCTCAGCGAGGACGCGCAGAAGCTGGTCAGCGGGGTCGGCGGCGGCTTCCCGGCGCGCACGGACGTCCAGCCCACCGATGCCAACGCCGTCGAACTCACCAGGCTCATGGGCGGAGTCGAGGTCTTCGAGCCGGACTGGTCCGACATCGACAAGAACCTCACCGGCTACGTCGACGCGTGGAAGTCGGCCACCGGAAGCTGACCGGTAGCCTCCCGGCCACCCACGACCGGGACAGTGACACCGAGATAACGGGTCTGGACCGAACCCTCGTCCTCGGTCCGGCCCCGCCGTACGCCCGTACGCCCGTACGCCCGTACGCCCGCACGCGCCCCGCGCCTTCCCCACGACTACTCCCGGAGGAGTACGTGCCCACTGTCCTGTCCGGACGGACCCTCGCCGTGGCGGCCACCGCCACCGCCCTGCTCGCCACCGGCCTCGGCGCTCACGCCGCGACGGCCGGAGAAACCGCCGCCGCGGTCACGAACAAGGTGCTCGTCATCGGTATCGACGGCACGGTCCTGGACCGCGTCAAGGCCGCCGACGCCCCTCATCTGAACGGCCTGATGGCCCAGGGCCTGACCGCCCGCAGCACCCTGTACGCGAACCCGATGGCCGCCACCTCCTCGGGCCCCGGCTGGTCCACCATCGCCACCGGTGTCTGGCCCGACAAGCACGGGGTGAAGGACAACTCCTTCACCGGCAAGAACTACACGGCCCACCCGGACTTCCTCACCCGCATCGAGAACGCCAGGCCGGCGCTCAACACGTACGCGGCCGCCGACTGGGAGCCGGTCACCTCCACCGACCAGAACGGCCCGGTCTTCTCCGCCAAGGTCGACAAGAGGCTCAACCTCAAGGGCGACCGCGACGGTTACGGCAGCGAGGACCCGAAGATCGCCGCGGCCGCCTCCGCGGAGCTGCGCGACCAGAACCCCGACGCCGCCTTCGTCTACCTCGGCGAGATCGACCACGCGGGCCACACCTCCGGCGCCGCGAGCCAGGAGTACCTGAACGCCATCGCCCGCGTGGACAAGCTGGTCGGCCAGCTCCTGACCGCCGTCCAGTCGCGCCCCACCTACGGCCAGGAGAACTGGAAGATCCTGGTCACCACCGACCACGGTCACACCGACCCGGGCGGTCACGGCGGCTCCGGCATCCAGGAGCGCGGCACCTTCGTCATCGCCAAGGGCGCGGGCATTCCCGCCGGTTCGGTACGCAGCGACGTCAGGCTCGTCGACGTCGCGGCGACCGCGCTCGCCCAGGTCGGTGTCCCGGCCGGCTCCGCCGTCGACGGCATCCCGCTGGACGCCCCGGACGACGGCGACGCCTTCGACACCCTGCGCCCGGGCCTCCGGGCGCGCGTGGACGAGACGGGCATCCCGGCCGCCACCAAGGGGTTCACGCACGCCCCGCCGGCCGGCTGGTCGGTCGACAACTCCAGGATGGGCACCGGCGGTGTCTCCGAGTGGGCCGGCTGGGCCTTCGCGACGGACGAGTTCTGGAGCCAGTCGCAGCGCGACCAGTGGCGGGAGCTGAACGTCCGCTCCCGTGACGTGTTCGCCGTCGCCGACTCCGACGAGTGGGACGACAAGAGCCACACCGGCTCCTACGACTCCACCCTGATCACCCCCCAGTGGGCGGTCACCGCGGGCACCACGAGGAACCTGACCTTCCAGACGCACTACCGCCACGAGGCCGGCCAGAGCGCCCAGGTCCTGGTCTCCTACAACGGCGGTGCGCCGACGGTCGCCAAGAGCTACACCGCCGACGCGGTCGCCCAGTCCGAATCGATCGCGCTCCAGGTTCCGGCCGGCGCCACCGACGTCCAGGTCCGCTTCCGCTACAGCGGCAGCAACAACTGGTACTGGACCGTCGACAACGTCCACCTGGGCTGATCCGTGCCCTCCGGTCCGGGCCGTGGACGCCCCGCCCGTCCGCGGTCCGGCCCGGATAGGGTGGTAGAGACCAGAGGTCACCGTGGTCAGACGCCACCGAGAGCGGAGAACAGTCCAGTGGCAGAGCGCAAGCCGATCGAATCCTGGCTCACCGACATGGACGGGGTCCTCATCCACGAGGGCACCCCGATCCCCGGCGCCGCCGCCTTCATCAACCGGCTGCGCGAGTCCGGCAAGCCCTTCCTGGTGCTGACCAACAACTCGATCTACACGCCGCGCGACCTGCAGGCCCGGCTCAGCCGGATGGGTCTGGACGTCCCGGTCGAGAACATCTGGACCTCGGCGCTCGCCACCGCGAAGTTCCTCGACGACCAGCGTCCCGGCGGCACCGCGTACGTCATCGGCGAGGCCGGCCTGACCACCGCCCTGCACGACATCGGCTACGTCCTGACCGACCACGAGCCGGACTACGTGGTCCTCGGCGAGACCCGGACGTACAGCTTCGAGGCCATGACCAAGGCGGTCCGCCTGATCAACGGGGGCGCCCGCTTCATCTGCACCAACCCGGACGAGACCGGCCCCTCCACCGAGGGCCCGCTGCCCGCCACGGGCGCGGTCGCCGCGCTGATCACCAAGGCGACCGGCAAGAAGCCCTACTTCGCCGGAAAGCCCAACCCGCTGATGATGCGGACCGGCCTGAACGCCATCGGCGCGCACTCGCACACCAGCGCGATGATCGGCGACCGGATGGACACCGACATCCTGGCCGGGCTGGAGGCGGGCATGCAGACCTTCCTCGTCCTGACCGGTCTGACCTCCACCGAGGACACCGAGAAGTTCCCGTACCGGCCGACGATGACGTTCGACTCCATCGCGGACCTCGTCGACCTCGTCTGAGGCCTCCGATGAGGGCGTACGGCTGACTCGTACGGGCCAAGAGAGCGCCGCTCCGGATGCGGAGCGGCGCGTCGCGCGTGAATCTCCTTGATGAGGAGGTTCACCATGCGCACCGATCTGATCGCTCTCCGTGTCACCGGGGTGGCCGTCGCCCTGTCGGCCCTTTCCGCCGTGGCCGCACCCATCGCCCTCGCGGAGGAGGGGAACCGCGGCAGCGTCTCGGCCGACCCCAATCCGGCCGAGCCCGGGGCGCAGGTCAAACTGCGCGTCCGGGGCTGTGACGACGACTGGGCCATCGCCCAGTCCTCCGTCTTCGTCTCCGAGGTACGGCTGTCCACGGGGCGCGACGACCGGCACACCCTGTGGGGCGACGCGATGATCCGCTCCTGGGCCGAGCCCGGCCGCCACGACATCAGGGTCAAGTGCGGGGGCCACGGCGACCGCGAGTGGGGCTCGATCGAGATCGAGCGCCGCCGGGAGCACCACCCCGACCCCCACCACACGCCGGTCTGGCCGGTTCACGCGGGCGGCGGAGGCATGTCCGAGGAGATCGCCGCGAAGTCCAGGACGAACGCGGCGGAGCAGTCCAAGGCCGCCGACGTGGCCCGGGCCGCCGACGCGGCGCAGCTGGCCGCGGCGACGAAGAAGAGCCACGGGGGCGACGGCCCCGGGCTGCCGCAGACGGTGATCGGCGCCGTCCTGGCCGCCGTGGCCAGCCTGGCGGTCGCCGGCCGGGCGCTGAGCCTGCGCCGCCGCCGCAGCGGCGGGTGAGCGGCGGGTGAACGGGGAGCCGAAGGGCTCCGGCGGCTCCCGGCTGCTGACCTTCGCCGCCTGGTCGGTGCTGGTGCTCGGGCTGTGGCTGTGGGGCCGCGAGATCACCGGGGTACCCGGGGCGCTGCCCGGTCAGGCCGGTGGGCCGGCGGCCCCGGGGATGCCCTCGGCGCACGTCCCGCTGGGGCCGGCCCCGCCCGCGCGGGTCGACGTGCCGTCCATAGGCATCCAGGCCCCGGTGATCACCCGGGACCTGGACGCACAGGGAGCGATCGAGCCGCCCCCCTACGGGAACCCCGGCACGGTGGGCTGGTGGCGCGGCGGCGCACAGCCCGGCACGGCCGGGACCGCGCTGATGGTCGGCCACGTGGACACGCAGTCGAAGCCGGCGGTGTTCTACGGCCTGAGCTCGGCGAAGCCGGGCGACAAGATCCGCGTGGTGCGGGCGGACGGCTCGGTCGCGGAGTTCACGATCGAGGACGTACGGGTCCACGAGCGCGCGGGCTTCGACCCGGCCAAGGCGTACGGCCCCCGGGTGAAGGGCCGGGCGGAGCTGAGGCTCGTCACCTGCGGCGGCTCGTACGACAAGGCGGCCAAGCAGTACTCGGCGAACGTGGTCGTGTCGGCGTACCTGACGGGCGCCGGGATCCGGCCGGGAACGGCGGCGTAGACCCCGTCCGGGACGGGCGGTCCGCCCCGCCGCGGACGGAAACGAAGAAGCCCCCCGCAGCTTTCGCTGCGGGGGGCTTCTTCCGTCTGTGCGCCGCCAGGGACTCGAACCCCGGACCCGCTGATTAAGAGTCAGCTGCTCTAACCAACTGAGCTAGCGGCGCTTGGTGACAGGGAAAACTCTACCCCACCTGTAGGGGTGCTCGTGACAAGCCGCGCCCGCGCTGTCCGATTAACCCATGTTTAGGGGTTTTGTCGTGCACCATATGTCTGGGTCACCCGGATCTGACGCCTCGCCAGATGCGGTCCCGGCCGCCAGCGGACGAACAGGGAGTGACGGAACCGCATGACGATGCAGCCTCCGACGCACGTGGACGAAGTGACGCCGGCATTCCCGGCCATGCCGATGGCCGCCTTCGAGGAGTACGAGCCCGCCGGCGACTGCCCGTGCCGGGGCTGCGCCCAGCGCCGCCGCGGGCTCGCCCGTGCCCGGGCCATACCGCTGCGCGACGGCGGCCATCCGGCCGCGCGCGGCGCCCGCCGCGCGCTGGTCCTGGCCACCGCCGCGGGGGTGGTCCTCGGCGGCGGCGCGGGATCGGCGGTCGCGGCGGGCGGGCCGGGCCCCGGCGGCACGGTGTCGCTGGACGACCCGGGGCAGCCCCAGGGCAGCCGGGGGCCGCTGCATGGAGGCAAGCAGGGCACGCCCGCGAAGCCGGCGGGCCGGCCGGGAGCGCCCTCGGCGGTGAAGCGGACCGACCGGGCGACGATCATCAACCGGGCGAAGCTGTGGCTGGACGCGCAGGTCCCGTACAGCATGTCCGAGTACTGGGCGGACGGCTACCGGCAGGACTGCTCGGGCTACGTCTCGATGGCCTGGAACCTCGGTACGAACGAATGGACCGGCAGCCTCGACAAGTTCGCCACCCGGATCACGAAGGAAGAGCTGCTGCCGGGGGACATGCTGCTCTTCCACAATCCGGCCGACCCCAACAAGGGCTCGCACGTCGTGCTCTTCGGCGGATGGGGGGACGAGTCGCGGACGTACTACATCGCCTACGAGCAGACGAAGCCCACGACGCGCCGCCAGGCCACGCCCTACGGCTACTGGAGCAACGCGACCAAGTACCTCCCGTACCGCTTCAACGGGGTGAAGGGCGCCGTCGTGCCCGGGACCCCGGTCGCCGACGGGCCGGCTCCGGGCGGCACCCCGGCGGTGTCGGCCACCTTCCCCGGGGCGTCGAAGTTCGGGCCGGGCGCGGACAACGCGTACGTCGCCCAGCTCGGGCGGATGCTGTCCGACCGGGGCGGCTTCCGCTTCTACCCGCGGGGCGTCAGCACGCGGTGGACCGACGCCGACCGGCAGGCGACCCAGGCCTTCCAGCGCGCCCAGGGCTGGACCGGCGCGGACGCCGACGGCATCCCGGGCGCGCACACCTGGCGGCTGCTCGCCCAGCACCAGGGCAAGGACATCCCGCCGACGCAGGGCGCCGCACCGAACCCGCCGACGAAGGCCGGCGCACCGAACCCGCCGACGCAGGCCGGCGCTCCGGGGCCGGCCGGCAAGCCCGCCTACCCCGGCAAGGCGACCTTCCGCCCAGGGGTGTCCCACCCGTCCATCGCCGCCCTCGGCCGCCGGCTGGTGCAGAAGGGCTTCGGCGCGTCCTACACGGCCGGCCCGGGCTCCCGCTGGAGCGAGGCCGACCGCCGCAACGTCGAGGCCTTCCAGCGCGCCCAGGGCTGGCGCGGAGCCGAGGCCGACGGCTATCCGGGCCCGGAAACCTGGCGCCGGCTGTTCGCATGACGAGGGAGGCAACGATGTACCCCACGCGCACGACATCGACCACGGGCACCTTCCACCCGACGGCGCCCACGGCTCCGGCCACGGCCACCGGCCCGGACACGGCCCCGGTCGCCGCCCCGGCGCATTCGGCGGCCCGGGCGCGGGCCGTGGACCCGCTCTTCGACCCGCTCGCGGACCCGCTCCCCGAGCAGCTCGCGGACCCGTTCCTGGACCGGCTCCTGGATCCGCTCGCGGACCCGTTCCTGGAGCCGCTCCTGGTCGGGGCCGCGGGACCGGCTCATGGCCCGGCTCCCGTCCCGGTTCCGGAAGCCGGGGTCCTCGCCGCGGGCCGGGCGATGCCCGAGGTGCCGGGACAGTCTCCGGAACCCCTGGCCGCCGCGACCGGAGCGGCCTGGCCCGAGGCGCACACGCACACGCAGGCGCCGGGACCCGGGGCCGTCGCGTCCGGCCGGGCGGTCCGCGAGGCTCCCCCGGCCGCGGACGGTCTCGACTTCCTACGGGAAGCCGTGCCCGCGATGGCCGGGGCCTCGGCCGACGGCGAGAACCCGCCGGGGCGGCCCGCCCGGGCGCAGGAGCCCGCGGGCGGCGACGTACCGGTGGCGCGGGCCCGGGCCGAGGCGGGGGTGGACATCCCGCACCCCCAGGCGGAGGAGACGCACGCCGCACCCGCCGCCCCGCGCCCGCGGAACCTCGAGGCCGAGACCGCCCGCCCGCACCGGCAGGACGACGCCCGGCCGGTGTCCGCGCCGACGCGGGAGCAGCCCGCGGCGGGCGTGGCACTCCTCGCCGGCGAGGGGCCCCGGCCGCCTGCCCCGGGAGCCGGACCGGCCGGGTGGGACGAGTACCGTCCGGACCCCGTCGCCGGGTACGGGTACGGCTCCCCGGGTGAATCCGCCATGGCGGACGGTCCTTCGGCCGGGGCGGTCCGTGTCCCGGTGCTCGATGGAGCCTTCCGGCAGGCGCTCCCCGAGGGCGAACCGGCCGACGCGCGGGAGCCGTCGGTGCCCGCGCCGGCCGCTGCCGCGCCGGCCGGCCCGGGGGAGCGGACCGCACCCGCGGCGGCCGAGCCCGCGGCGACCGCACCCGTGGGGGCCGAGCCCGCCGCTGTGCGGGAGCTGCCGGTTTCCGCGCTGACCGCTGCCGAGCGCGCCGCTGGGCGCGCGGCGTCGGCGATCGCGCCGGCCGCTGCCGGGCCGGCTGATGTCCGGGAGCCTTCGCCACGGGTTCCGGCCGCTGCCGCGTGCGGCGGCGCCGGGGAGCCGTTCGCGCCCGCCCCCACGGCCCCGGCCGGGCCGCAGGACCTGTTCCGGCCGGAGCCCGCGTCCGTGCGGGCACCCGCTCACGCTCCCACCGAGGGGGACCCGGCCGGTGGGGGCATCGTGCCCGGTCCCGGTCCCGATCCCGGCATCGTGGAGGCGGTCGCGCGGGCCGTGGCGCGGATGGAGGAGGCCGATACGCAGGACCTGCCCCGCGTCGGTGCGGTGCGCGGGGTCGCGGTGAGCGAGGTGCCGGTGCACCTGCCGTTCCTGGGCGCCACCCAGCCGCACCTGTCGCAGTCGCAGTCGCAGTCGCAGTCGCAGTCGCAGTCGCAGTCGCAGGTACAGGAACGGGCACAGGCCGAGCCGCATGCCCAGTTCCTCGGCCACGGCTACGGCCAGGGCCACGACCACGGCCAGAGCCGCGGCCAGGCCCCGGGTCCGGGTCAAGCCCGGTCGCGGGGCCGGACCCAGCCCGCCGCCTCCCGCCGGGTCCCGGCCGCGGCCCGTCCCTCCCCGGGCCGCCGCGTGCCCCGGGGTGACGACCGGCTGCGCGAGCACCGCGGGCCGGTGCTGCCCGGCTGGATCGGCGTGGCCGTCGGCGGGCTCGCGCTCGCCGGCTGCACGGCCGTGCTCTGGCGGGCCGGGGCCGTCCCCGACTCCCTCGCCTTCGCCTTCGGCGTGGAAACCCGGCCCTACCGCGGCCTCCAGGCCCGGTTCTGGCCCCCGCTCGCCTTCCTCGGCATCGTCGCGCTCCTCGCGCTCGGCGGTCTGGGCCGCGGCCGCGCCGGGCACGCCTGGGTGCTGACCCTCTTCGGCCGCTACCGCGGCACCGTCCGGCGCTCCGGGCTGACCTGGATCAGTCCGCTCCTGCTGCGCCGCCGGGTCGACGTCCGGCTCCGGCACTGGCGCAGCGACCCGATGCCCGCCGTCGACTCCGGCGGGCTCGCCCTCCAGGTGGTCGTCCAGGTCGTCTGGCAGGTGAAGGACACCGCCCGCGCGACCCTGGCCGTCGCCGACCACGTGGACTACCTCGCCGAGCAAGTCGAATCGGCCATGGCCCGCGTCCTGTCCCAGCTGCCCGCCGACGCCTTCCACGACGACGCTCCGACCCTGCGCGACGCGGAGGCCGTCGGTGACGCGCTGACCCGGATGCTGGCGGCGGAGACCGAGGCCGTCGGGGTGGAGGTGTTCTCGGCGCAGCCGACCCGGATCGAGTACGCACCCGAGGTCGCGGAGGCGATGCGGCGGCGCAGGGTCGCGGCGATCGACGCCAAGCACCGGGACACGGTCCTGACCTCGGTGGTGGACGCCGTCGACGACACCGTCCACCGGCTGACCTCGCGCGGGCTCGTGGAGCTCGACGACTACGAGCGCAAGGCGCTGGTGAAGGACCTGACCGTCGCCTTCTACACGGGCCGGGCGGAGTAGCGCCCCCGCGCACGGCCTCCAGGCGCTACGGGCGCTCCAGGAGCTACGGGCGCGCAAGAGAACGGGTGGATCCGGTGGGACCGGGCCACCCGTTCTTCCGTTGGTCTGGACATGGCCAACTCCCGTCAATACTGTGGTACTTGGTCTAGACCTAACCCGTCATGAGAGTCGCGAACGAGCCGTGCCGCCACCACCGGTACGGCTCATCCCCACGCGTGCGCGCGCTCTCGCCGAACCTCCCCCCACGTCCAAGGAGCATCATGCGTTCCTTCCGCATGCCCGGATCCCGGAAAGCCGCCGCCACCGCGGTGGGCCTCGGCGTCGCCACGGCCCTCGCGCTCGTCACGGCCCCCACCGCGAGCAGTCACGGCTACACCGACACCCCCATCAGCCGCCAGAAGCTCTGCGCCAACAAGACCGTCGCCGACTGCGGGCCCATCCAGTGGGAGCCCCAGAGCGTCGAGGGCCTCAAGGGCTTCCCCGCGGCCGGTCCCGCCGACGGCCACATATGTTCGGCCAACCACGCCGAGTTCGCCCAGCTCGACGACCCGCGCGGCGGAACCTGGCCCGCCACCCCGGTGGCCAGCGGCCAGAGCTACAGCTTCCGCTGGCAGTTCACCGCGAACCACTCGACCACGGACTTCCGGTACTACGTCACCAAGAACGGCTGGAACCCCGCCAAGCCCCTGACCCGCGCCGACCTCGACCCGCAGCCCTTCCTCACGGTCGCCTACAACGGCGCCCGCCCGGCGATGACCACCGTCCACCAGGGCACCATGCCGAGCGGCAAGAGCGGCCGGCACCTGATCCTCGCCGTCTGGACGGTCAACGACACCGCGAACGCCTTCTACTCCTGCTCCGACGTTCAATTCTGACAGTACGTCAGCTATTCTCCGGCGGCATGCGGACGACGACGACACCCGAAACCGTCGCGGAGCTCATCGCGCGCCAATGGGGCGATCACCGGCCCGGACTGAAGTACGCCGACGGCGTCCTCAGCCACCACCGGACCGCCCTGGAGGCCGCGGCGCGCGCCGCGCTCCTCGTCGACCTCCTGCCGCCGGGGGCGGAGCCGCACATCGGGGTGCTGCTCGACAACACCCCCGAGTTCCCGTTCTGGCTCGGCGCGGCGGCCCTCGCCGGGGCCGCCGTGGCCGGGATCAACCCCACCCGGCGCGGCCCGGAGCTCGCCCGCGACATCCTGCACACCGACTGCCGGATCCTGGTCACCGAGCGCGTGCACCTCCCGCTGCTGCGCGGCCTCGACCTGCCCGGCGTCCGCCTCCTGGTCACGGACACCGACGCGTACGCGGCCCTGCTCGCCCCGTACGCCGGCGCGAAGCCCGGCGACGCGACCCTCGGCTCCGGGCCCGGGCCCTCCTCCCGGCTGCTGCTCTACTTCACCTCCGGCTCCACCGGCGCACCCAAGGCCGCGATCTGCACCCAGGGCCGCGTCGCCGGCGCGGGACACTCGCTCGCCCGGCACTTCTCCGTCACCCCGGACGACGTCCACTACATCTGCATGCCCCTCTTCCACGGCAACGCCGTCATCGCCGACTGGCTGCCGGCCCTCGCGGGCGGAGCCGCGGTGGCCCTGCGCCGCCGCTTCTCGGCCTCCGCGTTCCTGGACGACGTGCGCGCCTACGGGGCGACGTACTTCACCTACGTCGGCCGGGCGGTCCAGTACCTCCTCGCCACCCCGCCCGGCCCGGACGACCGCGCGCACGCCCTGCGCCTGGGTTTCGGCACCGAGGCCGGGGCGGTCGACGCGGCGCGCTTCCACACGCGCTTCGGGGTCCGCCTCGTCGAGGGCTACGGGGCCACCGAGGGCGGGGCCTCCGTCCAGCGGACCCCCGACACCCCGCCGGGAGCCCTGGGGCGCGCGGGCGCGGGCGACGACCTGGCCGTCGTCGACCCGGAGACGGGCCGGGAGTGCCCGCCGGCCGCCTTCGACCCGCGGGGCCGGCTGCTCAACGGCGCCGAGGCCATCGGCGAGCTGGTCAACAAGGGCCGCAGCCTCTTCGAGGGGTACTGGCGCAACCCCGACGCGGAGGCGGAGCGCACCCGCGAGGGCTGGTACTGGACCGGGGACCTCTTCTTCCGCGACGCCGAGGGCTTCCTCTATTTCGCGGGCCGCGCGGACGACCGGCTGCGGGTCGACAGCGAGAACCTGGCCGCGGCGGTGATCGAGAACGTCCTGGCCCGCTGGGCGCCGGCCGCCGCGGTCGCCGTGTACGCCGTACCGGACGAGGTGGCGGGCGACCAGGTCATGGCGGCCGTCGCCCTGCGGGAGGGAGCGGGGTCCGCGTTCTCCCCGGAGGCCTTCGAGGCCTTCCTCGCCGCCCAGCCGGACCTCGGCACCAAGATGGCCCCGCGCTACGTCCGGATCGTCGAGGCCATGCCGACCACGGCGACGAACAAGGTCCACCGGGTCTCCCTGCGCCGCGCGGGCTTCCGGACCCCGGACCCGGTCTGGTGGCGCCGGCCCGGGGAGGCCTCGTACCGCCGGATGGATCCGGCGGATCTGGAGGCGCTCCTGGCCTCGTACGAGGCCCAGGGGCGGGCCGATCTGCTGGGGCGCTGAAAGCGGTTTTGAGCACCCCGGAGGAGCAGGTAGTATTTTCTCTGTCAGCAGGCGCCGCTAGCTCAGTTGGTTAGAGCAGCTGACTCTTAATCAGCGGGTCCGGGGTTCGAGTCCCTGGCGGCGCACCTGTCCTTCGGGCGGTTTCCGGTTCACCGGGAACCGCCCGAAGTGTTTTCCGGGTCCGTCGGCCGCCCCGGCCGGAGTGTTCCCGAGCTTGGTCCGGGACCCCCGCCGCTGGTCAGAGGGTGAGTGACAGCAGGAGCGGCGCTGCCTTCCGGTTCAGTACCTCGGCCGCGGCCCGCAGCCGGTGGGCGTGCTCGACCGGCAGCGAGAGGGCCAGGCAGCCCACCGAGGAGCCGGCGGTGATCGGGACGGCCGCGCAGACCGTGCCGACCGCGTACTCCTGAAGGTCGAGCACCGGCACCGTGGCCGGCTGGCTGTCCAGCTTCGAGAAGAGGATCCGCTCGTTCACGATCGTCTTCGACGTCAGCCGGGCGATCTTGTGCCGGGACAGGTGGTCGCGCCGGCCGTTCTGGTCGAGCTGGGTCAGCAGGCACTTGCCGACGGCGCTGGCGTGCGCCGCCGAGCGGAAGTCGACCCACTCGTGCACCTTGGGAGTGCGCGGGCTGTCCGCGAACTGGGTGATCCGGACCTCGCCGTCCACGTACCGGCTGATGTAGACCGCGGCGCCCACCGAGTCCCGCAACCGGTCCAGGGTGTCCTGCAGCTTGTTCTGCAGGGCCAGCTGGCGGTCGACGCCGGAGCCGAGGAGGACGAGCGAGTCGCCTATGGCATAGGCGCCGTCGGACACCTGCAGCACGTACCCCTCGCGGCGCAGCATGAGGAGCATGGGGGCGAGATGGACCGCCGGGAGGCCGGTCTCCCGCGCGATCTGTATATCGGTCACGCCGCCGGTATGGCGGGCGACCGCTTCGAGTACGCGCAGTGCGTACTGCACCGAGTGGAACGGCGCGGTCGGCTCGGGCTTCAGCGCCACGGTTTCCCCCTAGCAGGTTGTTACCGCTTGCCCCACCACGATAGCCATCAAGAGGGCCGGGTGGAGCGCCTGTTGAAGAACTTGATGGCTCAATTACGACCCTCTGCCTGGATCTACTCCGACGGCATATGCCAAGGTCATGCGCTTGTCCCGTGTGCCGGGAATGCCCGGAGGGCGGCCACGGGTTGGCATGTCCGTGAGGACGGCCGAGTGGAGCGGGGAGCACGATGAGTGACATTGCCGAAGGTGCCGGGACGGCCGGAGGCGCCGGCAGCGCCGGCGGCACCGGCGAGATCCGCGGGACCGCCCTCGGCCGCGCCCCGGTGCCGCTCTCGGTGCTGGACCTCGCCCTCGTCGGCGCGGGCAGCACCGCCCACGACGCCCTGCGCACCAGCGTGGCCCTGGCCCGGCTCGCCGAGTCCCGCGGCTACCAGCGGCACTGGGTCGCCGAGCACCACTCCCACCCCGGCGTGGCCAGCTCCTCCCCGGCCGTGATCCTGGCCCATCTCGCCGCCCACACCTCCCGGATCCGGCTGGGCTCGGGCGGGGTCATGCTGCCCAACCACGCCCCGCTCGCGATCGCCGAGCAGTTCGGCACGCTGGAAGCCCTGGCCCCGGGCCGGATCGACCTCGGTCTCGGCCGCGCCCCCGGCACCGACGGGCACACCGCCGCCGCGCTGCGCGGCGGGCGCCTCGACGAGTCCGCGGACGAGTTCCCCCGGCAGCTCGCGGAGCTGATCCGCTTCCTCGACGACGACTTCCCGGACGGGCACCCGTACGCCCGGGTGCACGCCGTGCCCGGCCGGGTCCAGGGGGGCGGCGTGGGGCGGCCGCCCGTCTGGCTGCTCGGTTCCTCCGGTTTCAGTGCGAGCCTGTCCGGCCGGCTCGGACTGCCCTTCGCCTACGCCCACCACTTCTCCCCGGCCGGCACCCTCCCCGCCCTGGAGCTCTACCGCCGCTCCTTCCGCCCCTCGGCCGTGCTGGACGCCCCGTACGTCATGATCGCGACCGGGGCCCTCGCCGCGGACACCACCGAGGAGGCCCGCGCCCAGGCCCTGGCCGGCGCGCTGTGGGCGCTGCGGCTGCGCACCGGGAACCTCGGGCTGGTCCCGACGCCCGAGGAGGCGGCGGCGCACCCGTACACGCGGGTCGAGCGCGATTTCGTGGACGAGCGGCTCACCGGTGTCGTCCACGGCGCCCCCGACGAGGTCCGCGACGGGCTCGACCGGCTGGTCGGGACGACCGGCGCCGACGAGCTGATGCTCACCTCCAACGCCCATGACGGCGAGGCCCGGTTGCGTTCGTACGAGCTCGTCGCAGATGCGTACGGGATGCCCGCGGACGGCCCGGCGCGCTCCTGACCGCACACGAACGGGGTTTGGCTGGTTTGTTGCCGAAACCTTGCGCGGAGGTGGCATAAGGGGTCCTTAAACTGCTCGTCACCCGGGGTGGCGGGCAGTTTTTGGTATGCATCCACGCCTCTGACAAGGGGATTTGTTCCTCGAGTGGTCTAGTCCTTCTTTGGTCCAAACCATTGACGCGGCCGGACGGTGATCGCTATCACTTCTCCCACCTGATGTTCTCGCTTCCCCCTCCCACCCCCCGGAGGCAGTTCATGCACATCCGTAAACCCCTCATCGCGGCCGCCGCCACGGCAGCGCTGGCAGCCGGAGCGCTGGCCACCTTCGCGGGGCTCGCCACCGCCTCGGCCGCCGAGTCCTCGACGACCGCCACGGCCGGCAACGTCAAGATCGCTTACTACGACCAGTGGAGCGTGTACGGGAACGCCTTTTATCCCAAGCACCTCGATACCCGTGGCATAGCGAGCAAACTGGACGTCATCAACTATTCGTTCGGCAACATCCACCCCACCGACCTCACCTGTTTCGAGGCGAACAAGGCGGCGGGCGACGACAACAACGCCAGTGCCGGTGACGGCGCGGGCGACTCGTACGCCGACTACCAGAAGTCCTTCAGCGCGGCCGACAGCGTCAGCGGCGTCGCGGACAAGTGGGACCAGCCGATCGTCGGCGTGTTCAACCAGTTCAAGCAGCTCAAGGCCAAGTACCCGAACCTGAAGATCAACATCTCGGTCGGCGGCTGGTCCTACTCGAAGTACTTCAGCGACGCGGCCAAGACCGACGCTTCCCGCAAGAAGCTCGTCTCCTCCTGCATCGACCAGTACATCAAGGGCAACCTGCCCGTCGAGGGCGGCTACGGCGGCGCGGGAAGCGCGGCGGGCATCTTCGACGGCATCGACATCGACTGGGAGTACCCGGGCTCGGCGGGCGGCCACCTCGGCAACCACTACGCCCCCGAGGACAAGCAGAACTTCACGCTCCTGCTGAAGGAGTTCCGCACCCAGCTCGACGCCTACGGCGCGGCCAACGGCGGCAAGCACTACCTGCTGACCTCGGCCCTGCCGGCCGGCCAGGACAAGATCAAGTACATCGAGACGGACAAGATCGGCGCGTACCTCGACTACGCGAACATCATGACGTACGACATGCACGGCGCCTGGGACGCGGACGGTCCGACGTACCACCAGTCCCCGCTGCTGAACTCGGCCGCCGACCCGACCGACGTCATCGCCCCGGGAACCGAGAAGTACGGAATCAAGAACGCCATCGACTCCTGGATCGACGGCAACGCGGCCTACGGCATCGCCGGCGGCTTCCCCGCCAACAAGCTGACCCTGGGCTACGAGTTCTACTACCGCGGCTGGAAGGGCGTTCCCGCCGGCACCACCAACGGCCTCGCCCAGCCCGCCACCCAGGCCTCCGCGGCCCGTCCGACCAGCCAGCAGGCCGGCATCGCGCTCTACAAGGAGCTCGGCGGGATCGTCGACAACCCGGCGACCACCTTCTGGGACGACCAGGCCAAGGCCTCGTACTTCTTCAAGGACGGCGAGTTCTTCACCGGCCTGAACCAGCGGTCCATCCAGGCCCGGGTCGACTACGGCAAGCAGCGCGGCCTGGCCGGCGCGATGATGTACTCCCTCCTCGGCCTGGACGCCAACGCCACGCTGCTGAACCAGATCTCGGACTCCCTCGGCGGCACCACCCAGCCGCCGACCACCCCGCCGACCACGCCTCCCACCACCCCGCCCACGACGCCTCCGACCACCCCGCCGACGACGCCCCCGACGACGCCGCCCACCACGGGCTGCACCGCCGCGGCCTACGTCCCCGGCACCGTCTACACCGGCGGCAGCGTGGTCTCGTACAACGGCCACACGTACAAGGCCCAGTGGTGGACGCAGAACGAGGTGCCCGGCACCACCGGTGAATGGGGTGTCTGGAAGGACCTCGGCGCCTGCTGATCTCCCCCCACCCCGCGCCGAGCGCCGGCCGCCCCCGCCCCCTCTCCCAGGGGTGCGGGGGCGGTCGTGCGCCGGTGCCGCGGGGTGCGCGCGGGCTCAGGCCGACGGCGGGCGGGCGGTGATCATCTCGGCGATCCGTTCCGGGGCCACCGCGCGCGAGTACAGCCAGCCCTGGCCGGTGTCGCAGCCGACGCGGCGCAGCCGGGCCGCCTGGCCGGCCGTCTCCACGCATTCCGCCGTCACCGTCAGGCCCAGCCGGTGCGCGAGCTGCACCAGGGCCTCGACGATGGTCTCGTCGGCCGGGTTCGGATGGGCGCCCTCCTCGTAGCGGAAGCCCCGGACGAAGGAGCCGTCCAGCTTCAGCACCGAGACCGGCAGCCGGCTGAGGTAGGCGAGGTTGGAGTACCCGGTGCCGAAGTCGTCGATGGCGATCCGCACCCCCATGTCGCTCAGCGCCTGCAGGGCCTGGAGCGGCCGCCCGGCCGAGCCCATCACCGCCGATTCCGTCAGCTCCAGTTGCAGCAGCTGCGGGGCCAGACCCGTCTCGGAGAGGATCTCGGCGACGTCGCCCACCAGGTCGGAGTCCCAGACCTGGCGCACTGCCACGTTGACGGACACGAAGACGGGGGAGTCGCTGGGCTGCTCGATCTGCCAGCGGCGCGCCTGGCGGCACGCCGTCCGGAGCACCCACCGCCCCAGCTGGACGATGGAGCCGTCCTCCTCCGCGATGCCGATGAACCGATTCGGCGTGAGGGTGCCGAACTGCGGATGGCTCCAGCGCACCAGGGCCTCGACCCCGCGCACCAGCCCGCTCTCCAGGTCCACCAGCGGCTGGTACTCCAGCGTGAACTCGCCGCGCTCCACGGCGGGCCGCAGGGTGGAGGCGAGGGCCTGCCGCGTCATCCGGTGCGCGTTGCGCTCCGGGTCGAAGAGCGTCCAGCGGGCCTTGCCGTCGGCCTTCGCCCAGTACAGCGTGGTGTCCGCGGCCTGCATCAGCGCGGTCGCCGAGGTTCCGGCGGCCGCCCGCTCCACCACCCCGATCGACGCGGAGACCGACAGCCGCTGCCCGGCCAGGTCGAACGGCTCCTGTACGGCGGCCAGCACGCTGCGGGCCAGGTCCGCGAGCTGCTCGGTGCCGGTGGAGTCCTCGACGAGCAGGGCGAACTCGTCGCCGCCGAGCCGCGCCACGAGGTGGCCCCCGGTGCGCCCGTAGCCGGACTGGTCGGCGCACTGCGTCAGCCGGGCGGCGACGGCGGCCAGCAGCCGGTCGCCGACCCGGTGGCCGAGGGTGTCGTTGACGGCTTTGAACCCGTCGAGGTCCAGGTAGCACAGCCCGATCCGGCCGGTGCCGCCGTGCTCGTACGAGGACGCCTCCAGGGCGGCGGAGAGCCGCTCGAAGAACAGCGCCCGGTTGGGCAGCCGGGTGACCGGGTCGTGCATCTGGAGGTGGCGCAGCCGGGCCTGGAGGTCGCGCCGGTCGCTGATGTCGGCGACGGACAGCAGCACTTCGCCGGACCCCGGGACGGGCCCGAGGGTGATCTCGGTCCAGAGCGAGTGCCCGTCGGGGTGCTTGATCCGGCGGGTGCAGCGCAGCCGGGCCTGACGGCCGCGCAGCACCTCCTGGTACGCCTGCCAGGTGCGGGCCTCGGAGGCCAGGTCCACCAGGTCGGCGGCGGACCGCCCGGCGAGGGCCTGGGGCCGGTTGCCGAGGAGGCCGGCGAGCGCCTCGTTCGCGCGGACGACGTGACCGGTGCGGTCGACGACGGCCATCGCGAGGTGGGCCGCGTCGAAGGCGGCCCGGTAGTCGGCCCGGCGGTCGGCCGGGTGCTCTTCCTGCTGCTCGCCCGGGCGGCCGGGCGGGTGCTCGGCCCGGCGCTCGTGCGGGTGGTCCGCCTGCTGCCCGGCCCGGTGTTCCGCCCCGTCGGGGGCCCCGTGCCCGGACCGGCCGCTGTCGTGGGATGCGGACCGCGCGCGGTCCGGGGTGGCCGTCGCCGCCACTGCGGTGTGACGCTGCGTCATGGCCGGTCGGATGCTGTCGGCCGCCGAACCGGTTCCTTCTGAGGTTCCGCTCACCGTTGGCTCCCGCAGTGCGTGTCGGTGTCCGTGCAGGAAAGTCTGCCGATCATAGAGGCTGCCGTGCGGCCCTATCCAGCGGCGTCGCCGTACGGGGCGCGGGAGTTCAGTGGGGTGACGGATCGTCGGTGCGGAGCCGCTTGATCGTTCCTGCTCGGCCGTGGCCGCGTGATGTCCTCCGTTGTCCTGACCTGATCGATCGTGACGTTCCGTAGACAGGCGCGTGAACTCCGGGCGTCACCGGCTTGCCCTAGTGCTCACTCGTGTGGGGCAGCGGAACAGGGCATTAGTAAGACAATCGCCTCAAGGTGGATGAAGAGGGACCAATCCACCACCGGAGGTCGATGTGCCGCGACAGCAGACACCCGGGGGAGTGGACCGCTCCCCTCTGCGGACCACGGCGGCGGCGGTCACTTCCCTGGCGGCGCTGGCCGCCATGTCGCTCGTCGCGGGACCCGCGGTCGCCGCCCCCGGGGCCGGACCCTGCGCGCTGACCCGTACCGCGGCGCACCACTCCCTGGGTCTGGACACCTGGAACGGCGCCTACCCCCGGCCCGAGCGGACCCTCAACGCGGTCATGGTCTTCCTCTCCTTCCCCGACCACCGCACCACCCTGACGACCGAGCAGCTCACCGGCGACTACTTCCCGGCGACCAGCGACTTCTTCGAGCGGGCCTCGTACGGCCGGTTCCGGCTGGTCCCCCACCCGCAGAAGCAGTGGACCAGGATGCCGAAGCCGTCCGCGGCCTACGGGATACAGCGCGACTGGGCCCCGGAGGGCCGCGCCGCCTACCTGCGCGACGCCGTGGCGGCCGCCGACCCGCAGGTGGACTTCAGCCGGTACGACGTCGTCTACTTCGTCGCCGACCCGGACGCCCCCGGCGTCGACTCGGACGCCACCAAGGTCGTCAACTTCGACCGCCCGATCAGCGCCGACGGCACGCAGCTGCGCCGCATCGTCACGGTCTTCGAGAAGCACCCGCCGGACCGCAACGTGCTGGCCCACGAGACCGGGCACGTCTTCGACCTGCCCGACCTGTACCACCGGCCGACGGACGGGAAGGGCGACTGGGACACGTACGTGGGGGACTGGGACGTCATGGGCAGCCAGTTCGGGATGTCCCCGGACCTCTTCGCCTGGCAGAAGTGGAAGCTGGGCTGGCTGGACGCCTCCCAGGTCGACTGCGTGCAGGCGGGCTCCTCCCTGCACACCCTCCAGCCGCTCTCCGCCGCACCGCTCCGGGGCGGCACGGGCGGCACCCGGCTCGCCGTGGTCCGTACGGGTTCCGGCAGCGCGATCGCGGTCGAGGCGCGGGGCTCCGCCGGCAACGACGGGGAGACGTGCACGGAGGGCGTCCTCGTCTACCGCGTCCGCAACGAGGCGGCCTCGGGGGGCGGGCCGATCGAGGTCGTGGACGCGCATCCGGGCACCGAGGCCTGCTGGGACCGGTCGGTGTACCCGCCGCTGGCGGACGCGCCGCTGGAGGTGGGGGAGACGTTCACCGTGCCGGGCGAGCGGATCACCATCAAGGTGGCGGACCGGACGCAGTCGGGCGCCTATACGGTGAAGATCACGCGGTAGCGGTGGCGGCACGTCCGGGCGCGGGACGCCGGACACGAAAAAGACCCCCACGCGTGTGGGGGTCTTTCTCCGTCTGTGCGCCGCCAGGGACTCGAACCCCGGACCCGCTGATTAAGAGTCAGCTGCTCTAACCAACTGAGCTAGCGGCGCTTGGTGACGAGCAAGACATTAGCACCCCGACCGGCGATCGGAAAAATCGATATCCGCAGCTCGGGCGGCCCGGACGAATGCCCACAGCAGGGCCTCGGGTCCGGGCAGCCAGGGCTGGCGGGTGTCGGGCGCCACCAGCCACCGGGACGGCCCGGGCCCGGCGGCCAGCGGGGGCACCGTGATGGCGTCCCCGCGGCCGTGGCAGAGCGGGGCGGCGGGGGTGGTGGAGGCGGTAGGTGTGGCGGGCGTGGCGGGGGTGCCCCATTCCTCCCAGGCGAGGAGTGCCGGGAGCCGGTGGGCGGTGCCGGGAGCGGCGAAGAGCAGCATCCGGCCGCGGTGCACGGCGGCCGGCCCGGAGCCGGGGCCCTCGGCCCAGAGCAGGTCGAGCATGCGGCGGCCGAGCACGAGCGGGACGTTGACGACGTCGAAGGCGGTCCCGCAGGGCAGCGCGGCGGGCGCGGTCGGCCGGGCCTGCCAGGCGCGGAGCGTGCGGTGCGGGTGTGCGGACGCGGAGGCGAGCCAGGCGGCGCCGGCCGGCGTGACGTGCGTGGCGGGGGTCCGCGGAGCCCGCGGGTTCCGCGCGTCGAGGGCGGGGCAGCTCGTCAGGGTCGTCATATGCCAAGGTCTACCGGGCGTAGCGGTTCGGTCCCCGGGAGTTACGGAAAGTGGGGACGGATGGGGTCCGACTGGGGTATGTTGCGCGCCGCATATGCCAGCAGTCGCGCGCGCGGCGCCCCGGAGCGCGGCCGGCGCGGGCTGCGGGGCGGGGCCGGGGGCCGCCGACGCGGCCCGGCCCGTGCCACGCGCTGTGCGTACGCCCGCGGGCCGGCCCGGTCGAACGGCCTACGGGATCTCGGGGGCGGCGCCGCGGAGGAGGGATTCGCCGAACTCGATCATCTTGCGCGCGTAGTCCTCGGTCCACTCCGCCTGCTCCGCGATCGCCGCCGTGGGCAACCGGTCGAAGCGCCTGGGATCCGCCAGCTGCGCCGCCGCCACCGCCTGGAACTCCACCGCCCGCTCCTGCGCCGCCCGGAACGCCAGCGTCAGTTCCGTCGCCCGGATCAGCAGTTCCCGCGGGTCGTCGATCGATTCGAGGTCGAAGAAGTGCTCCGGGTCGGTGACGGTCTCCGACGGCTCGAAGAGCAGCTGCGCGGGCCGCAACCTGCGCCGCGTCCGCTCGGGCTCTGCCATGCGTGTCCTCCTGCTGCGCGTACGAAAAGCTTCCGGGCCACCGTCCATTGTCCAACGTCGCGCAAGATGGCCGGAGAGCGCCCGCACACGAGTGGGAACACGCGTACGACCGATGGTGCGCACGGGGAACCGGACCGGCTCCGCGACGCGGGGGTCGAGCAGGTGAGCGGCTGCTGACGGGCCCACCGGTGTGCGGGTCGCCGCGGCCCGGCCGTTACTCCGGCGACGCCACGCAGGTCACGGGCGTGCGGCCGCCGCGGCGTCCAGCTCCGTCAGCGTCGCGCGCAGCCAGTCGAGTTCGGCCCGGCTGGTCGCCCGCGCGATGGCCAGCATCCCCTGCCGGAACGGGTCGCGCAGTTCCTCCGCGCGCACCGGCCGGTCGCCCTCGTAGAAGAAGCTCGAGGGCTGTTCCAGGAACGCCAGGCGCCGCCGCAGCACCGCCGCCTGGGCCGGGCCGTCGTCGTCCAGGTACCGGAGGAACGCCAGGACCGTGAACCACCGGTTCTCGTCGCTGACCTCCACCTCCGCGGGCTCCGTCAGGCGCCGGCGCACCTCCGCCCTGCCCTGTTCGGTCAGGTCCAGCACGTGCCGGGGAGCGGCTCCCGCGCCGGGCCGGGTCTCCCGCCGCAGCCATCCCGACTTCTCCAGGCGCTTGATCGCCGGGTAGAGGGTGCCCTCCGCGATCGGCTTGACGTGGCCGGTCAGGGCCGCGATGCGACGGCGGAGTTCGTAGCCGTGCAGGGGGGTCTCGTACAGGAAACCCAGGATGGCCAGTTCGAGCATGCCCGTCATTATGCTTCACCGGCGTAGTACAACGCAGTCGACATACATCGATGCCGATGTATAGTCCCGGACGGAATCCCCACCTCTGGAAGGCGGCAGCGATGCGACAGACCGGATTCGGCACCGAAGGCGCGTACATACGCTGGACGGAGGCCGACGGCGCCGGCCCCGCGCGGGTCCACGTACACGGACTGGGCGCCGCGTCCGGGCCGTACACCGCGCACCTCTCGCTGGACCCGGCCCTGGCCGGGCGCCGGACGCTCTTCGTCGACCTGCCCGGCTTCGGGATCAGCGACCGCCCCGCCGGCTTCGGGTACTCCCCGGAGGACCACGCCGAGGCGCTCGCCGCCGTCTTCGCCGCGGCCGGTGTGACCGGCGCCGAAGTGGTCGGCCACAGCATGGGCGGTGCGGTCGCCATCGTCCTGGCCTACCGCTACCCCGCGCTCGTCTCCCGCCTCGTGCTCGGCGAGGCCAGGCTCGACCCGCATCTGGGTCTGCTCCCCGGCGGCAGCGGCATCGTCTCCTACTCCGAGGAGGAGTTCGTGCGCGGCGGGGGGTTCGAGGCCACCCTCGAACGCGTCGGCTGGCGGTGGAGCGCCACGATGCGGCTCGCCGACCCCGTCGGCCTGTACCGCAGCGCGGTGGGGCTGGACCGCGCCACGCGGCCCACCCTGCGGGCCATGCTGGAATCCCTCGGCATCCCGCGGGACTTCCTCATCGGGGAGTTGAGCCCGGACATCTGGGACGCGGCCCGACTCGCCGACGCCGGGGTCCGGGTGGTGACGGTGCCCGACGCGGCGCACTGCCTCATGTTCGACAATCCCCGGGCTTACGCCGCCGCGATCAGCGGCGGGTGAACCCGGTCAGGGCTTCCAGCTCACCCGGTGCTCCGCCAGGTGCGCCAGCACCGAGTGGTTGGCCTCCCAGCCGTCCGGGAACTTCACCGTCACCCCCAGCTGCACCGGCTCCGTCGACGGGTGCTCGTCCAGCAGTTCCGCTATCCCCGCACGGGCCACCACCACGCAGGCGTGCCGGTGCCGCGAGGCCAGGACGCACAGCCGGCCCGTCTCCAGGTGGAAGGCGGTCGCGTCCGGGCGGCCCGACAAGGGGTGGAGGACGACCGTGAGGTCGTACTCGCGTCCCTGCAGCCGGTTCGCGGTGTCCACCGTGACCCCGGTGACGCCCAGCGCGGCCAGCGCCGCGCGGACCGCCGCCGCCTGGTCGCGGTGGGCCGTGCCGACGGCGATCCGGTCGGCCGTCAGCGGGGACGGGCCGCCGGGCTGCTCGTCCACCGTCACCGCGCCCCGGTCCAGCGCCCGGCGGACCACCAGGGCCACCGCCCGCACCGCCTCCGGATCGGTGCGCGGCGTGTGCCGGGCCGGGAGTTCCAGCAGGCCCCAGCCCGACTCGGCGGCCTCGTCCAGGACCCGGTCGGGGCCCGAGCCGTCGCCCGCCACCCCGTAGGACAGCCGGCGTTCGCCGTGGCCCGTACCGCTGCGGAACTGCGTGTACGGGTAGAACGCGCGGGAGACGAGCGGCGCTGCCGAAGCCGGCAGCCGCCACGACACCGGCAGCCGGTGCTGCGGCAGCGTCGGGTTGTGGGCGAGCAGGGTGCTGACCGCCGAGGCGGAGGGGTCGTAGGACAGGCCCGCCCACTGCTCGGCGCCGACCACGCTGAAGGGGTCCAGCTGCCCCGGGTCGCCGACGAACAAGGCCCGGTCGAACAGCCCGGCCACGGCCAGCAGGGCGTCCGAGCGCATCTGGTAGGCCTCGTCCACGATGGCGTGCTCCCAGGGCTCCACGTTCTTGACCCAGGCCCACTTGGCCGCCGTGGAGATGGTGACCGGCAGCTCGGCGAGGTCGGCCGCCTTCGAGGAGAGGACCACCGAGTCCAGCTCGCGCAGGGCGGGATCGTAGGCGTCCGCGTCACTGCTGTGCAGCCGGCCGACCTTCAGCTCCGGGTCCTTGCCGTGGAGCCGCAGCACCAGGTCGTCGACCTGCGCGTTGGTCTGCGCGACCACCATGAGCCGGCGCCCGGCCGCGGCCAGCTCCCGCGCCGCCCGGACCACCAGCGTGGACTTGCCGGCCCCGGGCGGGGAGTCGACGACCACGCCCCGCGCCGTGCCGTGCAGGGTGTCGCGCAGGATGGCCCCGGTGGCCCGGTCGGCCTCGGTGCCCGGATCGAAGCTCACAGCAGGTCCTCGTCGGTCACGGGGTCGGGAAGCGGCAGCGGCGGCGCGGTGGCGGCGCCGGCGGCCAGGTGCGCGGGCGGTCCGCCGTGGGTCCACGGGGTCTGCTCGGGGTCCGGCAGCTTCGGGCCGCCGCGCGCGTCGTGCTCGAAGAGCGTCCAGCACATCCGGTCGCCCTTCTCGGGCACCGAGCCGGCCTCCGGTTCCCTGCCGCGGCCCATCTTGTCGAGGAGGCGCAGCACGAGCCGGCCGTCCTCCTCCCAGCGGACGAACCGGGCGCTCTGCGGGCGGCCGTCCAGCGAGCGGTACACCTTCGGCCCCTGTCCGCCGCCCTCACCGCCGGCGGTCAGCTGAGGCCGGTCCGCCGTGGCCACGGTCACCAGCGGACGCGGGCTCGGCCGCTTCGCGTCCGTCCACTCCATGACCACGTCGACCACCTCGCCGGCGAAGGCCTCGCCGGCGTGCCGACGGCCCGCCATCACCAGCGGGTCGTCCAGGGCCTCGTGGGCGTCGAGCTTGACCTGCTCGCGCTCCCGCGCGGCCAGCTTCGCGGCCGCCGTCACCGCGTCGTCGCGGCGCGGCTGCGGGGCCTCGCCCGAGCGGACCCGGTCCCGGTGCGCGCTGTACGACCAGCGGTCGCCGGTCCAGCGGTCCACGGTCCGCTCCCCGGCGGGCAGTTCGCGCAGCAGCCCGATGGCCCGCCAGGTCGCGTCCCAGGTGTCGCGCATCTGGTCCTCGACGAGCCGGCGCACCACCCGCTCCGCGGACCGCCGCGCCTCGCCGTCCGCCGGTCCGGCCGTCCGCGCCGCGTCGTACTTCGCGATCGCCGGAGCCAGCAGCTTGTTGTCGAAGGCCGGATCGGTGGCCGGTCCGGCCGGCGGGACCAGCAGCTGCCCGTCCCCGCCCCGGCCGAGCTCCGCGCGCAGCGCCCACGCGGCGCCGCACTCGCCCTCCGGCGGGTCGATCCACGCCAGCAGCGCCCCGAGGTGCTGGTCCTCGAGATTGCTCTGGCCCGTCGCCCAGTGCCGGGACAGCAGGTCAGTCGCCGACAGCAGCATCGAGGAGCCCGGCACCCGGGAGCGCTCCGCGAGGTGCGTGAACCAGCGGCCCAGCAGCGGCACCCGCGCGGGCGCCGGATAGGGGTTCTCGGGGTCCTCCTCGGCGGTCCGGCGGAACCGCATGGACCGGCCCAGCAGCCGTACGAACTCGATGCCCGCGCGGCTCGGCACGATCAGCTGCGGCGCGTCGAGGCACAGCTCGGCGGTGGCCTTGAGCCCGGTCTCGGGGTCGGTCTCGTTGCGCTCCACGAGCTCGACCTCGTCCGCGTACCCGTCGATGTACGGGACCACGTACCCGGCCAGCTCCGCCAGGAACTCCCAGCGCAGGTCGCGGTCGCGCGGCTGCGGTAGGGCGAGGATCCGCGGCTCGTCCGGATCGGTGCCGAACATCGCCCCGAGCGGAGCCCCGGCCTCGCCCGCCGTCGTCAGCGGTACGAAAACCAGCGGGCGCTCGCTCAGGTGCCGGTGCCGTACGGTCGCCAGGGCCTGGGCCCGGCCGGCCCGGACGGCCTCGAGCCGGGCCAGGGTGGTCAGCAGGGACATGCGCGGTCCTCCTGGCGGATCAGGGCGGGGGCCTGCTCCAGGGCCTCGGCGCGCAGCCGGGCGGCGTACCGCAGCGCGGCCGCGGTCGGGTCGGCCCCGGTCTCGGCGCTGACGTCGGGGTCGGCGTCGGGGTCGGCGTCGAGGTAGGCCCCGGGTCCGGCTCCGCGGCCGGCGGCGGGTTCGCCCGCCAGGGCCGCCGCGAGGGCGGCCTCCACGGTGGTCAGGGCGCCCAGCTCGCCCCGTACGGAGCGGCCCAGCGCGGTCACCTCGCCGGCCCCGCGCGCCCGTTCCCGACAGTGGAAGGCCAGCTCGCAGGCGGCCAGGCACTCGGGGGCATAGGCGGCGGAGACGGCCGCGACGGCCTCGGTCAGCTCCTCGGCGGAGCGCGCCGGATCGAAGCTGAGCCCCTCGGGCAGGGCCCCGGCCAGCTCCTCGACCCGGGTGAGGCGCTCCAGCTGGCGCAGGGTCACGGAGCGCTCGCGGCGGACGTCGACGGGGGAGGCGGTCGGCAGGTTGGAGAAGTCCTTGGGGCAGACCAGCAGCACGGTGTGCCCGACCTCGGCGCCGGCCAGCTTCGCGGCGGTCTTCTCCAGGGCCAGCACGTAGACCGCGGCCTGGCGGGCGGCGGCGCCCACCTTCGCCGCGTCGGCGGTCCCGTCGATCACCGGGAACGACTTGATCTCCACGACGGTCCAGCGGCCGTCGGGATGCACGACCACGGCGTCCGGTTCCAGGTAGGCCGGGGACCCGGCCACCTCCAGGGCGAGCATGGGGTGGTCGAGCAGGGTCCAGGCCCCGGCGGCGGTGGCGTCGCGCAGCGCGAGCGCGGTGCGGGCGGCGCGGCCCTCCGGCCCGGCGGCGGTGAGGTCGGGCCGGAGGGCGTCCGCGCCGGGCGGCTCCACCCGGGCGCCGGCCGGGGTGCCGGCACCCGGTCCCGCGCCGAGGTGTTCGTACACGAGCCGCAGGAGCTCGGCGCCGCCGTCGCCCTTGACCTTGGCCTCGAAGGAGTTCCCGCGCACGATGGCGAACTGCGACTGGCCGAAGGCGGCGGGCGAGCCGAGGGCCGCCGCCAGGACGGTCTTGTCCACGCCGGCGCCGTCGAGCAGGGCGCGTCTGCCGCAGCCGGGGTTGGCGGCGAGGGCCGCCAGCGCGCGGGCGTCGAGCGGACGGGGCGGTACGGCGGGGCCGCGCAGGTCAGCGAGCCGCTGCCGCAGTGCCGCCGGCTGGGGGGCCCTCGGCTGCGGGGCCGGGGGCCGCGGGGTCCGGGACCGCGGGGGGCGCGAAGCCTGGGCCCGGGGCGGAAGGCTCTGCGGCGGCTGACCGCTGGACGGGTAGGAGCTCACCCGCGGAAGTCTCCCATCCGCCACTGACAATCGTGGACTTACCGTGGAAACCGGCTGTTCGGGCCGTATCCGGGCCGGACGCGGCGGGTGCGGGAGACGCGGCGGGTGCGGCGATCGGGGCGGACGTGGCGGGTGCGGCGGACGCGGCGGACCGGCGGGTCACGGCAGGCATGACGGCGCGGGCCGCGAGCCAGCCGACGCCCATGACGGCCGCCCCGGCGACGGCGTCGAGGAAGTAGTGGTTGGCCGTGCCCATGACCACGAGGGCCGTGACGGCGGGGTACGCGGCGCCGAGCGCCCGCACCACCGGGTGGCGCCCGTGGCGCCACAGCGAGATGCCGCACCACAGGGCCCAGCCCACGTGCAGGCTCGGCATGGCGGCGAACTGGTTGGTGAAGGAGCCGAGCCCGCGCGGGGCACTGGCCTCGCCGCCCCACCAGCCGTACCCGCTGTAGCGGGCCATCGTGTCGACGAAGCCGTACGAGGCGTCCAGCAGCCGGGGCGGGCAGGTCGGGACCAGGGCGAAGCCGATGAGCCCGAGGAGGGTGGAGCACATCAGCCAGGTCCTGGCGAATCGATACTGCACAGGGCGGCGGTGGTAGAGCCAGATCAGCACGGCGGGGGTGACGAGGTAGTGCAGCGAGGCGTAGACGAAGTCGGCGGGTATGCCGAGCGCGCCCTGGTCGGTGAAGAGCCGGTTGAGCGGCCGCTCGAAGTCGATCCGCAGCAGCTCCTCCAGGCGCAGGATCGCGAGTCCGTGGTCCACGGCGAGCCGCAGGTCGCCCCGGACGAGGAGTCTGCCGCCCGAGTACGCCGCGTAGACGAGCCCCAGGAGCAGCAGTTCGGCCCACCATCGTGGGGCTTGCCGCCGATTAGTCATACGCCGTAAGACGTGTGTGAAGTGACGGAGGTTGCACGCCATTCACGTCATGGATGATGGATGGACGACGCAATCCCCGCAAAGCCGTGCGAATGGCTTCGTCGTTCCGTAACCCCCGCCCCTCGACCGGGAGAACTCATATGGCCCCCCGCATCCTCTTGGCCCGTCACGGCCAGACGGCGTGGTCCCAGCTCGGCAAGCACACCGGACGCACCGACGTGCCCATGCTGGAGGAGGGCAGGCGCGGCGCGAAGCTGCTCGGCGAGCGCCTCGCGCGCGATCCGTGGGCGAGCCTGCGCGGCCTGGAGGTGCGCACCAGCCCGCTCGTGCGCGCGAGCGAGAGCTGCGACCTGGCCGGCTTCGGCGTCCAGGCGGAGCCGTGGGACGCGCTGATGGAGTGGGACTACGGCGACTACGAGGGCATGACCCCGGCCGAGATCCAGGCGGTCCGGCCCGGCTGGCTGATCTGGCGCGACGGGGTCCCGGGCGGCGAGTCCGTCGCGCAGATCTCGGCCCGAGCGGACGAGGTCGTCACCTGGGCCCGTTCGGCCGAGCGGGACGTCCTCGTCTTCGCGCACGGCCACATCCTGCGCACCCTGGCGGCGCGCTGGCTCGGCTTCGAGGCCTCCTTCGGCGCCCGCATCCGGCTGGAGCCGACGTCCCTGTCGGTCCTGGGCTGGGCGTACGGGGCCCCCGCGCTGGAGCGGTGGAACGACACGGGCCACTTGGACGTGTGACACCCCCTGTCTCCGCCCCGGCCCCCGCCGGCCCCGGTCCGTCCGCGAACTCCCCGTACGGCGCGAACTCCCCGTACGGCGCGGGCCGGTCGGACGGCGGGGGCGCCGGGCGGGGCCGGTGCCGCCGGGCCTCAGGCCGAGGCGTGGCGGGTCAGGAACGCGCCCACGCGCGGGGAGCGCTGGTGGGGAACCAGGGTGCCGGCCGTCGCCGCGAGCATGGACCGGATGCGGGTCGACTGCACCTCGGTCAGCAGGTCCAGCACCCGCCCGCCCGCCCAGGAGGCCTCGTCGGGGGCGCCGGCGTGCGCCAGGTTGTCGGCCAGTTCGGCGGTGTACAGGGCGACGTTGCGGGCGAAGTGCGGATCCTGGAGGTCCGCCGCCCGCCGCGCGTGCCGCGCCGCGCGGGCGTGTTCGCCGAGCGCCGCCCAGCAGCGGGACTCGAGCGACTCCAGTTCGGCCTCGCCGAAGAAGGACATCCACTCGGGGTCGGCCCCGGCCTCGCCGCGCGAGAACTCCGTGTGGGCCCGGGCCAGCGCCTCCTCGCACGCCTTGCGGTCCGCCAGCCCCGCCCAGCCGCCGGCCTCCCGGAGGGCGAGCAGGGAGAGCAGCCGGGGGGAACCGAGGGCGCGGGCGGCGCGGCGGCCCGCCTGGGCCGCTCGTACCGACTCGCGCGGCCGGCCGCAGTCCCGCGCCAGGAAGGCCATGTTGCTGAAGGCGTGCGCCTCCAGGCCCGGGTCGCCGCAGACCCGGGCCGTGGCGAGGGCCTCCGCGTAGTGCGAGCGGGCGTCGTCGAAGCGGCCCGAGTCGTGCGCGAGCCAGCCCACCGAGACGGCGAGTTCGCCCGCGCCCGCGTGCAGCCGGTCCTCGGTGGACTGCCGGGTGGCCCCCGCGTCGAGCAACGCGTAGGCGGTGCGCAGGGGTTCAGCGGCCCGCCGGTAGAGGTCGTCCGCGCCGTGCCGGTCGTCCAGCAGCCGGATCTGGCGCACGGCGTCCTCGACCGCGGCCGCCTCGGACTCGCCGGCGCGGGAGGGGAGCCGGCGGGCGTCGCCGAGCAGGGTGAGGCTGAGGGTCGCGGCCGCCACGGTCGCGGAGCCGCCCGCCATGAACGCGCGACGCAGCACGTCGCTCTCCTTGGAACGCGAAGGGGAACCCGGCCGGGGACGCTGGGTGAAGGGGGAGAAGGGCGAGGCCTGTTCGCGCTGGGCCAGCCTGCCGCGCACGGTCTCGCGGGGGGAGAACCCGAGGTCGCCCAGGGTGTGGCCGGGGAACATGTGGAGGAAGACCCGCTCATAGGCGTAGTTGGGGCAACGGATCTCGCCGGACTCGACCCGGCCGATGTAACGGGCGTCGCAGGAAACCGTTTCGCCGATCTCCTTCGCCGCCCTGCGCACCATCGCGGCGAACTCGGCCGGGGAGTGCTGCCCGCGCAGCCGCCGGAAAGGGGAATTGGGTGAGTGGGGGGACGCCGCCATGGACGTGGCCTCTCTGGGGCAAGGGACGCGCTGCCGGTGGCTGTGTGACGGGTGTCCGGCGGGCACGAACGTACCGCCAGTGACCGGTGGTTGACGCGGTGTTTGGCTACAAAACGGATATCTCACCCGGGATCCGCCATGAACTGCCATCCTTTGCAGCGTCTTGCCGCCGCACCCGTTGACGTTCCCGCGCGTTGAACCCATGCGGAGTGGGAGGAACCTTTCTGGGTTCCCGCCCTTCCCGTGAGGGTCGTACGCGGATCGAGGAGGGGTTCCCTTGGTGGAGGCCGGCATGGAGAGCACTGGAACGGACACCGCGCCCGAGCCCGGCGCGCCGCTGATGACCGGAGCGCCCCTGGGGTCCGGCCTGTCCGCGGCGCCCGGCGCCCTCCTGATCGCCGGAGCCCCGGATCTGGTCACCGTGCCCACCCGGCAGGGGCTGGAGGCCGTCGACATCATCCGCCGGGCCGCCGGCCAGGCCAGCCAGGCGTGCGGCGTCGGCCCGGTCCTGCACGACGGCTCGGGCAGCACCCTCGGCTTCCTCGTCCCGCCCGGCACGGCCGACGCCTGGGACCTGCCGGGCAGCGCCTGCACGCAGACCAACGGGCGCGGCATGCGCTTCGGCGACGCCTCGCCCACCGCGGGCGACACCGGCTGGCTGCTCCCCCCGGAGGCCGTCGAGCCGGTCACCGACCCGGAGGTGCTGCGCGCGGCGCTCGGCGAGGCGGCCCGGCTGATCGAGGCCGCGGACAACTGTCGCTGACCCCGGCCCCGCCCTGACCAGCCATAATGGGCGGGTGGCAGGCAAGGGCAAGGACAAGCGGCGCGGACGCGACACCTCCGAGGCGGTGATCGGTCAGGTGGACGGCGGGCAGGCCGCGCTGGAGCCCGACCGGGAGCGCCCGCGTGCCTGGACCCTGCTCGTCGACGGAGCCCCGCAGTCGCACGTGGACCTGGACGACCCCGGATACCTGGACTTCTCCTACCAGCGCCGGATCGGCCACCTGATCGACCTCTGCGCGCCCGCCCGGCAGCCCCTGAACGTGCTCCACCTCGGCGGCGGAGCCTTCACCCTCGCGCGGTACACGGCCGCCTCCCGCCCCCGCTCGACGCAGCAGATCGTCGAGATCGACGCCGGGCTCGTGGCCTTCGTCCGCACGCACCTGCCGCTGGTCCCCCCGGCGCGGGTGCGGGGGCGGGGGGTCCACCCGCGCGCGGGGCCGGCCCAGGGCCCCGCCGGCGGGGCGGACCGCGAGTTAGCG
>NZ_JBSGWY010000012.1:0-33938 GCF_053609145.1 Streptomyces sp. NPDC054961 | reverse complement strand
ATCACCCCCCGGCGTGTTACCCGGCCGCCTCCCCCCCCGCCGCGCCCCTACTTATCTTAGCTCTCCCCGCGGGGTTCGTGGCTCTGGCCCGCCCCCCCCCCCGGGGGCCCCCGGGGGGGCGCCCCCGGGTCCGGGCGGTCGACGCGCGGGCGGGCCTGGCCAAGGTCCCGGACGGCTGGGCGGACCTGGTGATCGCGGACGTGTTCAGCGGCGCCCGCACCCCCGCGCACCTGACGAGCGCCGAGTTCCTGGACGACGTGCGCCGGGCCCTGGCGCCGGGCGGCTGGTACGTGGCGAACCTCGCCGACGGTCCGCCGCTGTCCCACCTGCGGGGCCAGATCGCGACGGCCGCGTCCCGGTTCGCGGAGCTGGCGCTGGCCGCCGACCCGGTGGTGTGGCGGGGCAAGCGCTTCGGCAACGCCGTTCTGGTGGCCGCCGACCGGGAGCTCCCGCTCGCCGAGTTCACCCGCCGCGTGGCGAGCGACCCGCACCCGGGCCGGGTGGAACACGGCCGGGCCCTCACCGACTTCGCGGGCGGCGCCGCTCCGGTCTCGGACGCCTCCGCGGTGGCCTCACCTCAGCCCCCGCCGTCCGTCTTCCACTGAGGGCGGGCTTGCGCCGAGGGCGAGGCGGCCGCCCTCGCCCGCAGCCGGCGCTTGTCCGGCTTGCCCCGGTCCGTCAGCGGCAGGTCCGTCTCCCAGAACACCGCCGTCGGGCGGTGGTCCCGCGCCAGCGTCCGGGCGACCAGCGCGCAGGCCTCGGCGGCCGCCGCGTCCGTGGGGGCGTGCCCGGGGGCCGCGACCAGGAAGGCGCACACCGCCTCCCCCGTGACGTCGTCGGGCCGCCCCACCACGGCCGCCTCGGCCACCGCGGGGTGCCGGGTCAGGGCCGCCTCGACCGGACCGCAGTAGATGTTCTCCCCGCCCACCATGACCACGTCCTTGACCCGGTCGTCGAGGTACAGGTAGCCGTCGTCGTCGAAGTGGCCGACGTCCCCGGTCCGGAACCAGCCGTCCCGCAGCACCCGCGCCGTCAGGCCCGGCAGGTTCCGGTAGCCGGCCATCACCATCGGGGACCGCACCCACAGCTCCCCGGTCGCACCCGGCACGACGGCCGCCCCGTGCGCACCGCGCGCCTCCAGCTCCACCCCGGGCACGGGCCGGCCGACGGAGCCCAGCAGCTCCGGGCGGGCGGCGGCCGCCGCGTCGTGGTCCGCCGGTGACAGCCGGCACAGCACGCCCGCCTCGTTCATCCCGTACCCCTGGCTCCAGCGCACCCCCGGGCCCCAGCGGGTCAGCGCCCGGCGCAGCCGCTCCGGGTGGACGGGGGAGTCGCCGTAGGAGACCTGGACCAGGCCGGGCACCCCGTCCGCGGTCGCCGGGTCGTCGAGCAGCCGGTAGAGCGCCGCGGGCGTCAGGTACGTGGACGCGGGCCCCAGCCGTCGGCAGGCTTCGGCGAACGCCCGGACGCCGAAGGGATGGAGGAGCTCCGAGCGGCCGCCCGTCCGCAGCTGTTCCAGGCAGCGGCCGCCGGAGCGCTGGGAGAGCGAGCCCGTCGACACGAACACCGCCGGGACGGGGCCGCCGGGCCCGGAGCCGCCCGGGTCACCGGCCCCGGGACCGCCGGGCTCGCGGCGCGTCGCGGTCCGGGCGGCCATCGAGGCGAACGTCGAGGCCACCCCCTTGGGGCGCCCCGTCGTGCCGCCCGTGTAGGTCACCCGGGCCACGTCCTCACCGCGCGCCGCCACCGCGACCGGCAGGGCCGGGCGCGCGGCGGCCAGCTCGAGGAGTCCGGCCAGGCCGATGCGGGCGCCCGGGCCCGGCGGCACCGGGGTGTCGTGGACCAGCAGGGAGGGCGCGCAGTCCCGTAGGAGCAGGCCGAGGCCGTGGGTGGCGGGGCCCACGCACACCTGGGTGAGCCGCGCGCCCAGCACGTGGGCGGCCAGCCGCACCAGCAGGGCCCGGGGCGGACTGCCCGCCGTCACGCAGGCCAGCGCCGAGCCGCGCCGCACGCCCAGCCCGTCCAGGGCGCCCGCCAGCCGGTACGTCCAGGAGAGCACCTCGGAGTACGTGAGCACCCACGGCCCGGACCCGAGGGCGGGCCGGTCCCCGTACCGCTCGCAGGCGTCGATCAGATCCGTGACGTACCGCGCGGCGCCGTTCATGGGGTGACCGTATCCGTACGGCACCGGACTACGGGTCGACGATCTCCACCAGCGGCGGGTGGTCGTGCCAGGTGCAGAAAACCGACACCTCGCGGCCGTCGTCCCGGGTGAAGGTCACGCGGATCCACCACTCCTGCTTCCACACCTGCATCCGCCAGCCGGCCGACGGGGTCGCCGACACCAGATCGGCGGTGGAGGCGTGCAGATCGAAGACGACCCGCCCGCCGGAGACGCTGTAGGACTTCACCTGCTCGCCCCCGGACCCCTTCCCGTTCGGCTGCGGGGAGGGCGCGGACGGCGCCGGGGACCGGGCGGCGGAAGGCGAGAGGGAGGCGGAGGGGGAGGGCGCGGCCGGTGACGGCGAGGGGGACGGCGGAGGCTCGTCCGGCGTCGGCTGCGCCTGGTGGGTGGAGGACGAGAGCGGCTGCGTGGTCAGCGGCACCGCGAGCGGCGGATCGTACGCCGTGCCGGACATGACCGTGTGCACGCCCCACCAGGACAGCGTCACCGCCGCCCCGGTCGCGAGCGTCCACGCCCCGGCATGTGCAAGTCCTCGTCGCATCGGGGGACATACTGCACCACCCGCCACAGACGTGGCCCGGCACCCCTGGGTGTCCCCCGAATGGGCTACGGTGCGGGCCATGGCTAGTGTGCTCGTGGTCGAGGACGACCAGTTCGTACGTTCCGCCCTCATCCGGCACCTGACCGAGGCCTCGCACACGGTGCGCAGCGTCGGTACCGCCCTGGAGGCCCTGCGCGAGGTCGCGCACCACCGCTTCGACGTGGTGATCCTGGACCTCGGGCTGCCCGACCTGGACGGCGCCGAGGCGCTCAAGATGCTGCGCGGCATCACCGACGTGCCCGTGATCATCGCGACCGCCCGCGACGACGAGGCGGAGATCGTCCGGCTGCTCAACGACGGCGCCGACGACTACCTGACCAAGCCCTTCTCCGTGGAACACCTGTCCGCCCGGATGGCCGCCGTCCTGCGCCGCGCCCGTTCCGCGGCCGGGGTCGAACCGCCCTCCCGCGTCCTGCGCGTCGGCGGCCTCGCCATCGATCCGCTGCGCCGCCAGGCCGAACTGGACGGGGCCGTACTGGACCTCACGCGGCGGGAGTTCGACCTGCTCACCTTCCTCGCCGGGCGGCCGGGCGTGGTCGTGGCCCGCCGGGAGCTGCTCGCCGAGGTCTGGCAGCAGTCGTACGGCGACGACCAGACCATCGACGTCCACCTGTCGTGGCTGCGCCGCAAGCTCGGCGAGACCGCCGCCCGCCCGCGCTACCTGCACACGCTGCGGGGTGTCGGAGTCAAGCTGGAGCCGCCGGCGTGAGGTGGGCGCTGGTCAAGGTGTGCCTCGCGGTCACCGCCATGGTGGTCGTGGCCTTCGCCGTACCGCTCGGGCTGGTCGTCCAGGAGATGGCCAGCGACCGCGCGTTCTCCAACGCCGAGCGGCAGGCCGCCACCATCGGGCCGACCCTGTCCATCACCACCGACCCGGTGCAGCTGCGCAAGGCCGTGGAGTCCACGCAGATGGGCGCCGCGCGGCGGATGGCCGTGCACATCCCGGCCGTCGGCGACAGCCCGCGCGTGGACATCGGCGACGGCTGGGCCGGCCGGCAGGCCGTGACCCGGACCCGGGAGATGGGGCGGGCCGCCACGGTGCCGGTGGCGGGCGGCGGGTCCGCGCTGCTCCAGCCCATCGCGCTGGGCTCCGGGGACATCGCGATCGTGGAGATCCGGGTACCGGAGAGAGAACTCAGCAACGGCGTGGCCACCGCCTGGGTGATCCTCGCCGGGGTCGGCCTCGCCCTGATCGTGGGTTCGGTGGCGGTCGCGGACCGGCTCGGCGCCCGCCTGGTGCGGCCGGCCGAGCGGCTCGCGGACGCCGCGCACCGGCTGGGCGAGGGGCGGCTGGGGGCGCGGGTCCCGGAGGACGGGCCGAAGGAACTCCGCTCGGCGGCCGTCGCGTTCAACTCGATGGCGGACCAGGTGATGGAACTCCTCGCCAACGAGCGGGAGCTGGCCGCCGACCTCTCGCACCGGCTGCGGACGCCGCTGACGGTGCTGCGGCTCAACGCGGCCTCCCTCGGCGACGGTCCGGCGGCGGAGCAGACGCGGGCGGCCGTGGAACAGCTGGAGCGCGAGGTCGACACGATCATCCGGACGGCGCGCGAGCAGCGCGCGCCCGCCGCCGCCGCGGGCGGGGGCGGCGCCGGCTGCGACGCCTCCGAGGTGATCCGCGACCGGATGGCCTTCTGGTCGGCGCTGGCGGAGGACGAGGGCCGCGAGGTGCGCCTCGCGGGGGTCGACCGTACGGTACGGATCCCCGTGGCCCGGCCGGAGCTGGCGGCCGCGCTCGACGCGATGCTCGGCAACGTCTTCCGGCACACCCCGGAGGGCACCCCCTTCGCGGTGGACGTCCACGACGCCGGGGACGCGGTCATCGTGCTCGTCTCGGACGCGGGGCCGGGGATCTCCGACCCGGACGCGGCGCTGCGCCGGGGCAACGACGGCGGCCGCGACGGTTCGACGGGCCTGGGCCTGGACATCGTGCGGCGGGTCGCGGAGTCGACGGGCGGCGACGTGCGGCTGGGGCGTTCGGTGCTCGGCGGGACCGAGGTCCGGGTGTGGATCGCCCTGGACGGGCGGGCGCAGGGCCTGCGGGGCGAGGGACGGCGCAGTCGGCGCAAGGGACGGGGCGCCTGACGGGCGACCGGCGTAAAGGGGAGCCGGTCGGGGGCGCGCCGCGCGCCCGGTATGTCCCTATGTCGATACGGTCCGCGCCATGGACACCCTCATCTTCGGCGGCCTCCTCGCCACCCTGATCGCGATGTACCGGGACTCCTCCCGGACGCTCGTTCTGGGCGCCTGGTGGCTGATGTTCCTCGCAGTGATCCTGCTGCTGGCGCACCACGTCACCGGCGGCCTCGCCCTCACCCTGAGCTACTGACGGTGGCCGCGATGTACAGCCTCCTCCCGGAGGCTGCGCTGGAGGGCGGGCTGCTGGGCCGCGTCCAGTACTGGTTCGCCTGCGTGTTCGTCATCGGCTGGACGGGCGTGGTCTGCGGCGGGCTCTTCTACCAGTTCGGGCCGTGGGAGCACCCCTGCCCGCTCTGCGTCGTGCAGCGGATGTTCATGCTGCTGGCGGCGATGGGAGCCGCCCACATCGTCCACACGGCGCTGCGCCGCGGGGCGGTGACGGGCCGCGACTACATGACGGGCTGGGGCCTGGCCCTCGTGGCCGCCGTCGGGGGCTCGTTCGCGTCGTGGCGGCAGACGATGCTGCACGTCCTGCCGGGCGACAAGGGGTACGGCAGCGAGGTGTTCGGCCTGCACCTGTACGTCTGGGCGTGGATCCTCTTCCAGGCCTCGGTCGTCGCCGTCGGCGTCGTCATGGCCTTCGCCCACGCGACGGCGGACCGGGTCATCCCGGCCGAGGGGGAGGGGGCGTACCGGGCGGTGGGGCTGGCGGCGCTGTGGTTCCTGGGGCTGGTGATCGCCGTGAATCTCGTGGCCGTCTTCCTGGAGGAGGGCTTCCACTGGTTCCTGCCGGACGAGCCGACGCGCTACCAGTTCTTCTACGACGTCGGGATCCTGGACGGGCGGCCGACCGGGGCGCCGTCCGGGGCGCCGTCGGGACTGCCTTCCGGGCCTCCGGCCGGATGAACCCGGCGCGGGGCCGACGGTGTCCGCGCGGGAATCCGCACGCGCCCGGAGCGGTCGCGCGCCCGGACGGAGGCGGAGATGTTGCCGCCGTCCGCGCCCCCGCCCAGGGTGGCCGTGACGAAAGGAGCCAGGCATGAGAGTCATGCTCAGAGCCCATCTCGACACGGCCGCGACGAACGAGGGCATCAAGAGCGGCGCCCTCGCGGCGGCGATGAAGGACTTCATGGCGGCCGTGAAGCCGGAGGCCGCCTATTTCGGCCTCCACGAGGGCGTCCGGTCCTGGTGGATCGTCTTCGACCTGCAGGACAGCGCCCAGCTGCCGCCGCTGGTGTCGGACCTGTTCACGCAGTTCAACGCCGAGGTCGAGGTCGCTCCGGTCATGACCGCCGAGGACCTGACGAAGGCGCTGGCGGCGATGGGGTCCTCGCCGGGCTGAGCACCGGCCCCCGCTCCATCCCCGCGTTCGCCCCCGCACCCGTCCCTGCCTCTGCCCCCGCACCCGCCCCCGCGCGGCCCCGCTCCGCGCGGCGGCCCCGCGGGACGGCCCTGGGTGCGGGCGCTGTCCGGGGATCAGGCGGTGTCGTCGTCCCCCGAGCCCGAGTTCAGCCGCTTCGCCTGGGCGCGGCCGACTTCGGCGGCGCGGTGCAGGTAGTCGGCGATGACCGTGAGTTCGGCGTCCGAGTAGCTCTGGAGCACGGCGCCGAACGCGCGGCCGGGGGTCTCCCAGGCGGCGCCGATCCGGTCGCGCGCGGCGGGCGCGAGGGCGACCAGGGAGCGTCGGCGGTCCTTCGGGTCGGCGTGGCGCTCGACGATGCCGGCCTTGACCATGCGGTCGACGAGCCGGGTGGCGGAGCCGGACGTCAGGCCCGTGAGACGGGCGATGTCACCGGTGCTGACCGGCGCCGGCTCCATGTCGAGCAGGGCGACGCACTGCATGTCGGTGGGGTGCAGGCCGACGTGGTCGGCCATGGCCTGGTTGAAGAGCGAGTAGTCGGCGTAGTGCCGCTGGCTCTCCGTGACGATGCGTGCGAGCAGCTCCGCGCGGGTCCACTCATCACTCGAACGAGGGTTATCGGTTGACATCGGGCTCTCCGTGCTCCAAATTTATGTGTGTGACGCAGAGAATGTGTAACGCAGAGTCTGCGTCACGTACCTAGTCTACTCATCAGGAACAGGACGTACCCCTCATGTCGCAGACTCCCGAGATCCTCGTCACCGGCGGCCGCGGCGCCGTCGCCCGCGGCCTCTCCGCCCTGCTCGCCGCCCACGGCGTCCCCCACCGCCTCGCTTCCCGCGAGCCGGACACACCCGGGACCGTCCCCTGTGACCTCACCGATCCCGCCACGTTCCCCGGCGCCCTCGCCGGGATCCGCTCCGTCTTCCTCTACGCCGAGGCCGCCGCCGTCGACGCCTTCGTCAAGGAGGCCGTCGCCGCGGGCGTCGAGCACGTGGTGCTCCTGTCCTCCTCCTCGGTGCTCGGCCCCGGGGCCGCCGAGAGCCCGCTCGCCGCCTCCCACCTCGCGGTCGAGCGGGCCCTCCTCGAATCCCCGCTGCGCACGACCTTGCTGCGCCCCGGTTCCTTCGCGAGCAATGCCCTCGCTTGGGCCTGGCCGCTGAAGTCCGGCCGACCCGTCCACCTGCCCTATCCGGGCTCGTTCTGTGACCCGGTCCACGAGGCCGACATCGCCGAGTCCGCCTTCGCGGTCCTCACCGACCCGTCGCCCGGCGGCCGCGCGTACACCCTGACCGGTCCGCAGTCGCTGACCTTCACGGCCCAACTGGACATACTGGGCGAGGCGCTCGGCCGTCCCCTGCCCTTCGAGCCCGTCTCCCGCGAGCAGTGGAAGGCCGAGGTCGACGGGTACATACCGGGTCCGTACGCCGAAGCCCTGCTCGACTTCTGGGCCTCCACCGACGGCCTCCCGGTGGACCTCACCGACGCGGTCGAGCGACTCACCGGCCATGCGCCCCGCACCTTCGCAACCTGGTCCGCTGACCACGCCGACGCCTTCCGCGCCTGAGGCGTCGGGAGCTCGGGCTGCCGGTCCCGGCCGGGCCCGCGCAGGGGTGGCGCCGGAGCGGGGGTGCGGGGGTAGATTCACGACCGGGAGGACGACATGAGCGGGCAGACGCGCAGTGGGGGACGGCCGACGCTGGAAGAGGTCGCGGCACGCGCCGGAGTCGGCCGCGGCACGGTCTCTCGGGTGATCAACGGCTCGTCGAAGGTCAGCGAGCACACGCGGGCCGCCGTCGAGGCCGCCGTGTCCGAGCTCGGCTACGTGCCCAACCGGGCCGCCCGCGCGCTGGCCGCCAACCGCAACGACGCCATCGCGCTCGTCGTCCCCGAGCCCGAGGCCCGCTTCTTCACCGAGCCCTACTTCTCCGACGTCGTGCGCGGGGTCGGAGCCACCCTCGCCGAGACCGACGTCCAGCTCGTCCTGACCTTGGCCGGGAACGAGCGCGAGCGCCGCCGCCTCGCGCAGTACCTTTCCGGCCACCGGGTCGACGGGGTGCTCCTCGTCTCCGTCCACGCCGAGGACCCGCTGCCCGAGCTGCTGGAGGAGCTGGGTATTCCGACCGTCCTCAGCGGACGCCGCTCCGCCGCCGAGACACTGCCCTGGGTGGACTCGGACAACCTCGCGGGCGCGGCGGGGGCGGTCCGCCACCTCCTGGGCCGGGGCCGGAGCACGATAGCCACCATCACCGGGCCGCTCGATGTCTACGGGGCCCGGTGCCGCCTCGACGGCTACCGGCAGGCCCTGACGGACGCGGGGCACGCCGTCGACGAGCTGCTGATCGCGGACGGGGACTTCACCGAGGAGGGCGGCCGCCGGGCGATGCGCGCGCTGCTGGAGCGCCGCCCCGGCCTCGACGCGGTCTTCGCCGCCTCCGACGTGATGGCGGCCGGCGCCCGCCGTGAGCTGCGCGCGGCCGGCCGCCGGATACCGCAGGACGTGGCCCTGGTCGGCTTCGACGACTCGGTGCTCGCCCGGCACATGGACCCGCCGCTGACCAGCGTGCGCCAGCCGGTCGAGGAGATGGGGCGGACCATGGCGCGGCTCCTGCTCGCGCGGATAGCGGGAGAGGACGAGGACGCGGCCGTGGTGGTCCCGACAGAGCTGGTGGTCCGGGAGTCCTCGTGAGCCTCTTCTGATGCTTCGCAGCCCGGGCCGGGGCGACGAAGCACCGTACAAAAAAGAAAAGGAGCGCCGGGGGAAAGGCGAAGGGCCCCGCTCCGCTTCCGCGGAACGAGGCCCTCTCGCAGGGTGAGTGACGGGACTTGAACCCGCGGCCACCTGGACCACAACCAGGTGCTCTACCAACTGAGCTACACCCACCATGTCCGGTCGGAAAACCGACCGGCCGAAGAAAAGCGTACAGGGTCCGGGAGGGTGCTCGCTCCCCCCTTTCCCCGCGCCGCCCTCCGGTGGGTGTTACGCGCCGGGGACCACGTGCTTGGCGGCGATGGTGCGCGCCGTGTCCGAGTCCGGTCCGGGCTGCGGCACGAAGACCGCCTCCCGGTAGTAGCGCAGCTCGGCGATGGACTCCTTGATGTCCGCGAGCGCCCGGTGGTTGCCGTTCTTCGGGGGGCTGTTGAAGTACGCGCGCGGGTACCAGCGGCGCGCCAGCTCCTTGATCGAGGACACGTCCACGATCCGGTAGTGCAGGTACCCCTCCAGCGCGGCCATGTCGCGCAGCAGGAAGCCGCGGTCGGTACCGACCGTGTTTCCGCAGAGCGGGGCCTTGCGGGGTTCCTTCACGTGTTCCCGTACGTAGGCCAGGACCTGTGCCTCGGCATCCGCGAGGGTGGTCCCGCCGGCCAGCTCGTCGAGCAGGCCGGAAGAGGTGTGCATCTCGCGCACCACGTCGGGCATGGTCTCCAGGGCCGTGTCCGGCGGGCGGATCACGATGTCCACGCCTTCGCCGAGCACGTTGAGCTCCGAGTCGGTGACCAGTGCGGCCACCTCGATAAGTGCGTCGTCCGTCAACGAGAGCCCGGTCATCTCGCAGTCGATCCACACCATGCGATCGTTCATGCGCCCACCTTATGCGGAAGGTCCCCCACACCGGTGACCGCCGATGCGGGGGACCTCCTACGAGCAGTGCCTTCGCGGTGCTACGCGTGCTCGCGCAGGACCCGGCCGGGGGAGTAGAGCTCCGTGACCGTACTGCCGGCGGCGGCCAGTGCCGCCGCGGCCCGCTGGGGCTGCGGAGTGCGCTGGTGCGGAAGTGGCGAATCCGACAGCTGGGTCACCTGGGCCACGTCCGGCGCCTGCGGGCGCCTGGCCCGGTAGGCCGAGCGGTAGGCGGCCGGGGAGGACCCCAGCTGCCGGCGGAAGTGCCCGCGCAGGGCGACGGGCGAGCGGAACCCGCAGCGTCCGGCGACCTCGTCGACCGAGTAGTCGGAGGTCTCGAGCAGCCGCTGTGCCTGGAGCACCCGCTGGGTGATCAGCCACTGGAGCGGCGCGCTGCCGGTGAGCGAGCGGAACCGCCGGTCGAACGTGCGCCTGCTCATGTAGGCGCGCGCCGCCAGCGTCTCCACGTCGAACTGCTCGTGGAGGTGTTCCAGCGCCCAGGCGACGACCTCGGCCAGCGGGTCGGCGCCGATCTCCTCCGGCAGCGACCGGTCGAGATAGCGCTCCTGGCCACCCGTGCGGCGCGGCGGAACGACGAGCCTGCGGGCCAGGGCCCCGGCCGCCTCGCTGCCGTGGTCCGTGCGCACGATGTGCAGGCACAGATCAATTCCGGCCGCGGTGCCCGCGGACGTCAGCACGTCGCCGTCGTCGACGAACAGCTCGCGCGGATCGACGTGGACGGACGGGTACCGCTTGGCCAGCGTCGGCGCGTACATCCAGTGCGTCGTCGCGGGCCGGCCGTCCAGCAGACCGGCGGCGGCGAGCACGAAGGCTCCCGTGCACAGTCCGACGATTCGGGCCCCCTCCTCGTGCGCCAGACGCAGCGCGTCGAGCGCCTCCGGCGGCGGCGGAGAGGTGATGGAACGCCACGCGGGAACGACGACCGTGCCCGCACGGGCGATCGCCTCCAACCCGTATGGCGCGGTCAGTTCGAGTCCGCCGGTGGTCCGCAGCGGACCGTCCTCCCCGGCGCACACGAGCAGTCGATAGCGTGGAACTCCCGCGTCCTGCCGGTCAATGCCGAACACGGAAAGTGGAATGGAGCTCTCGAAGATCGGCCCGCCGCTGAAGAGCAGCACCGCGACGATCTCCCTGCGGCGACGCCCCGCGAGCTTCCTGCCGTCCGCGATGACGGCGGTGGAATCCTGGCTCATGGCGCTAAGCCCCCCTTGGGTGTCGCGACTCCTTGGTCTGGTCGCACCTGCACGTTTCCCCTCGGCCTTGCACGTGGATCCCCCGCCGTAAATACATGATCGAATCTACTGCGTCCCGTGGTGTCGGCGTGACAAGTTCAGCACGCAGCGCTATGTCGACTTGGCAACTTGGCGAAAAGCATTCGATCAGGAAGCCTTCCACTCCGCTAGCCGGGCGGGAAGCGTGCTGTCCGGCCATGGCCAGTACCCATAGGGTCAAAGGCCCCCTCAGGCGCTGTGGTTGCAGAAGGTGAGGGGGGCGGGGGGACATTCCGGCAAGGGGGGTGACCTGCCGGGAAGTTGGCTGAAAACGTGCGGGTGTGGATGTGCGAAACGGTCAGTCGTGAGGGGACATCCCGCCGGAACCGTGACATCCGCGGTGGGATCCGGCCCCGGCGCGCGAGTGCCGGCCGCGCTGGGCGGGCGGCATCCGGTCCTCCGCGCGGACCGGCAGCACGCTCCGCGCCGCCCTCTCCGAGTGGCGCAGCAGCACCCGGCAGGCGGCCGTGACGGCGGCCAGGCCGAGCGTGGCCACCGCCGCCCCGCCGAAGGAGGTGCCGTAGACGACGAGGACCACGGGGACGAGCAGGCAGCTGAAGGCGGCCCAGCGCACCACGTCACCCGCGGGGTCCTCGTGGGGGTGCCTCGCGGACCGCACGGACGAGTGAAGCGCGGGCGGTGGAAGGTGGACGGACTGCGTCGGCTGAGCGGGCGGCTGAGCGGGCTGGACGGGGTGAACCGGATGACCGGGCACGGCGTGCTCCCTGCGGGCTCTTCCTGGACGGTCGGACTCGTGTCCAACGGCGGGCGGCGCGGCTCGGTCACTGCGCGCACGGGTGGCACGTGCCCGGCGCGGGGGTTGCTCGTCACTGGCTGTAGGGGGCAGCGGACATTGCCAAGGGGGCTCCTCTACGGCATGCTCCCTTGGACGCTCTCCAGGGGCGGCAAGCCCTGTGCAGCACAGGAGTGTCGCCGTACCCTGGTGGGTATGGGCTTGGGAAGATGCTTCCCGGACAGAGCTCGGTCACACTGAGTTGTCATTTCCAGAAACGTCACTGTTCGCATCGTCGCTTCCGCCTACTGCCGCCCCGCCGCCTTGTCCCTTCCCCCGAGGACCTCTCCGCCGAGACATCCATGGCCGGTCACGAATTCTCCGAACCCGCGGACCGCAAGCGCAAACGCCTCGCCGACCCTGCGTCGGCCGACCTGCGCGCGGTGGAACAACCACGTCATCCCTGCGACCCGGCCTTCCGGCACGGCGTCGTGGTGGGCTTCGACGGATCCACGTCCAGTGAGCGTGCCCTCGCCTACGCGATCGGGATGGCCCGTCGCTCAGGATCCGGGCTGATCATCGTCCACGTCGCCAACCGGCTGCCCACCACCGTGTGGGCCGGCTGCGAGCCTCCGGTCTTCGTCGACGTGCCGGACCACCGCACCGAGGTGCTGGGCCTGGAGCTCGCCTGCGCCGACTACCTCTCCGAGGTGCCCTGGATCCTGGTCGAACGGGGCGGGGACATCTGCCACGAGCTGGAGGAGGTCGGCCGGGAGTACTCGGCGGACGCCATCGTGGTCGGCTCCACGCACGGGATCGTCGGCCGGATCTTCGGCTCGGTCGCGGGCCGCCTGGCCAAGCGGGCGCAGCGACCGGTTGTTGTCATCCCGTAACCGACCGTATGTCGATTGTGTGGTTGTGAACCCCGTTGTAAGGGGTAGATAAATGCTGCTGGGACGCAGCAAACAACTGCAGATCGAAGGGAGCCCGCCGTGGACAATGGTGTCTCTGCGGGAAGCACGGCCTCGACCTCGACCCTCGGGCACATGGCCCTGGGTCTCACCCTTCTCGCGTTCGGTATCGGCCACACGGGGATCATCGACGGTGTGACCGTGGCCAACTCCGTGTCGCTCGCGACCTTCCTCGGCGGCCTCGCCCTGTTCGTCGTCGGAATACTCGAGTTCCGCGGCGGTGACGGCTTCAACGGCACGGCGTTCGCGGGCCTGGGCGCCTTCTGGTTCACCTGGGCCAACGGCGCCGACGGAAAGGTTTCGGCGCACGCGGCCGGACTCTTCCTCGTCCTGTTCGCCATGCTCGCGCTGTCCCTCACGGCCGCCGCGTCGGGCGGTCTGTTCGGGCAGGGCGTGTACGGCCTGCTCACCCTTTCCCTCCTGCTCCTGGCGATCGGCACCTTCGCCGAGAGCGGCGGGCTGGCCAAGGCGGCCGGCTGGGTGGCGGCCCTCTCCGGGCTGCTGGCCTGGTACGGGGCCACCGCGGCACTGGCGAGCTGGCCGATGGCGCTCCGCAGGGGCTCGCGCGGGGCGGTCGCCGCGAGCTGACGGCGCCGGCGCGAGCGCACGCACACGCGTGTGAGCGCCTACGCGTGAAAAGACCCCCGGTGGATCCCCGGGGGTCTTTTCGTGTGTGCGGGCCGTGAGGCCCGGCGCGCGGCGGGTGCCCGGCCGCGGTCCGGCTATTCGACGGTGACGGACTTCGCCAGGTTGCGCGGCTTGTCGATGTCCCGGCCCAGGGCCAGGGCCGTGTGGTACGCGAGCAGCTGCAGCGGGATGCCCATCAGGATCGGGTCCAGCTCGTCCTCGTTCTTGGGTACGAGGATGGTGTGGTCGGCCTTCTCCTGCGTGCTGTGGGCGACCGCCAGGATCCGGCCGCTACGGGCCTTGATCTCCTCCAGCGCCGCGCGGTTCTTCTCCAGCAGGTCGTCGTTCGGGACGATCGCGACCGTCGGCAGCGACGGCTCGATGAGCGCGAGCGGACCGTGCTTGAGCTCGGAGGCGGGGTAGGCCTCGGCGTGGATGTAGGAGATCTCCTTGAGCTTGAGGGAGGCCTCGAGGGCGACGGGGTAGCCGCGGACGCGGCCGATGAACATCATCGACTTGGCCTCGGCGTACTCGGCGGCCAGCTTCTTGATGTCTTCCTCGCCGTCCAGGATCTCCTGGATCTGCGCGGGCAGCTTGCGCAGACCGTCGATGATCCGCTTGCCGTCGGTGACGGACAGGTCGCGGATGCGGCCCAGGTGCACGGCGAGCAGCGCGAACGCCACGACCGTGTTGGTGAAGCACTTGGTGGAGACGACGCAGACCTCGGGGCCGGCGTGCACGTACACACCGCCGTCGGCCGCACGGGCGATCGCGGAGCCGACCACGTTGACCACGCCGAGGACGCGGGCGCCCTTGCGCTTGAGCTCCTGCACGGCCGCGAGCACGTCGTACGTCTCACCGGACTGGGAGACCGCGATGTAGAGGGTGTCGGGGTCCACGACCGGGTTGCGGTAGCGGAACTCCGAGGCCGGCTCGGCGTCGGCGGGGATGCGGGCCAGGCCCTCGATGAGGCCCGCGCCGATCATTCCGGCGTGGTACGAGGTGCCGCAGCCCAGGATCTTGACCCGGCGGATGCCGCGCGCCTCGCGCGGGTCCAGGTTCAGGCCGCCCAGGTGGACGGTGTTGAAGCGGTCGTCGATCCGGCCGCGCAGCACGCGGTCGACCGCGTCGACCTGCTCGGTGATCTCCTTGTGCATGTAGGTGTCGTGGCCGCCCATGTCGTAGGAGGCGGCCTCCCACTCCACGGTCTCGGGCGTGGCGGTGGTCGTCGTGCCGGAGGTGGTGTACGTCCGGAAGTCGTCGGCCTTCAGGGTCGCCATCTCGCCGTCGTCCAGGGTGACGATCTGGCGGGTGTGGGCGACGAGCGCGGCGATGTCCGAGGCGACGAACATCTCCTTCTCGCCGATGCCGAGGACGACCGGGGAGCCGTTGCGGGCGACCACGATGCGGTCGGCGAAGTCGGCGTGCATGACGGCGATGCCGTAGGTGCCCTCGACGACCTTCAGCGCCTCGCGGACCTTCTCCTCCAGGGTGTCGGCCTGGGCGCGGGCGATGAGGTGGACGAGCACCTCGGTGTCGGTCTCCGAGAGGAAGACGACGCCGTCGGCCTCCAGCTTGGCGCGCAGCTCGGAGGCGTTGTCGACGATGCCGTTGTGGACCACCGCGACCTTGTTCTCGGCGTCCAGGTGCGGGTGGGAGTTGATGTCGCTCGGGGCGCCGTGGGTGGCCCAGCGGGTGTGGGCGATGCCGGTGGTGCCGGCGAAGCGCTTGGGCACCCGGGACTCCAGCTCGCGGACGCGGCCCTTGGCCTTGACGACCTTCAGGGCCGCGGACTTCGGGCTGTTGACGACGATGCCCGCGGAGTCGTAGCCGCGGTACTCCAGTCGCTGAAGGCCCTCCAGCAGCAGCGGTGCCACGTCACGCTTGCCGATGTACCCCACGATTCCGCACATACGGTATTACCCCTCCTGAAGCTTCGGTTGTCCTTGCCACTGCCACTGCCACTGCCACTGCCACTGCTACTGCCGGCCGCGCCCTGCCCCGACCGGGGTCCGGGCCGCGTTCAGCCGTAGACGATGCGGCGCAGCTGCCTGAGCGAGAGCTCCGGCGGCGCCACGGCGCGGTGCGGCAGTTCCGCCGCGATGCGCTCGAAGATGTCCGCGTTGACCGCGCCCCCGGACTGGAGCTCACGGTGGCGGCGGCGGACGAACTCCTCGGTCGTCTCATCGAAGTACGCGAGCACGTCGAGCACGACTCGGGCGGCTTCGCCCCGCTGGAGCGAGGAGCTGCGCACCAAGTGGTCGACGAGATCGTCGTGCGACGGGCGGCGGTCGGGCATTCGTCGATATTGACGGCATGAGCCGCGGAACGCAAAGATCCTGCCCGAAATCGGGCAAGATGATGCTGGTATGGACCAGAGGAAGGGTTAATTCCGGTCGATGGTGATCAGAAACGTCCCAAAACCGCCGCTTTCGCCACGGCGAACTCCTCGACCGTGAGGATCCCGGACCGGTGCAGTTCCCCCAGCTCGCGCAGCCGCCGCAGCAGGGCGTCGTGGTCCGCAGCGGAGTCGGCCTCCGGGGCGCTCGCGGAACCGCCCTCCAGAGCGGACCCCGCCGGGGCCCACGTGCCGCTGCCCACAGCCGAGCCCGCGCCCGCACCAGTGCCCGCGCCCGTGCCCGTGCCCATGTCCGGCCCGGTCGCGGGCGCCGCCGGGTGGGGCAGGCGCACCGCCACGGCGGCCGCGACCAGCGCCATCAGCGGGTCCTTCTTGAAACCGAAGAGCTCCACCGCGTACGGGTCGTACTTCGGGGCGGCGGCCTGCGCCGACCCGGCCATGCCGAAGCGGATCCACCCGTTGTCCAGCCCCCTCGACGGACTCCACTCCACCGACCGCACGTCCCCGATCCGGAACGCGCGCGCACCGCCGGAGCGTTTGGCCTCCTCCGTCGTCCAGTTCCACTCCAGGGTGACCCGGTCCCCGTCGAAGGCCACCGTCCCGTCGCCCGCGCCGACCGTGATCGGCACGGCGGGTCCCGACAGGAGGTACGAGTCCACCGGCCCCGGATCGACCTGGTCCAGCAGCAGGGCGTTGCGGACCTCGTCCACGAAGTACTCCGCCACCCCGGACCGGTCCGGCTCCACGGTCAGCCGGTACGGATCGGAGGCCTCGGGCAGCCGCCCGCCGGTCACGTGCAGCAGCGGATCGGCGCCGTCGCGCAGCCGCAGCCGCAACCGGCCCGCCTTGCGCCCGGGTTCATGGGAGACACCGGCCAGCGCGCGCAGCGGCACGACCACCTCGCCCAGTGTCCGGCGCAGCAGCCCCACCCCCTTGTCGCGGCCCGGGACGATGCGCACCGCGTCCCCGTCGAAGGTCCACGTGCCGTCCTTCTGGATGATTTCCGCCATCCTGCGATTCTCGCACCGGCCTCGTGGGCCCCGCTGGCCTATACCTGGGCGCATGAGAGTTCCGCGATCCGCGCTCGCCGCCCTCCTCGCCCTCGCCGTCGTCCCCGCGGCCGCCTCCTGCACCACACCCGCCCGCGGAGCCGACGCCCGGCCCGGCGGCGAGCGCCCCGCCGCGCTCGCCGCCTACGACCGCCTCCTGCCCGCGCCCGTCTCCGCACGGGCCGAAGGCCCCGGCTACGCCTTCGGACCGGGCACGGTCATCCGTACCGGCGGGACGGGGAACGAGGAGATCCGCAGGGTCGGCGAGCTCCTCGCCGAGCAGCTCAGAGGCCCCAGCGGCCTGCCGTTGCCCGTGGTGGACGGCGCCGGGGGCGACGGGATCCGGCTGCGCCTCGACGGGGAGGCGGGAGGGGCCGGCGGGGCCGGCGGGGCCGGCGAGGAGGGGTACCGGCTGGAGTCCCGTCCCGACGGGGTCACCCTCACCGCCCGGACGCCCGCCGGGCTCTTCCACGCCGGGCAGACGCTGCGCCAGCTGCTGCCGGTCTCCGGTCCGGGCGAGGTCCCCGGCGGGACGGTCACGGACGCGCCGCGCTTCGCGTACCGCGGGGCGATGCTGGACGTGGCCCGTCACTTCTTTCCGGTGGAACAGGTCAAGCGGTACGTCGACCAGCTCGCGCAGTACAAGGTCAACATCCTGCACCTGCATCTGACCGACGACCAGGGGTGGCGCCTGGCGGTGGACTCCTGGCCGCGGCTGGCGGAGTACGGGGGCACCGGCGAGGTCGGCGGCGGCCCCGGCGGGTACTGGACGAAGGACCAGTACCGGGACCTGGTGGCGTACGCGGCCGAGCGGTTCGTGGAGGTGGTCCCGGAGATCGACATGCCGGGGCACGTCAACGCCGCGCTCGCCTCCTACGCGGAACTGAACTGCGACGGCAAGGCGCCCGAGCGGTACACGGGGATCAAGGTGGGCTTCAGCTCGCTGTGCGTGGACAAGGAGCGGACGTACGAGTTCGTCGACCAGGTCCTCGGGGAAGTCGCGGAGCTGACGCCGGGCCGCTACCTGCACATCGGCGGCGACGAGGCGGCCGCCACCCCGCCGGAGCGGTACGCGGCCTTCATGGACCGGGCGCAGCGGGTGGTCGGCGGGCACGGCAAGAAGGTGATCGCCTGGCACCAGCTGGCGACGGCGCGGCCGGCCCCGGGGGCCGTGCTGCACTACTGGGGCCGCGATGCCACCGCGGCGCCGGAGAAGGCGGCGGTGGCCGCCGCGGCGAAGGCGGGCAACCCGCTGATCCTGTCGCCGGCGGACCGGCTGTACCTGGACATGAAGTACGACCGGACGACGAAGCCGGGACTGGCCTGGGCCGGGTACGTGCCGGTGCGCAAGGCCTACGACTGGGACCCGGGCGCCTACCTGGACGGCGTCCCGGAGTCCGCGGTGCTGGGCGTGGAGGCACCGCTGTGGACGGAGACGGTCGCGACGCGGCAGGACCTGGAGTACATGGCCTTCCCGCGGGTGCTGGGCCTCGCGGAGCTCGGCTGGTCCCCGGCGGCCGCGCGCGACTGGGCCGCGTACCGGCTGCGCCTGGCGGCCCAGGGCCCGCGCCTGGAATCCCAGGGGGTCAACTACCACCGGGCGCCGGACGTGCCCTGGTCGTAGCGGGCGCCGGGGCGGTGTCGAGGGACCGTATCGACACCGCCCCGCCGCTGTTCACCGTCGCGCGAAGGGCGCGACGGGGTTCTTGAGGGTGCCGATCAGCTGCAGGGCCGCGGCCGGGTCGGCCAGGTCGACCATCTGCCGGTTGTTGCGCAGCTGGAGGCGGTTGAGGCAGGACAGCTGGAACTCCGGCGCGAACAGGTCGTACCGCTCGAAGCGCTCCGCCAGCTGCGGCATCGACTCCTGGTAGTCGTGGCCGCAGTCGGCCACGGCCCGCCAGAAGGTCTCCTCCTCGCAGATGCCCTCCGCGGCCAGGATCGAGCCCAGGAAGCGGAAGAAGCAGTCGAAGACGTCCGTGAAGACCGACAGCAGCTTCATGTCCTCCGGGATGTCCGCCCGGACCCGCTCCACGGCCGGCGGCAGGACCGCGTCCGGGTCCATGACCACGATCTCCTCGGCGATGTCCTTGAAGATCGCCCGCTTCACCACGCCGTGCTCGATGACGAGGATCGTGTTCTCGCCGTGCGGCATGTACGCGAGGTCGTACTGGTAGAAGCAGTGCAGCAGCGGGACCAGGTAGGCGCGCAGGTACGAGCGCAGCCACTCGGCCGGGGTGAGGCCCGACTCCTCGATGAGGGCGCCGACGAAGGACGCGCCCTCGGAGTCCACGTGCAGGAGCGAGGCCATCGTCGCGAGCCGCTCCTCGCCCTCGAGGGAGGCCACCGGGGACTCGCGCCACAGCGCGGCGAGCATCTTGCGGTACGGGGAGTACCGGTCGGTGGCGCGCTCGTACTGGCGGTGGTGGTAGCCGATCGCCGCGCGTTCGCGGATGATCGAGAAGTCCACGGACCGCAGGACGGAGTCCGACTGGATCAGCTGGTGGAGCCAGTCGTTGATGGCCGGGGTGGCCTCCATGTACGTCGCGGACAGGCCGCGCATGAAGCCCATGTTGAGGACCGAGATCGCCGTTTTCACGTAGTGCTTCTCGGGGGCGCTGGTGTTGAAGAACGTACGGATCGACTGCTGCGCGAGGTAGGCGTCCGTGCCCTCGCCCAGCAGGACCAGGCGGCGGTTGGCGATCTCGGCTGCGAAGGTGACCGTGGTCTTGTTCCACCACTGCCAGGGGTGCACCGGGAAGTAGTGGTAGTCCGCCGGATCCAGGTCCAGGTCCCGCAGCCGCGCCTCGAAGCCCTCGACGGCGGCCTCGCCCAGCTCCGCCCGCAGGAAGGAGTCGTGGTCCAGGCCCGAGCCCGCCGTGAAGGTGGAGACGTCCTTGCGGGCCGCCACCCACACCAGGTGGACCGGGCTCGCGGTCTCCGGGGCGTACGAGAGGTACTCGTGCACGCCGAAGCCGAGGCGGCCGTTGTTGGCGACGAAGCAGGGGTGGCCCTCGGTCATGCCGGTCTCGATGTCCTGGAAGGAGGACTTCGCGAGGACGGCGGAGGAGATCTGCGGCTTCGTGTACTTGAAGCCCGAGCCGGCCAGGGTGGAGGAGATCTCCTCCAGGTAGACCGGCAGGACCTCCGCGCTCAGGCCCAGGGCCTCGCGCAGCTCGATGTGGAAGTCGATGGCGTCCAGGGGCAGTTCGGCCCCGTCCCGGTGGCGGGTGACGGAGGCCTCGTCCACCGCCCAGTGGTCCAGGGAGTGCAGGGCGGCCGTGAAGCGGTACTCGACGGAGCCGTCGTCGCTCAGGACCGAGTAGCGCGAGCCGCCCAGCGGCGCCGGGGTCAGCAGGCGCTCGTGCGAGAACTCCGCCAGGGCCTTGCAGACCAGGGCGCGGTTGGCGCGCTCCCACAGCTCGGGGGACAGGTGGGAAACGGCGTCGGCGAGGCTCATATCGACTCTCCCGTCAGGCCGGTGGCGGCCTCGAACTGCGCGCGGGTGCAGAAGCTCAGCAGGGCTTCCTTCTCCGGCTTGGTGACCGGGCCTTCGGGCACGAAGCCGACGGCCTCGTTCAGCGCGTGGACGGCCTTGTTGCCCACGTCCGGTTCCACGACGACGCGGCGCGTCGCCGGGTCGGCGAAGAGGGCCGCCATGACGGTGGTGATGACCGCGCGGGTGAACCCGTGCAGGGGGGTCTCGCTGGGGGCGACCAGGAAGTGCATGCCGACGTCCCCGGGCTGGGGGTCGTACAGGCCGACCAGCTCCAGCTGGCTCGGGTCGTACCGCTCCATCAGGAAGGCGGGGCGGCCCTCGTGCAGGCCCATGAAGGCATCGTGGTGCGCGTGGGCGGCGATGCGCATGTACTCGCGCTCGACGTCCGGCAGTGAGGCCTCCTGCATCATCCAGAACGAGGCCTTGGGGTGCGTGACCCAGCCGTGCAGCAGCTCGGCGTCGGCGAAGGGGTCCAGGGGGCGGACCGAGAAGGTGCCCAGGGCCGGATCGGTGCGGGTGAACAGGGCGTCGGTGGTGGAGCTCATGCGAGGGTGCCTTCCGGGGCTGCGAACTGCTGGAACGCGATGGACTTCTCGACCTTGTAGTACGACCGGCCGAGCAGCTCTCCGATGATGTACGCGTTGCGGTACGCGGCCATGCCCAGGTCGGGCGAGGTGATCGAGTGGTTGTGGACCGTGCCGTTCTGAAGGAACACGCCGCGGCCGGTGGTGTCGATGCTGTAGTTGCGCGCGGCGTCGGGGCGGCCGCGGCCGTCGAAGTTCAACCGGTCGCGGACGGGGGCCAGGAACTCGGGGAGCTTGTACTGGTAGCCCGTCGCGAGGACCAGGCCCTCGGTGGCGAGCGAGAAGTCCCGCTCCTGCTCCTCCTGGCGCAGCCCGAGCGCGTACGTGCCGGTGGTGGTGTCGTACGCGGCGGAGTTCAGCGAGGTGTTGGTCAGCAGGGTGGTGGTGACCGGGCCCGGCGAGGAGACCTTCTTCTGGTAGAGCAGGTCGAAGATGGCGTTGATGAGCTCGCCGTCGATGCCCTTGAAGAGGTTCTTCTGCTGGGTCTCCAGGCGGTAGCGGGTGTCCTCGGGGAGCGCGTGGAAGTAGTCCACGTACTCGGGGGAGGTCATCTCCAGCGTCAGCTTGGTGTACTCCAGCGGGAAGAAGCGCGGGGAGCGGGTGACCCAGTTGAGCTGGTAGCCGTGCACGTCGATCTCGGCCAGCAGGTCGTAGTAGATCTCGGCCGCGCTCTGGCCGGAGCCCACCAGGGTGATCGACTTCTTGCGCTGCAGCTCCGCCTTGTTCTGCATGTAGGCGGAGTTGTGGACGAAGTCGCCGCCGGCCTGCGCGCACGCCGGGGGGACGTACGGCGGGGTGCCGGTGCCCAGGACCAGGCGGCGGGCCAGGTGGGTCTCGCCCTGGTCGGTGTGGACCTCGTAGAGCCCGGCCGCTTCGTCGTAGGTGACCTCGGTGACGGAGGTGGAGTACAGGACGTTGTCGAGGCGGTCGGCGGCCCAGCGGCAGTAGTCGTTGTACTCGGTCCGCAGCGGGTAGAAGCTCTCGCGGATGTAGAAGGAGTACAGCCGGTCCTTGTCCTTCAGGTAGTTCAGGAAGGAGAAGGGCGAGGTCGGGTCGGCGAGGGTCACCAGGTCCGACATGAACGGCGTCTGCAGGTGCGCGCCGTCCAGGAACATGCCGGCGTGCCACTCGAAGTGCGGCTTCGACTCGATGAAGAGGCCGTCGAGCTCGTCGATCGGCGCGGTCAGGCAGGCGAGTCCCAGATTGAAGGGACCGAGGCCGATTCCGATGAAGTCACGGGGCTCACGAGTGGACGGCAAGGGACTCTCCCAGGAACTGTTCGGCGTGTACGGCGAGGAGGTCGAGGACCGCCGTGATGTCGGCCGTCGTGGTCTGCGGATTGAGAAGGGTGAACTTGAGGTACTGCCTCCCGTCCACCTTGGTGCCGGCCACGACGGCCTCACCGGAGGCGAACAGGGCCTTGCGGGCGTGCAGGTTGGCCTCGTCGACGAGGCCGGCGGGCACCTCGGCGCCTTCGGGGCGGGGCACGTAGCGGAAGACGAGGGTGGAGATCTGCGGCTCGACGACGACCTCGAAGCGCGGGTCGGCGTCGATGAGACCCCAGCCGGCCGCGGCCAGGTCGATGACCTCGTCGAAGAGCGAGCCGATGCCGTCGGCGCCCATGACGCGCAGGGTCATCCAGAGCTTGAGGGCGTCGAAGCGGCGCGTGGTCTGGATCGACTTGTCGACCTGGTTGGGGATCCGCTCCTCCGCCATCCGGCGGGGGTTGAGGTAGTCCGCGTGGTAGGTGGCGTGCTTCATCGTGTCGCGGTCGCGGACCAGCAGGGCGCTGGAACTGACCGGCTGGAAGAAGGACTTGTGGTAGTCGACCGTTACGGAGTCGGCCAGTTCGATGCCGTCGAGCAGGTGCCGTCGGGTGGGGGAGACCAGCAGCCCGCAGCCGTACGCGGCGTCCACGTGCATCCAGGCGGAGTGCTCGGCGGCGAGGCGGGCGATCTCGGGGAGCGGGTCGATGGACCCGAAGTCGGTGGTGCCGGCGGTGGCGACGACGGCCATGGGGAAGAGGCCCTCGCGGGCGCAGTTCTCCAGTTCCAGGGCGAGGACCGAGGTGTCCATGCGGCGGTTGCGGTCGATGGGGACGGCGATGACGGCCTCGTAGCCGAGCCCGAGCATCGCGGCCGACTTCTTCACGCTGAAGTGGCTGGCCTCGGAGGTGAAGATGCGCAGTTTCGGGAGGACTTCGGACTTGGGGAGCTCGCGCCCCGCGTCCGCGGCGTGCCGCATGACCACGCGGCACGCCTCGTCGCGGGCCAGGAGCAGCGCGTGGAAGTTCGACTGGCTGCCGCCGGAGGTGAAGATGCCGTCCGCGCCGGGGCCGAGGCCGATGCGCTGCGCGGTCCAGTCGACGAGGCGGCGCTCGATGAGCGTGCCGCCGATGGACTGGTCCCAGGTGTCGAGCGAGGAGTTGACGGCCGACAGGACGGCCTCGCCGAGTACGGCCGGGATGACCACCGGGCAGTTGAGGTGGCCGAGGTAGCGCGGGTGGTGGAAGTAGACGGCGTCGCGGAGGTAGACGTCTTCCAGCTCGTCGAGGGCGGCGGCCGCGTCCTCGAGCGGGGAGTCCAGGTCGATGCCGGCGATGACCGGGGCGAGTGCGTCGACGGAGGTGCCGGTGTGGGGCCGTTCCGTCGTGGCGAGTTTGGCCGCGACGCGCGCGACCCCCTCGGTGACGGAACGCCGGTAGAGGTCCGCGGTCGTCTCGTTGAGCAGATGCTGACGCATCAACTTTCCTCCGGGCAGGGGGGAGCGGGGGCGTGGGGTGTGAAGATTAGGTTAGCCTAACCTTAGTTCGACGCCAAATGCAGAGGGGCCCCGGCCAAAGCCGGGGCCCTCGTCAAGTGTTTTCAGCCATGCGGGACTTGAGGCGCGACGGCGGAGCCGTGCGGCTAGAGCGCCGCCGTCGGGTCCTCGCTGGGCGCCCGGCCCGCGTACGCCTCCGCGAGGAGCTCCTCCTCGCTCGCGCCGAGCCGCCAGTAGCCGGTGAACCGCACCGCCCGCCGGTCCACGCCGAGCTCCCGCACGAAGTGCCTGCGTACCGCCCGGACCGTCCCGGACTCACCGGCGATCCAGCCGTACGGGGCTTCGGCGGCGGGCGGTTCGGCCGCCCGCAGCACATCCAGCAGCTGTTCGGTGCGTTCCCGGCCCGCTCCCCGCTCGCGGACCACCCAGGTGATGTCGGCGTCGGCGAGCGTCGGCAGGACCAGTCGGTCGTCCTCGTGCGGGACTTCGAACCAGGCCTTGACCCGGGTGCCGCGGGCGAGCCGGTCCAGGATCGCGGCGGCCGCCGGCAGGGCGGTCTCGTCCGCGTACATCAGGATCGCGTCGGTGGCGGCCGGCGGCTGGAAGCGTACGGACTTGTTCTCCGCGACGGCCGGCCCGATGGCCATGATCCTGCGGCCGGTGACGGCGCGGCCCGCCCAGGAGGAGGCCGGGGAGGAGTCCCCGTGCAGGACGAAGTCGATGTCGACCTCGTCCACGCCCCCGGGGGTCCGCCGCTGCTCGCGCACGGTGTACGAGCGCATCACCGGGCGTTCCCCGTCCGGCATCCCGCGCCAGTCCGCGAACCAGGTGTCCTCACCCGTGGACGGCAGCACCGTGTGCTCGCGGCCGGCGGGCGGCAGGAAGAGGGAGAGGCTCTGGTCGTCACCGCCCGAACGGAACTCCGTGAGGGACGCGCCGCCGAAGGTGATCCGCAGGAAGGACCGGCCGAGGCGGCGCGTACGGAGCACTTCGAGCGTGAAGAACCGGAAGTGCTGGGCGGCCGGGACGGTTTCCGCGGTTTCGGCGTCGGTTCCCGCTCCGGCGTCGGTTCCTGCTTCGGCGGCCGCGCCTGCTTCGACGGCTTCGGGTGCGGTGGCGGTCATGCGGAGAATCCCCCCTGGGAATCTGCGGTGCGGCGGCGGTCCAGGCAGAAGGCCCCGGCGCCTCCGAGAGGCGCCGGGGCCGGACGGCCCGAGGTCAGCTGACCTTCTTGGCGTTCTGGATGGACTTCGCGAGGTCTTCCAGGATCTGCGCGCACTTCTCGTACGAGTAGATCGGCTCGGTCACGCGGGGGGTGATCTGGTCCGCCTTGACGGCGGGCAGCTCGGCCCAGGTCGGCTTGGCCTTCAGCTCGGCCGGCTGAAGGGTGCCGGTGCGGTTGTCGAGGAGGACGACGTCGGCCTTGTACTTGCCGGCGTTCTCCCAGCTGAGGCTCTCGAAGAAGCCGCCCTCGTCCGTCTTCTCCGGGGAGACGAACTCGACGCCGAGCGACTGGAAGTACTTCAGGTCGGCGGAGGTGCCCGGGGTGGAGACGTAGAACAGGTCGGCGGCGCCGGAGCCGACGAGCACCTTGATGCCCGGGTTCGCCTTGGTGGCCTCGCGGAGCTTCGCGGAGGCCGCGTCGAAGCGGGCCTTGCCGTCGACGGCCTTCTTGGCGTTCATGTCGGCGCCCAGGGACTTGGCGAGGTCCGCGGTGCGGGCCAGCGCCTTGTCCATCGAGACCTCGCCGCCCACGCCGACGGCGGCGGCCGGGGCGAGCTTGAGGATCTTGTCCTTGGAGGCTTCCGGCACGTACCAGTACGTGCCGTCCCAGGTGTTGGTGACCAGCAGGTCGGGCTGGAGGGCCGCGTACTTCTCGACGTTGAACTCGTCGTAGACGTTGCCCAGGATCTCGACCTTGGAGATGTCCATCGAGCCGGCCTGGACGTCGGCCTTGCCGTCGGCGGTCTTCGTCGGGCCGAAGACGCCCTTGACGTTGACGCCGTAGTCGTACAGCGCGGCGGCGGTGCCGGTGAAGGCGACGATGTTCTTCGGCGTGGACTTGGCGGTCAGGTCCTTGCCGAGGTCGTCCTTGAAGCTCCAGGGGCCCGAGGCCGCGGCACCCTTGCTGCCCGACTCGTCCTTCGCGGTGTCGTTGCCGCCGCAGGCGGTGAGCGCGGCGACGAGGCCGAGAGCGCCGCCGGCCGCGATGAGACCGCGGCGCGTGAGGAGGGAGGAACGGGACTTGGGCATGTCGATGTCCGCTTTCGTGCGTGCCGGGCGGCCGTCGGGCCGTTCGCTAGGAAGGTTAGCCTAACCTTGGCTGAAAACGGTAAGGGGGCCCTAAGAAATCGGGGCCCCCTCGTCCGTGCCCGGTCGCGCCCGCGGTACGCGCACCGTGAACCGGCCGGTGTCCGGCCGGAGTCCGGCCGGTGTCCGACTAGCTCGAAAGCCCCAGTTCACGGGCGATGAGCATGCGCTGGACCTCGCTCGTGCCCTCGCCGATCTCGAGGATCTTCGAGTCCCGCCACATCCGCGCCACCGGGTACTCGTTCATGAATCCGTATCCGCCGTGGATCTGCGTGGCATCGCGCGCGTTGTCCACGGCCACCGTCGAGGAGTACAGCTTCGCGATGGCCGCCTCCTTCTTGAACGGCTCCCCGGCCACCAGCCGGGAGGCCGCGTCGCGCCAGCCGATCCGGGCCATGTGGGCGCGCATCTCCATGTCCGCCAGCTTGAACTGGATGGCCTGGTTGTCGCCGATCGCCTTGCCGAAGGCGTGGCGCTCCTTGGCGTACTTCACGGACTCGTCCACGCAGCCCTGCGCGAGCCCGGTCGCGAGCGCCGAGATGGCGATGCGGCCCTCGTCGAGGATCCGCAGGAACTGGGCGTAGCCGCGGCCTTCCTGGCCGACCAGGTTGGCGAGGGGGACCCGTACTCCGTCGAAGGACAGCTCGCGGGTGTCCGAGGAGTTCCAGCCGACCTTGGAGTAGGGGGCGGCCACGGTGAAACCGGGGGTGCCGGACGGGACGATGATCGAGGAGATCTCCGGGCGGCCGTCCGCCTTGCGGCCCGTCACGGCGGTGACGGTGACCAGACCGGTGATGTCCGTACCGGAGTTGGTGATGAAGCACTTCGAGCCGTTGATCACCCACTCGTCGCCCTCGCGGACCGCGGTGGTACGGGTGCCGCCCGCGTCGCTGCCCGCGCCGGGCTCGGTCAGGCCGAAGGCGCCCAGGACCTCGCCCGAGCACATCTTCGGCAGCCACTCGCGCTTCTGCTCCTCGCTGCCGAAGAGGTAGAGGGGCATCGCGCCCAGCGAGACGCCCGCCTCCAGGGTGATGGCGACCGAGGAGTCGACGCGCGCCAGCTCCTCCAGGGCGATGCCGAGGGCGAGGTAGTCGCCGCCCATGCCGCCGTACTCCTCCGGGAAGGGCAGGCCGAACAGGCCCATGCGGCCCATCTCGCGGACGATCTCGTACGGGAACTCGTGCCGCTCGTACAGGTCGCCGATCTTCGGCGCCACGACGTCGTGCGCGAACGCCTCGACGGTGCGGCGGAGTTCCTCGTGCTCGGGGGTGAGCCGGTGGTCGAGGGCCATGGTCTTCGTTACTCCTTGTGGGACAGGGCGCGGACGGTACGGGAGGGGCTGGGGCGGCCCAACTGCTCGGCCATCCACACGCTCGTGGCGGTGAGGGCGGCCAGATCGACCCCGGTCTCGACGCCGAGGCCGTCGAGCATCCAGACGAGGTCCTCGGTCGCGAGATTGCCGGTGGCGCTCTTCGCGTACGGGCATCCGCCGAGGCCGCCCGCGGAGGCGTCGACGGTGGTCACGCCGTGCTGGAGCGCGGCGAGGGTGTTGGACAGGGCCTGGCCGTAGGTGTCGTGGAAGTGCACACCGATCAGGTCGGCGCCCACGCCCTCCTCGCCCAGCTCGCCCAGGAGGGTCCGGACGTGCCCCGGGGTGGCGACGCCGATGGTGTCGCCGAGGCTCAGCTCGTCACAGCCGAGGTCGAGCAGGGCCTTGGCCACGCCGACTACCTGGCGGACCGGGACCGGGCCCTCCCAGGGGTCGCCGAAGCACATGGAGAGGTAGCCGCGCACGTGGGCCCCCTGCTCCTTCGCGCGGGCCACGACGGGCTCGAACATCGCGAGGGACTCGGCGACGGTGCGGTTGAGGTTGCGGGAGGCGAAGGTCTCGGTGGCCGAACCGAACACGGCGATGCGGGTGGCACCGAGCGCGAGCGCGCGGTCGAGCCCGCGCTCGTTGGGAACGAGGACGGGCAGCGCGGCCTCCACGTCGGCGAGGAGGGGGAACAGCTCCTCGGCGTCGGCCAGCTGGGGAACCCACTGGGGGTGCACGAAGCTGGTGGCCTCGATGGTGCCGAGCCCGGCGGCGGCCAGCCGGTGCACGAACTCGGCCTTCACATGGGTCGGGACGGCCGTCTTCTCGTTCTGCAGCCCGTCGCGGGCGCCGACTTCGTGGATGCGGACCCGGGCCGGGAGGCCGGGGGCCGCGAAGCGCATCGGGAGCCCGTTCATTCGCTCTTCTCCTCGTCCGGGGTGACCACGGCCAGGACCTGGTCCATGGCGACGGTCGTGCCGGGGGTGACGTCGAGTTCGGTGACGGTGCCGGCGTGCGGGGCGGAGATGACGTGCTCCATCTTCATGGCCTCGACGACGAGCAGGCTCTGCCCGGCCGCGACCTTCTCGCCGACGGTGACCTTGACGACGGTGACGGTGCCGGGCATGGGCGCGGCCAGCGTGTCCGCCCCCGCGTGGCCCCGGCCGCTGAGGGCCGCGGCCACCGGGTCGTGGCTCTGGAGGTGCCAGCTGTCCGCGTCCCGGCCGAGCCAGACCCCCTCCGGGGAGGCGGCGTGGGCGAAGCGGTGGGTGACGCCGTCGAGTTCGACGGTGAGGCGGTCGCCGGTGAGGGCCACGATCCGGCCCCGGGCCGGTGAGGCGGGAACCGGGTCGGCGCCGCCGGCGGGTGCGGACAGCGGGTCGGCCGCACCCAGGAGGAGCTCCGTGTCACCGCCCTGGCCGGCGGGGCGGGTCCGGACCGTGACCGGGTCCTGGCCCGGCAGGCGGACGTGGTGGACCGTCCAGGCGGGGGTCCCGCCCAGGCGCCAGCCGTTCGCGGCCCCGAAGGGGTCGACCCAGCCGTCGCGCCCGTCCGGCGTTCGAGGACCGGGTTCCGGGGCGGCGCCGCCGGCGCCGTTCCCGGCCAGCAGCGCGGCCGCCGCGTACACCTCCGGCGGGACGCCGTCCGGGAGGAGCCCGGCCAGGTCCCGTTCGACCAGGCCGGTGTCCAGGTCGCCCGACACCACGTCGGGGTGTGCGAGCAGGCGGCGCAGGAACCCCGCGTTGGTCTGGACGCCCAGGATCACCGTGTCGGCGAGCGCCCCGCGCAGCACGCGCAGGGCCGCCGCGCGGTCGGGACCGTACGCGATGACCTTCGACAGCATCGGGTCGTACGTGGACCCGGTGTCGACACCCGCCACCAGCCCGGAGTCCGTCCGCACGGCCCCGCCGGACGGCTCCGACAGCGCGAGGACCGTACCGCCGGACGGCAGGAACCCCCGCGCCGGGTCCTCCGCGCAGACCCGGGCCTCGATCGCGTGCCCGGTCAGGACGACGTCCGACTGGCCGAAGCCCAGCTCGGCGCCCGCCGCCACCCGCAGCTGCTGCTCCACCAGGTCCAGCCCCGTGATCAGCTCCGTCACCGGGTGCTCCACCTGGAGCCGGGTGTTCATCTCCATGAAGTAGTACGAGGACGGATCGCCGCCGGGCACGATGAACTCCACCGTGCCCGCGCCCACGTACCCGCACGAGCGCGCCGCCTCGACCGCCGCCGCGCCCATCGACTCCCGCAGCTCCGGCGTGAGCAGGACCGACGGCGCCTCCTCGATCACCTTCTGGTGCCGCCGCTGGAGCGAGCACTCGCGCTCGCCCAGGTGCACCACGTTCCCGTGCGCGTCCGCCAGCACCTGGATCTCGATGTGCCGGGGCCGGTCCACCCACCGCTCCACGAGTAGCGTGTCGTCACCGAAGGAGGACCGCGCCTCGCGCCGCGCCGACGCGATCTCCTCGCCCAGGGCCGCCGCGTCCCGCACCAGCCGCATGCCCTTGCCGCCGCCGCCCGCCGAGGGCTTCAGCAGCACCGGCATGCCGATCTTCTCGGCGGCGGTGATCAGTTCGGCGTCGGTCAGGCCGCTGCCGGAGGAGCCGGGGACCACGGGCACACCCGCCGCCCTGACCGTCTCCTTCGCCCGGATCTTGTCCCCCATCAGGGAGATCGCCGAGGCCGGCGGCCCGATGAAGGCCAGCCCGGCGTCCGCGCAGGCCTGCGCGAAGGCGGCGTTCTCCGCGAGGAAGCCGTAGCCCGGGTGGACCGCCTGGGCCCCCGTGCGGCGCGCGGCGTCGAGCAGCCGCTCCACGGACAGGTAACTCTCGGCGGCCGCCGCCGGGCCGATCCGGACGGCCGTGTCGGCCTCCCGTACGTGCCGCGCGTCCGCGTCCGCGTCGCTGAAGACGGCGACGGACCGGACGCCGAGCTCGCGCAGCGTGCGGATGACCCGTACCGCGATCTCGCCCCGGTTGGCGACCAGAACAGTGCTGAACATCAGTGAGGTCCTCACGTCACATACGGAAGATGCCGAAGCCGGAGTCGCCCAGGGGGGCGTTCGCGCACGCGGTCAGGGCCAGTCCCAGCACCTGCCGGGTCTCCAGCGGGTCGATGACCCCGTCGTCCCAGAGCCGCGCGGTGGCGTAGTAGGCGTTGCCCTGGGCCTCGTACTGCGCCCGGACCGGGGCCTTGAAGGCCTCCTCGTCCTCGGCCGGCCACTCCTGGCCGGCGCCCTCGATCTGGTCCCGCTTGACCGTGGCCAGGACGGACGCGGCCTGCTCGCCGCCCATCACCGAGATCTTGGCGTTGGGCCACATCCACAGGAAGCGCGGCGAGTAGGCCCGCCCGCACATCGAGTAGTTGCCCGCGCCGTAGGAGCCGCCGACCACCACCGTCAGCTTCGGGACCCGCGTGCAGGCCACGGCCGTGACCATCTTGGCGCCGTGCTTGGCGATGCCGCCGGCCTCGTAGTCCCGGCCGACCATGAAGCCGGAGATGTTCTGCAGGAAGAGCAGCGGGATGCCGCGCTGGTCGCACAGCTCGATGAAGTGCGCGCCCTTCTGGGCCGACTCGGAGAAGAGGATGCCGTTGTTGGCGACGATGCCGACCGGGTGGCCGTGGATGCGGGCGAAGCCGGTCACCAGGGTCTGCCCGAACTCCGCCTTGAACTCCTGGAAGCGGGACCCGTCCACCAGCCGGGCGATGACCTCGCGGGCGTCGTAGGGGGTGCGGGAGTCGACGGGGACCGCGCCGTACATCCCGTACGGGTCCACCTTGGGCTCCTCGGGAGCCTCGACCGACCAGGGCAGGGCCCCGCGCTCGGGGAGGGTGGCCACGATGTTCCGGACGATCCGCAGCGCGTGCGCGTCGTCCTCCGCGAGGTGGTCGGTCACGCCGGAGACCCGGGAGTGGACCTCGCCGCCGCCCAGCTCCTCGGCGGTGACGACCTCGCCGGTCGCGGCCTTCACCAGCGGCGGGCCGCCGAGGAAGATCGTGCCCTGCCCGCGCACGATGACGGCCTCGTCGCTCATGGCGGGCACGTACGCGCCGCCGGCCGTGCAGGAGCCGAGGACGGCGGCGATCTGCGGGATGCCGGCCCCGGACATGCGGGCCTGGTTGTAGAAGATGCGGCCGAAGTGGTCGCGGTCGGGGAAGACCTCGTCCTGCATGGGCAGGAAGGCGCCGCCCGAGTCGACCAGGTAGAGGCAGGGGAGACGATTCTCCAGAGCCACCTCCTGGGCCCGCAGGTGCTTCTTCACGGTCATGGGGTAGTACGTGCCGCCCTTGACGGTGGCGTCGTTCGCGACGATCACGCACTCGCGGCCGCTGACCCGGCCGATGCCCGCGATGACCCCGGCGGCCGGGGCCGCGCCCCCGTACATGTCCTCGGCGGCCAGCGGGGCCAGCTCCAGGAACGGGGATCCGGGGTCGAGGAGGGCGTCCACGCGGTCGCGGGGAAGGAGCTTCCCGCGCGCGGTGTGGCGGGCGCGGGCCTTCTCCCCGCCGCCGAGCCGGGCCGCCTCCAGCCGGGCGCGCAGGCCCTCGGCGAGCTCGCGGTGGGCGGCCTCGTTGGCCCGCCAGGCATCGGACGCCGGGTCGGCGGCGCTCGTCAGCACTGGTGCCTGCTGCATCGGTCGAGCTCCCTTGCTCGGTGCACGCTTGTTAATGAGCGTTAACGCATGTGGGACTTAGGTTAACGACCGCTAACGGCCCTGTCTAGAATGGATTCCCATGAGCACCAGAGCGGCCGCCCCGACCCGTCGCGAGCAGATCCTGAGCGAGGCTGCCCGCCTCTTCGCCGCGCGCGGGTTCCACGGCGTCGGCGTGGACGAGATAGGCGCCGCCGTGGGCATCAGCGGCCCCGGCCTCTACCGGCACTTCGCCGGCAAGGACGCCATGCTCGCCGAGCTCCTCGTCGGCATCAGCGAGCGGCTGCTGACCGGCGGCCGCCGGCGGGTCGAGGAGGCGGCCGGTGACCCGCCCGGCGTACTGGCCTCCCTCGTCGAGGGCCACATCGACTTCGCCCTCGACGACCGGGCGCTGATCACCCTGCACGACCGGGAGCTCGACCGGCTGCGCGAGACCGACCGCAAGCTCGTACGGCAGCTGCAGCGCCAGTACGTCGAACTGTGGGTCGACGCCGTACGGGAACTGCATCCCGAGGTGGGCGAGGCGGAGGTACGGGTCTGCGTGCACGCGGTCTTCGGCCTGCTGAACTCCACCCCGCACCTGGCCGCGCTCGGCCGGGAGGCGACGGAATCCCTGCTCCGCAGGCTCGCCAACGGGGCCTTCGGGGCGCTGTCGGGGTGAGGCGGCGCGTCCGCCGGCCGGTATGGAAGGGACGGCTCCGGGCGGGCGGCGGCAGAATGGGCCGTATGCCGAAGCCGATAGAGACGCCAGTCCCCAGCCGAGCCGAACTCATCGACCACCTGGTCCGGACGCGGATCGCGGGGGACGTCGCGACCCCGCGCGACAACAACCTCTCCCATTACAGAAAACTCGCCAACGGCGACCGGCACTACTGGCTCGGCCTGGAGCTGGGCGACCGCTGGACGGATGAGCAGGACGTGCTCGCCGTGATGGCGGAGCGCTGCGGGGTCGTGGACGACGCCGCCTACCGCTTCGGCCAGGACACCATCGACCCGGAGCTCACGGTGGCCGGCCTGGACCGCATGGCGGCGCGCCTGCGCAAGGCCGCGCTGGACCGGCAGAGCGTGCTGCTGGCCACGGGTCACCCGGGTGGCCTGCTGGACGTCCACCGGGCCACCGCCGCCGCCCTGCGCGCGGCCGGCTGCGAGATCGTGGTGATTCCGCAGGGCCTCGTGGCCGACGAGGGCTCGGTGTGGCAGTTCGCGGACGTCGCGGTCCTGGAGCGCGGGGCGACGCTGTGGCACACCCATTCGCCGGAGCCGATGGCGGCGATCCTGGACGGCCTGGCCGCGCGGGGCCGTCCCCAGCCGGATCTGGTCGTCGCCGACCACGGCTGGGCGGGCTGCGCGGCCCAGCGCGGCCTGGACGCGGTGGGCTACGCCGACAGCAACGACCCGGCGCTCTTCCTGGGGGAGGCCGAAGGCACCCTCCAGGTGGCGGTCCCCCTGGACGACCACGTCCGCGACCCGCGCTTCTACGACCCGATGGTGGCCTACCTCCTGGACGCGGCGGGGCTGCTCTAGCTTGATCTTTAACCTGTGCGACGTGGGCGAGGGGTCGTGGACTTCTTCGCTTTCGGTCCCTGAACGGCGAATGGGTCGAGATCACCAACACCACCCGCCAGGCCGTCAACCTGCGCGGCTGGACGCTGCGCGACTCCGACGGCAACCGCTACCGCTTCAACGGCACCCGCATCGCCGGACGTGCCACCATCCGCATCCGCATCCGCACCGGCGCCGGACGCGATAACCGGACCGACCTCTTCCAGGGCAAGCGCGACCACATCGGGGACAACCGCGCCGACACCGCCACCCTGCGCGACGACCGTGGCCGCACCGTCGACACCGCGAGCTGGGGCCGCCGCCACTGACCCAGGCGGAGG
>NZ_JBSGWY010000011.1:152449-159148 GCF_053609145.1 Streptomyces sp. NPDC054961 | reverse complement strand
CAATCCCGGCGTTTGTATCTCGTCTCCAACCGGGCAACCCAGGTCCACGGCCAGGCAGCCTGAACCAGGCTGACCGCACCACAGAATCCCCGTCGACCCTGTCGGCGGGGATTCTGCGTACCCGCCCAGCCTGAACCAGGCTGACCGCACCACAGAATCCCCGTCGACCCTGTCGGCGGGGATTCTGCGTACCCGCCCGGAGCCCCGAGCGGGGCGAGAGGGCCCGCCGGGGAATCCCCGCCCGTCGTTCGCCGTTATCGGTAGACCACAAGGAGGGAATCCATGTTCTCGTACCGCCGCACGCCCGAGCTGCCCACCCGCGAGGAAGCCCTGACCGGCCGCGCCGAGCCGGTCTTCGCCCTGCCCGCCGCGCACACCGTGCTCGGCAACCCCCTCGCGGGCCCCTATCCCGCCCACCTCCAGGTCGCGGACTTCGGCCTCGGCTGCTTCTGGGGGGCCGAGCGCACGTTCTGGCAGACCCCGGGGGTGTGGACCACGCTCGTCGGCTACCAGGGCGGTTTCACCGAGAACCCGACCTACGAAGAGGTCTGCTCCGGCGGCACCGGCCACACGGAGGTCGTGCGGGTCGTCTTCGATCCGTCGCTCGTCTCCTACGAGGTCCTGCTGAAGCTGTTCTGGGAGTCGCACGACCCCACCCAGGGCTTCCGCCAGGGCAACGACGTCGGCACCCAGTACCGCTCGGCGCTCTACACCCACTCCCCCGCCGCCCAGGCCGCCGCCGAGGCCTCCCGCGACGCCTACCAGCGGGTCCTGACCGCCTCCGGCCACGGCCAGATCACCACGGCGGTCCTCCCGGCGGCCGAGCGCACCTTCTGGCCGGCCGAGGCGTACCACCAGCAGTACCTGGACCGCAACATTAACGGCTACTGCGGCATCGGCGGCACGGGCGTGGCCTGCCCCATCGGCATCGCCGAGGCTCCCGGGGATGAGTGAGCCCCAGCCCAGAGATCTTGCCGTCCAGTAGGAGCTTCCCGATCTGCTTCCGCACCTCCGGAAGCAGATCGGGGATGTTCGGGCTGGACGGCTCGTTCTGGTCGTACGCCAACTATCTCAGCGGCCTCCACGAGGGCAGCGGACGCACGGCCCTTGCAGGCTTCCGTGAATGGCTGGTCGCTCACCTGGGGTACGGCAACAACCTCGTCTGGGAGGCTCTCGTCGGCAGCCGCATGGCCTTCCCGGATGAGTCGGTGCTGCCGCGCTTCCGGTCCATGACCAACGAGGAAGATGCCGCGACTATCGGCACGCTCTTCGACGCACTGGAGCGGCGTCAGAGAGAAGTTGAGGAGATGCTCCAGAGTTACAGGCTTTTCATCGACGTTGGCGGAAACTTCAAGGCCTCGACGCCGTCCGTGCCGTAAGTCGGCATCGGCCGCGCTGCTTGACGAGACGAACCAATTTCATATGAGCGGATACCGACCGCTTCCAGCCACGGCTGTCCGGGGCCCGCCAGAAAGGACCTTTCCTGTTCTGGAAAGGTCAGGCGCTTGACCTCGCCACGACCGCCTCGGGAGCATCGAACACGACAGACGTACAGCGACATGTGGGGGCGAGGATGCTGCGGAAGCTGTCCGGTGACCCGGAGTGCAGGAACGGAACGTGCCCGACCCTGTGGGGTACTGAGGACGCCAAGGACTACGTAGTACAGGGCTACGTCATCACTGACCCCGAGCGGCTGGCGCAGCTCGACCTACCCGAGGGTGAGACCGCCGTCGTGGTCCCGGCCGCAGTGCTGGAGGAGTACTTCCGTGCTCAGCGGTGAGGAGTTCGGCCGGCTCTTCGAGACCTTCGAACGAAGCGCCTTTCGGCTGGAGACGCTCGCCGTCTACAGCGTGGAGGAGGAGCGCGAGGAGTTCGAACGCTTCCTGTCAGGCGGGGACATGGGCCCTGACTGGGACAACAACCCATGGGTACGGTCGATGACCGACAAGGGGAAGGACGTGTCGCGCGTCCATGTGCTCAGGTCTCCGCTGACCGACTACCTGCGGTACGAACTGGCCGCCTACCCGGGCAACATCACGGCCGGCGAGACCATCGGCATCATCGACCAGGCTGACCGGGAAGTGGCCGAACTGCCCGATCACGACTTCTGGTTGTTCGACGACCAGGACGTGTACCGGATGCACTACACACTCGAAGGTGTGTTCATCGGTGCAGACCTGCTTCCTGCCCACTGCCTTGCCAAGTATCAGGACTACCGAGACCGCGCCTTGGCCGAAGCGGTGCCGTTCGCGGACTACTGGGAGCGGCACCACTGACCACCGACTCGATCGGGAAAGCCTTGCGGGCGCTGCGCGATACATCCGGACTCACGGGTGACGCGGTGGCCCGCAGGGCTTCCATGTCTGCCGGGAAGCTCTCGAAGATCGAGACGGGCAAGGTACGACCGACCGTCCAGGACGTGGACTTGGTCCTCACCGCCATAGGCGTGAGCCAGGAAGCCAAGGAAGAGTTCCTGGCAGCCGTCCGCGCTGAAGCCACCGAGGCCACCGCATGGCGCCTGCTGCGCCGCATGGGCCCGTGGAAGCACCAGAAGACCATCCGGGCAATCGAGGCCGGCACCACCACGCTCAGGCTCTTCCAAGGCCAGCTCGTCCCTGGGCTCCTCCAGACCCCTGAGTACGTCTCTGCCGTCTTCTCCCTGCCTCCCGCCCTGCCGGAAGAAACCAAGGCCAAGACCGTGGCGGCCCGCCTCGAACGGCAATCCGTCCTGTACCAACCAGGCAGGTCCTTCCACTTCCTGATCTGCGAGCACGTACTCCGGTGGCGCATCGGCGAGCCCGTGGTCATGGCGCTGCAACTGGATCGGCTTGTGTCCGTGTCCCGTCTGCCCAACGTCTCGCTGGGGGTCGTGCCGTCCGACCGCCAGATGCCCGACTTCCCCATGACCTGCTTCAGCCTCCACGACGACCGGCTCGTCATCGTGGAGACGTTCCATTCCGAGGTCACAACTCGCGACCCGAAGGACGTACAGCTCTACCTCGACACGTTCGAGCGGTTCGCCGCGGTGGCGGTCTACGACGATGCCATGAGAACCCTGGTCGAAGGCATCCGGGACGGATTCTTGCCCCAACAGGAAAGGTCCTAGAGCAAGCTGCCCAGCGGGTGAAGCATCGTCGGTGCCGACACCCGAGGGAGGGAATCCCAGTGAGCAGCCCCCGCACCACGATGGACCCGCCGGTTCAACTGTCCCTCCCCCGCACATCCCCTGGGCCTGCACCAGGTTGTGGTGTGTGCGCTGCGCTCGCGAAGCAGCGCACAGCGGCGCAGGGCGACGGAGACATGTCCGCCATCTTGGACTGCAACATCGAGTTGTCCGCGCACCCCGAGAAGCACCCCGGGGTGCGGTAGTGGACATGCAGACCTGGCGTGACGGACGGACAGCGGCCCTGAACGCCTCCGAGGCCTTGCGCAAGGTGCTCGCTGCCCTGGGCCTGCCGGAGAGCTCCTACGCGGCGATACGGCCGCAGGTGACCCCGAGAGGTCAGCCGCTCGTGCACGTGGGCTCGATCCCCTCTGCTCACGTCGAGCAGATCGCGGAGGCGCTGCGCAGCACTCGGGCACACGCGAGCGGGACAGCGGTGCCCGACCCATCTGAATCAAGGAGGACCTGATGACCGACCTGTACAGCCTCGACATCGACGGAGCCCAGTTCGGCAAGGTGTGTGGAGGCAACACCCACCCGGACGGCGAGGCGTGCGTGACCCTCGCGAAGATCGGGCCGGATGCGTGGGCCATGGGTGACAGCAAGCGCCCGGACGCCGAGCCGCTGCGCTTCACCACGGCCGAGCTGAACGCGGCGGGCATCGACCCCGTCCGGTTCGACCTCTCCGCCTGATCCACAGCACCACCTGAGCTGATGGCCCCGCCCTCACGCCGACGAGCGGGGCCGTCGTCATCTCTCGGAACGGAGCGGCGGTGCACCACCACGGTTACGCATGGGTGGGTGAGAAGAAGACGTTCGACAACGAGAGCGTCCGCAGACTGGCCGGACAGGCCCCGACCACAAGCAGCGAGATGGAGGTACATGACCGATACCGAGAAGCCGTGGCCGTTTTCCCGACCACCGACGTACCCCCGATCCAGACGGCACACTGGCTCATGAAGCCACCCTCGATGGTCCGAGGGACATGGGAGGAGCCCAAGGAAGCCGGCGAATGGTTGGGGCTTCAGCTCTCGGAGTTCGCACCCCGTTTCGCCTCTGAGCAGGATCGGGAAGTGACCAGGCTGATTCTCCTGGTGCAGGCCGCAGTCGAGCGACTGACGTGGGGAGGAGACGTGTCCCTCGGCCACTATCTGAAGGGCACTGTCTTCCACTCCGTCGCCCTTGTCACGTGCTCTCCGAACCGTGCCGCTCGCAACCTGCCCTGTCCTGCCAGGCAGGGCCGCGCATGACAGAGGCCCCGACCGGTACCAGGGTCCGGGCGGGCGCCTGTGCGCCCGCCTCGGGCGCTCTCTCCTGCGCCGTGAAGTCTCAACCTGCCGTGCCGGTAAGCGCCCGGTAGACAGTCGCCTGGCCTACTCCCAGGACCTTGGCGATGGCGCCGTAGCTCTTGCCCTCGTCCTTCAGCGCCTGCGCCTGCTTGACCATCTTCGAGTCCACGGCCTTGGGTCGGCCACCGAGCTTGCCTTGCGCCTTGGCTGCGGCGAGTCCGGCTATCGTTCGATCCTTGATCAAGGCGCGCTCGAACTCCGCCATCGACGCGATCACTCGGCTTGGAATTTGAGCATCAGGACTCGGTCAAGACCACGCGCAGGCAGCGGTAGTCCATATCCGCAAGACGAACGAAGGGGCACCAGCCAGATGGCGGTGCCCCTTTCCGTTTCGGCTCCCCGTCAGTCCCGCCACTTCGGGACCAGCAGGTCAGGGTTGAACGGGCGCCGACCTCCGCCACCCACGGGCATGACGATCACCGCGTGCAGTGCCTCCCTGATCAGGGCACGCTTCTGCGCCAGGTCCAGCTGGCCGGAGGTCCAGCGCTCGCGCACGTCGCCGGTTACTTCGGCTGCACGCTGCTGGTTGAGGACGTGACGGGTACGGTCCGCGCGGAGTTCCTTGACGCGCGCTTCCATCTTCTGATTCTGAGGGAAGAACAGCTCATCCGAGATCTGGTCCTCCTGCCACGCCTGAAGCAGCTTGCGCTGCTTCTTCGTCAGGCGGGCCAGCTCTTCCTCCCCCGCCCATTTATCGTCCGCATGCTTCGTCCTGGCCGTCTGTTCCTCCAACTTCGCGAGGACTGCCTCCGTGACGAACTCGTCAAGCTTGGCTCCGTTGCGACCCGTGCCGCCACAGCCGCCCATTTCCTTGCTGGGGCACTGGTAGAGATAGCCACCGGACAGGTCCGGTCGGGCAGTGGCGCGGAGCGGCGCGTTGCAGATCTGTCCGTCCGCACCAGGCTTTCCGCATCGGAGGATTCCCGTCAGCAGGTAGGACGGAGTGCGGTAGTCAGTGACAGATCCGTCGGACTTCACGTTGGGGCCGACGCGCGCCGAGAAGATGGCGTCGATAGCCATCCACTCCTTCGGCGTGATGACGGGCTCCCAGCGACCCACGACCGGCACGCCGTTGGCATCACGCACCAGCTCGCCGTTGTGCTTCCGCCAGCCGCACAGTCGCGGGTTCCACAGCGCGAGCTTGAGTGAGCGGCTCGCCCACTCCTTGTCGTTGATCGTGCGGACGCCGGCCTCCCGCCACTCGCGGAGGATCGAGTGCATGGACTTGCCCGCGATCACCTCGCGGGCGCCCTTCGCCAGCCACGCCGCTTCCTCGGGCTCCAGCGTGAGCTTGTCGTCCTTCCAGCCGAACGGACGCTTGCCACCCACCGGAATGCCCAGCTCCGCGCGGGCGCGGTGTGAACGGCGCGCACGCCGCTGCATCTTGCGCACCTCCATCTTGGAGATGACGACGCCGAAGAGCCCCATGGACTCCACGTCCTCGCTGTAGAGGTTCTTCGACCCCTTGGCGTCCGCGTAGAGCCGCCCTTCCTCGTACGTGAGCGCGTCCACGAACCGCTCATAGTCGCCCGCCCGGCGCGTGAGCCGATCGTCCGCGACCACGATGACGCCCCGTACGGGCTTGCCGTCCGGCATGTGTCCCGACTTGAGCGCCTTCACCATGGCCTCGAAGTCCGGGCGCACCACAGCTGCCTTTGCCGCCGACAGGTCGTTGTCGGTGTAGCGGTGCACGATCGTCCAGCCGAGACGGGCCGCCGTCTCCCCGTTCACCTTGTGCTGGTCCTCGACGCCATGGCCGTCCCTGGCCGTGTCGGCGGAGATACGGGCGTACGAGACAACTGGGATCACCAGTGCCGCTTCGTTCACTTCCCACCCCTTTCACGAAGAGGCACTAATTCTACGCAAAGAGAAGTGTTATCCCAGGAGTATCTGGATAAGAACCCCGGCGGCTACTGCGGCATCGGCGGCACGGGCGTGGCCTGCCCGATCGGCGTGGCTCCCAGCGACGGCTGACCCGGGTCCGGCCTGCGTCCCGCCCGGGTCCGGCCCGGGGCGGGAGTGGGCGGGACCGGGGCGGGCCCCGACCGCCACGACCACGTGACCGAGCCCCGGGCGCCGCCGCGCGGGGGGGGGGCGGGGGGGGGGTGTGGGGGGGGGGGGGGGGGGCCGGGGCGGTGGATTAGGTCTCGGGTGGTGTTTGTCGCAGGGTGCGTGCGCAGGCGCCGC
>NZ_JBSGWY010000011.1:142348-152439 GCF_053609145.1 Streptomyces sp. NPDC054961 | reverse complement strand
CCACACCCCCCCCCGCCACCCCCTCACTTGGCGCCCCGCCCCTGCGCGCCCCCCCGGCCCCCCTGCGGGCGGGGCGCCCCGGGGCTCCGTCGTACCGGGCGGGCCGGGCGGCCCGGATCAGATCAGATCGTCGAGGTGTCGATGACGAAGCGGTAGCGGACGTCGCCCGCCTGCACGCGCTCGTAAGCCTCGTTGACCTCCTCCGCGCGGATCACCTCGATGTCCGAGCCCAGCGCGTGCTCCGCGCAGAAGTCGAGCATCTCCTGCGTCTCGGCGATGCCGCCGATCATCGAACCGGCCAGGGTCTTGCGGCCGTTGATGACGGAGAACAGGTTCAGGGCGACCGGCTCCTCCGGGGCGCCGACGTTCACCAGGGCGCCGTCCACCTTCAGCAGGGCCAGGTAGGAGTCGAAGCCGAGCGGCGCGGAGACGGTGGAGACGATGAGGTCGAAGCTGCCGGCCAGCTCGTCGAAGGTGGCCTCGTCGCTCGTGGCGTAGAAGTGGTCCGCGCCGAGCCTGTGCCCGTCCTCCTTCTTGCGCAGGGTCTGCGACAGTACGGTCACCTCCGCGCCCATGGCGTGCGCGAGCTTGACGCCCATGTGCCCGAGGCCGCCGAGCCCGACGACGGCGACCTTCTTGCCGGGGCCGGCCCCCCAGTGCCTGAGCGGCGAGTAGAGGGTGATGCCGGCGCACAGCAGCGGGGCGGCCACGTCGAGGCCTATGCCGTCGGGGATCCGGACGGTGTAGTTCTCGTCGACCACGATGTGGGTGGAGTAGCCGCCGTAGGTGGGCTCGCCGTCCTTGCCGCGGGCGTTGTACGTGCCGGTCATGCCCTTGACGCAGTACTGCTCCTGGCCGCGCAGGCAGTACGCGCACTCGCGGCAGGAGTCGACGAAGCAGCCCACGCCGACCCGGTCGCCCACGGCGAACCTGGTGACGTCCGCGCCCACCTCGCTCACGACACCGGCGATCTCGTGGCCCGGGACCATCGGGTAGATGCCCTCGCCCCAGCCGTCGGTGGCCTGGTGGATGTCGGAGTGGCAGATCCCGGCGAACTTGATGTCGATGAGGACGTCGTGCGCGCCGACGGGACGGCGCGGGACGGTGGTGCGCTCCAGCGGGGCCTTGGGGGCGGGAGCGGCGTAGGCGGCGGCCTGGGTGACGGACACGGTGGTGGCTCCTCGGTCGGTTCGGTGCGACCAGCCTGCCTCCTCCCCCGCCCGGTACCCATCCCCCTGTCCTGCCTAGGACTGGCGGACCTACCCCTGGCAGGGTCAGGCACGGCCCTGCGGTCCGCGGGCCCGCGCGGAGATACTGGGGTGATGGACCAGTCCGATCAGCGAGCCGAGCTCGGCGAATTCCTCCGCACCCGGCGCGCCCGCCTGCGCCCCGAAGACGTGGGCCTGCCCGACTACGGACGCCACCGCCGGGTCCCCGGGCTGCGCCGCGAGGAGCTGGCGCAGCTGGCGGGGGTGTCGGTCGCGTACTACACGCGCATGGAGCAGGGCCACGGGCAGAACGTGTCCGCGGAGGTGCTCGACGCCATCGCGAGGGCGCTGCGCCTGGACGGTACGGAGCGCGCGCACCTGAGCCGTCTCGCCGCCCCGAAGCCCCGCAAGCGCCGCCAGTCGTCGCGTCCGCAGCAGGTGCGCCCGGAGCTGCGGACGCTGCTGGACGCGATGGAGGGGGTACCGGCGTACCTGGTCGGGCGGCGGCAGGACGTCATCGGCTGGAACCGGCTGGCGGCGGCGGTCTTCGGCGATTTCGGGGCGCTGCCGGCGTCCGAGCGCAATCTGGTGCGGCTCGTGTTCCTGGACCCGGCGACGGCGGAGCTGTACGCGGACTGGGAGTGCCGGGCGTGCGAGGTGGTGAGCAATCTGCGGCTGTACGCCGGCCGGTTCCCCGACGACGACCGGCTGACGGCGCTGGTGGGCGAGCTCTCGGTCAAGAACGAGGAGTTCCGCCGGCTGTGGGCCGCGCACACGGTGGCGGCCGACAAGACGCACGGCAGCAAGCGGCTGCGCCACCCGCTGGTCGGTGAGCTGGTGCTCTCCTTCGAGACCCTGGCCCTGCCGGACGATCCGGCGCAGTTCCTGGTCACGTACCACGCGGTCCCGGGCTCCCCCTCGGCCGACGCGCTGCGCCTCCTGGCGTCCTGGTCGGCGAGGACGGAGCCGCGCGAGGCACCGGAGCCGCAGGAGCCCGCGGGCGCGCCGGTGCCGGTGGTGCCGCACGACGCCGCCGGCGGACTCGGGGGCGGCGTGGCGGCGACCGGGGCCGAGTCCCGGGACCCGGGACCACACGCCTAGAGCCTGAGCTGGAAGTACCCCGCCGCGCGCTCGCGGCGGTAGCCGAGGGCGGCGTTCACCGTGAGCATCGGGGTGTTCTCGTCCGCCACCGAGGTGTCGATGTGGCGCAGCGACGGATGGCGGACCGCCGCCTCGGCGAGCATGCGGAGCTTCACCGCCCGCCCGAGGCCGTGGCCGCGGTGGCCGGGGGCGACGACCGTGTCGTACTGGAGGGCGCGCTCTCCGGCCGGGTCGGGGAGGACGAGCTCCGTGTACGCCGCCACCTCGCCCTGCGGGGTGACCGCGGCGACGGTGGTCACGGCGCCGCCCCGGGCCAGGATCAGCCGGTGGGCCGCGTGCAGCCGCTCCGCGGACCAGGTCTGGGTCCGCTGGTCGAGGTCCCCGCTCGGGGCGTCGTCCATCGACCCGTGGGCGAGGGCCGTCGCCTGCGCCCAGGCGTCGGGGACCAGACCGGGCCAGCAGTGCAGCGCGTAGCCGGGTGCCAGGGCCGGCGGCCCCGGCACGGGCGGCTCGGCCCGCGCCGCGCGCACGTCCTGGGCGTACCAGCCCATCGGCAGGACGTTCTCGAAGCCGAGCGCCCGGGCGAAGGCCTCGCCCGGGCCGCCCAGGTCCACCTCGGCCGAGACCGAGGTCCGGCCCTCGGCGAGCAGTTCCTCCCGGACCCGCTGCCACAGCGCCGTGCCCACGCCCCGCCGGCGCGCGTCGGGACGGACCGTCAGCTCGTCCAGGTGCGCGGTGCGCTCGTTGCTCCCGTCCGCGAAGAGGATCAGGGAGGCGACCCCGCCCTCGGTCGCCCAGTGGACGGCTCGGCCCCGTGCCGGCGGAACCCGCAGCCGCCCGGCCACCTCCCCGGGGCTGGGCGGCGGCAGCTGCGGCAGGTCGAGGCCCCGGGCGGCGGCCAGGACCGACCGCCAGGCGTCCGCCTCGGAGTCGGACGGGGGTGCGGAGAGCTGGGTGACCTGCTGGGTGATCGGCATGAGCAGGACCCTAGACCGGACCCCGCCCGGACGCCCGGGGGTTTCCGCGGCCCCCGGCGCCCGGCAGCGGGTTGTTTCTCGGCTGATCCGCCGCGCGCATGCCCAGGCCGGGTGGTTCCTGTACGCCCCGACGTGTGCGCTCGTCGAGGCCGACCGGGCACGGCCCGGTACGGCCGAGCACCTGGCAGCCCTGCCGGGCATCACCGTCCTCGACCTGGATCTGCCCGCCTCGCTCGCCCTGGCGCAGCAGGAGACCTGGGCGGCCGCCCACAGTCAGCACGCGGCGCAGCCCACGGCGGACCGGCCTGAAGGGGCGATCGTGGCCACCACTGTGCCGAAGCGCGGGGAGGGCCTGCCCGTGCGGGTCCTGTACCTGACCCCGTGAGCGGCCAGGCCCGGCTGCCGGTGGAAGACCGATGCGCGAACAACCACCGCGGCGTGTGGGACACCCGGCATCTTCATGCCCTCAGCACGACAGGGTCGGCGGAGTCGTCGACGGTGATGTCGTGCGCGGGGTTGGGGGGTCATCGGCGGTGGGCGGCGACGGCGACGGCGGAAACAAGGGCGAGGGCGAGCAGGCCACCGGTCAGCGCGAGGGCGGGGTAGCCGGCGGCGGCGACCATGAGACCGGAGGCGAGGCCGCCGGCGGCGCCGGCGATGGCGATGGAGACGTCGACCAGGCCCTGGGTCTTGGCGCGGGTGGCGAGCGGCACGCTGTCCGTGGTGATCGCGGTGCCGGCGACGAGGCCGAAGTTCCAGCCGAGTCCGAGCAGGGCCAGGGCGAGGGCGAGGAGCGCGACGGAGTCGCCGGGCGCGGTGGCGGCGAGCACGCCTGCGACGAGGAGGGTGACGCCGGAGGCGGCTGCGACCCTCATGCCGCCGTAGCGGTCGACGAGCCGGCCGGTCAGGGGCGAGGGGAGGTACATCGCGCCGATGTGGACGGCGATGACCAGACCGGAAGCGGCGGTGCCGTGGCCCGTGTCGTGCATGTGGACCGGGGTCATCGTCATGATCGCGACCATGACGAGCTGGGTGAGGCTCATGACGACGGCGCCGAGGACGAGGCTGCGGCGGCCGTCGCGGGTCCGGCCGGGAGTGTGGGTGTCGTCGGTGGCGTGGGCGGGTTCGGCGGCGGCGATGGTGCGGGCCAGGAGCAAGGGGTCGGGGCGCAGTCGCAGGGCGAGGACGAGGGCGGCGAGCGCGTAGGCGGCGCCCGACAGGAGGAAGGGGCCGGCGAGGGTGGGGATGCCGAGGGCGTGGGCGAGGTCGCCGGTGGGGGCGGCGAGGGCGGGGCCTGCCACGCCGCCCGCGGTGGTGGCGGCCAGAACGGTGGAGACGGCTCGGGCGCGGCGGTCGGGTTCGGCGAGGTCGGCTCCGGCGTAGCGGGCCTGGAGGTTGGTGGCGGTGCCGGCGCCGTAGACGAACAGGGCGACGAACAGCAGGGCGGGGTTGTCGAGGGCGGCGGCGGTGATGACGCCGGCGCTGCCGATGGCGCCGGCGAGGTAGCCGGCGGCGAGTCCCGGGCGGCGGCCGCGGGCCTGGGAGATGCGGCCGACGGCGACGGCGGCAAGGGCGGATCCGGCGGTGAACAGGGCGCTGGGCAGGCCGGCGAGGCTGGTGGAGCCGAGCATCTGCTGGGCGAGGAGGGCTCCGACGGTGACTCCGGCGGCGAGCCCGGCGCCGCTGAGGATCTGGGAGGCGACCAGAACGCACAGGATGCGGTGCTGGGCCCGGGCGGTGTCAGGTATGACGGCCGTCTTGCCGCCGGTGGCGGTGCTGGTCATGTCCGGGGTCTCTCCGTGAGCGGTGGAGCGGCTGGGCAGGCCGAAGTCAGGGGCGGCGAGCGGGGGCGCGGTGCGCGCCCGTCGTGGGTCGCGGGCTCCGGCCCGAGCCCATCGGGTCCGGGCCGGAGGTGCGCGGCGGAGTCAGCCGGCTTGGAAGGCACGGGCGAGGTCGGCGATGGGGTCGGCGATGAGGTCGACGGGGGCTTCGAGGCCGACGGACAGGCGGATCACGCTGTCGATATGCGGCAGGGAGCCGGCCGGCGGCGGCAGGCGCAGGGTGTCATTCGGCTGGTCCGCCGTCGAGATCGTCCGCGTAGTGCTCGACGGCTCGCCGGTATTCCCGGACCCGCCGGTCGCTGCTGGTGGCCGCCAGCGAGGCCAGCAGGATCCGTACGGCTTCGCGGCTCTGTCCGGTGTTGTACAGCGCCATGGCCAGAAAGGCCTGCAGGCTGGGATCGTTCGGGAACTCCGCCAGCCCGCGACGCAGCGTCCGCACCGCCTGGGCGTAGCGGCCCAGCACTCGGTAGGTGCTGCCCAGCCCGAGGAAGGCGCCGTGGCGGTCGTCCTCGGTCAGATCCGGCTCAGCCAGAGCCCGTTCGTAGAACGGGACGGCCTCGGCCTCCAGGCCGAGCACATCGTGGACCCAGGCTGTCTGGTAGGCGATCTCGGCGTCCTGCGGATGCCGCTGTGCGAGCGCCAGCAACCGCTCCCGGGCCTGCGCGGCCTGTCCCTGTTCGCGCAGGCGCACGGCCTGCGACAGAGCCGCTTCCCGTTCCTGGTCGCCGCTCGGATCCCTCGGCTCGGACGGCACGGCCTCGGCGCCTTTTCCCGCCGTCGCCGGACGGGCGGGGGCCGACGTGTCGCCGGGCACCGCGTCCGGTGCAGCCAGAGCCAGTTCAACGGCGTGTTCGACGTGCAGGCGGGTGGTGTCGAAGAGCGGCACCGGGGTATCGGCCGGGCCGATCAGCAGCGGGATCTCGGTGCAGCCGAGGATCACGCCCTCGGCACCCCGTGCGGCGAGGGCCCCGATGATCCGGGTGAACTCCTGCCGCGAGGAGTCGTGGATCAGCCCTCTGGTCAGTTCGTCGTATATGACGTCGTGGACGAGCGCGCGCTCCGGCGCGTCCGGGGTGAGGACCTCGATCCCGTGCTCCGCCATCCGGGCCCGGTAGAACTCGCCCTCCATCGTGAACCGCGTCCCCAGCAGGCCGACCGTGCGCATGCCGGCCGCGCGGATCCGCTGCGCCGTCGCATCGATGATGTCCACGAACGGGATCCGGATCGCGGCGGCGATGTCGTCCGCGACGCGATGCATCGTGTTGGTGCACAGGACGACCAGCTCCGCCCCGGCCCGCTCCAGGCTCACCGCGGCCTCGGCGAGCCGCGTGGCGGCCCCCTGCCAGTCGTCGGCCCGCTGCATCGCCTCGATCTCGGCGAAGTCCACGGTGACCATGACGCTCGATGCGCAGTGGTGCCCGCCCAGCCGTTCGCGGGTGAGCCCGTTGAGCAGCCGGTAGTACTCCGCTGACGACTCCCAGCTCATCCCGCCGATCAGTCCGATGGTCCGCATGCTTCCTCCTGGTGTCCGTGGGCTCCATCGTGCTGCGCACCCGGCGCCCGCAGTAGCCGTGTCCTCCTTGCCCGACCCCCAAGAGATACTTGGGGGTGTGGACACGCACCGCCTGCTGATCTTCCGCGAGGTCGCCCGTACCGAGTCGATCGCTGCGGCGGCGCGCAAACTCGGCTGGACCCAGCCCGCCGTCAGCCAGCACCTGCGCCGGCTCGAGCGGCAGGCCGGCCTCCCGCTCGTGGTCCGCCACTCCCGGGGGATCAGGCTCACCGAGGCAGGCGCGACGCTGCTGCGCCACGCCGACGCCATCGCCACCCGCCTGCACGCGGCCGAGGACGACATGGCCGCGCTCGCCAACCTCACCGCCGGCACCGTACGCCTGGCGGCCTTCCCCTCCGCCTGCGCCACCGTCGTCCCGACCGCCATGACGGATCTGGCCCGCCACCATCCCGGGCTCAAGATCCACCTGACCGAGTGCGAACCCCCCGAGGCCGCCCACCTGGTGACCAGCGGAGAGGCCGACCTCGCCGTGCTCTTCTCACACGACAGCCGGCCACCGGACCACGGCCCCGACCTCCAGCTGATCCCGCTCGCCAACGACCCGGTCCGCCTGGTCGTCCCCGCTGACCACCCCGCCGCGACCGCCGCCGCCCCCCTGACGTGCCTGACATCGACCCCGTGGATCGCCGGCTGCCCGAGCTGCGCCGCCCACCTGGCCCACATCTGCGGGGCCGCCGGCTTCAGCCCCGACGTCCGGCACAGCACCGACGACTACGTCGTCGTCCAGAATCTGGTGGCCCGCCGACTGGGCGTCGCCCTCCTCCCACAGCTCGCCCTCGACGCCTACCGCCACCCCGACGTGCAGGTGCTGCCGCTCGGGACCACCGAGCGGGCGCTGTACCTGCTGTGCCACCGCGAAGCCCTCCAGATCCCCGCCGTCACACAGGCCACCCGGGCCCTCCAGCAGACGGCGACCGCACGCCGGCCGCGGGAGAGCCGGTGATCTGAAGCAGAGCCGAGAGGGAAGGCGCGGGTCACGCCCCGCCCCCTCCAAGCCCGCTCGGGGGCCGCACTCACATCGGATGAGAAGCCGTACGGGAAACGCGGAACGGCGGGGAGCCCCGGTCCGGGCTCCCCGCCGTCCGTCGCGGGGGGTTCTCGTACTACGACCAGCGGTGCGTCAGAGAGCCGCGCCCGCCTTCCAGTCGGCCCAGCTCATGTTCCAGCCGTTGAGGCCGTTGTCCGGCTTGATGGTCTTGTCCGGGGAGTTGACGACCGTGACGACGTCACCGATGAGGGAGTTGTCGTAGAACCAGGCCGCGGGCTGGTTCGGGTCGTTCGCGCCCTTGGCGTCGTTCAGGCCGACACAGCCGTGGCTGGTGTTGACGCTGCCGAAGATCGAGTCGGATCCCCAGTAGTTGCCGTGGACGAAGGTGCCGGAGTTCGACAGCCGCATCGCGTGCGGGACGTCCTTGATGTCGTACTCGCCCTTGCCGTCGTCGTCCGTGAAGCCGACGGTGGCGCCGTTCATCCGGGTCTCCTTGAACTTCTCGGAGATCACCATCTGGCCGTTGTACGTCGGGTTCTCCGGGGAACCCGCCGAGATCGGAATGGTCTTGAGGACCGCGCCGTCCCGGGTGACCGTCATCTTCTTGGTCTTCGCGTCGACCGTGGAGACCTGGCTGCGGCCGATCTTGAAGGTGGCGGTCTTGTTCTGGACGCCCTGGGCCCCGGGACCGCCCTGCACGCCGTCCAGCGCCAGCTTCAGCGTGACGGTGGAGTTCGCCGTCCAGTACTTCTCCGGGCGGAAGTCCAGACGCTGCGCGCTGAACCAGTGGCCCACGACCTCCTGGCCGCTGCTGGAGGTGACCGTGATGCCCGCCTGGACGGCCTTCTTGTCCTTGATGGGCTTGTTGAAGGTGATCGAGACCGGCATGCCGACGCCGACGGTCTGCCCCTCCTCCGGTATGAACGAGCCGACGAAGCTGTTCTCCGGGGAGACCGTGGTGAAGGAGGCGTTCTCGTGCGCCTCGCGGCCCGCCTCGTCCTTCGCGGTCGCGGCCAGCGCGTACTTGGTCGAGCGCTTCAGCGCGGCGTCCGGCTTCCAGCTCTTGCCGTCGGCGGCTATCTTGCCCGCGACCGCCGTGCCCTCGGAGGTCTTCAGATCGACCTGGGTGAGCGTGCCGTCGGTGACGGCCACGTTCGCCGCGTCGTTCAGGCCGACGTTGGTCGCGCCGTCCTTGGGGGTGATGGCTATCTTGGCCTTCGAGGTGTCCTTGGCCGCCGCCGCGTCGACGTCGGCCTTGGCCGAGGCCTCGCCGTTGGCCTTCGGCGCGTCCCCCTTGCCGTCGCTCGCGTCATTGCACCCCGCGAGCACCAGTACGCCCCCGAGCACGGCGGATATGGCCACCAGGGACCTTCTCCGTCGCTTGCTGTCCGTCCTCACACGCCACTCCATCGTTGCCGGAACTCCCCGGGCAGGGGGAATTGACCCCCCTGCCTCGTCCTGACAACGCGTTAACGCCCCGGATCGCTTCCGCATTCCGTTCGAATGTGGTCAACCCCACCGTCAGGCGTTGTCAGTCTCTTCGTCGAAGTCCCCATCTTCCTCGTCGAGGTCCCACTCCATTGACTCGGGGTCGTATTCCACGGGCTCGCTGCTCCAGGAGGCCTGCGCGAGATCGACCCCGGGAATCTCCGCGACCAGGTCGGTGGGGTCCACCAAATAGGCCAAAGCCTCCGATTCGTCTTCCCGGACCGCCGCCTCCGCGTGGCCGCGCTCCTCGTCCGGCATGAACTCGTCGGCCTTGATGTGGGCAAGGGCGGCTCCGGTGAGCGCGGGGACGTCGGACACCTCGAGTACCAAATCCACCCGAAGCCGTACGTACCGTGATGTCTCAGAAGGGTTCATACGACGGAGAGTAAGCCCGCGGAAGCCCCGGCTTTCCCACGACCCGCCCCATTCCGTAGCATCACCGCACACGGCCAATTCGCTGCTGCCACAAGGGGGATCGCACCGTGTCCGCACGACGATCAGCACTCACCGCTCTCGGAGCGACCACCCTCCTCGCCGTCCTGTGGTTCGTCCCCTCGGCCAACGCCACCGCGCCCGGGCACGCGAACGGGGCCTCCGCCGCGCCCGCCGTCGCGAACGCGCAGGTGGAGGTGCGGTCCGTGGCCGCCGAGGCGAGCCTGCCGACCGCCGAGGACTCCTTCTCGCTCGCCGACACGGGCGGCGTCGACACCACCCCGTACCTGCTGGGCGGCACGCTCTGCCTGGGCCTCGGGGCCGGTTTCGTGACCTTCTCGGTGCGCCGCTCGCGCGTGCTGTAGCGGCGGGCGCGGGGTACGGACGAGGGGGCGGGGGGCGGGGGGGCGCCCCCCCCCCGCCGCCCGGGGGGGGGGGGGGGCGCGGGCGCGGCGTCCCCGCCCGGCCGCGCGGGCCCCGCGG
>NZ_JBSGWY010000011.1:133858-142338 GCF_053609145.1 Streptomyces sp. NPDC054961 | reverse complement strand
CTTTCGGGGTCGGTCGCGGGGGGGGGGTGGGGGGTGGGGGGGGGGGGGGTGGGGGGGGGCGGGGGGGGCGCGGGGGGCGCCCCCCCCCCCCCCCCCCGGCCCGTTGCGGTGGTGACGCGGTACCGCTGCGCCCCGTGCCCCGAGGGAGGCACGGCGGGCTCAGCGGTGCGTCAGGGGCGCGCCGCCCCTCAGGCCAGGGGGCCCGTGACGGCCTCCACGGCGTCCACGAGTCCACCCGAACGGATGAACGCGTCCGCGGCGGCCAGGTCCGGGGCGAGGAAACGGTCCGGCCCGGGACCCTCCACGCCCGCCGCGCGCGCCGCCGCGATGGCGGCCCGGCTGGCCGGCGCCGCGGTGAGCCCGTGGCGCAGCTCGATGGCGCGGGTGGCCGCGTACATCTCGATGGCGATGATCCGGTTCAGGTTGTCGACGGCGGTACGGAGCTTGCGCGCCGCCGACCACCCCATGGAGACGTGGTCCTCCTGCATGGCGGAGGAGGGGATCGAGTCGGCGGAGGCCGGGACCGCGAGCCGCTTCATCTCGCTGACCAGCGCGGCCTGCGTGTACTGGGCGATCATCAGGCCGGAGTCCACGCCGGCGTCGTCCGCGAGGAACGGCGGCAGGCCGTGGCTGCGGTTCTTGTCGAGCAGCCGGTCGGTGCGGCGCTCGGCGATGGAGCCGAGGTCGGCGGCCGCGATGGCCAGGAAGTCGAGCACGTACGCGACCGGGGCGCCGTGGAAGTTGCCGTTGGACTCCACGCGGCCGTCGGGCAGGACCACCGGGTTGTCCACGGCGGAGGCCAGTTCGCGGGAGGCGACGAGGGCGGCGTGCGCCATGGTGTCGCGGCCCGCGCCGGCCACCTGCGGGGCGCAGCGGACCGAGTACGCGTCCTGGACGCGGGGGGCGGACTCCTCCTGGAAGTGCCCGGTGAGCCCGGACCCCTCGAGGACGGCGGCCATGTTGGCGGCGGAAGCGCCCTGGCCGGGGTGCGGGCGGATGGCGTGCAGCTCGGGCTGGAGGACCTTCTCCGTGCCGAGCAGCGCCTCCAGGGTCAGGGCGGCGGTGATGTCGGCGGCCGTGTAGAGCTTGCCGAGGTCGGCGAGGGCCATGACCAGCATGCCGAGCATGCCGTCGGTGCCGTTGAGGAGGGCGAGGCCCTCCTTCTCGCGGAGCTCCACGGGCTCGATCCCGGCTTCGGCGAGCAGCTCGCCGGCGGGCCGGACGGTCCCGTCGGGGCCCTCGGCGTCGCCCTCGCCCATGAGGGCGAGCGCGCAGTGCGACAGCGGGGCGAGGTCCCCGGAGCAGCCGAGCGAGCCGTACTCGTGGACGACGGGGGTGATCCCGGCGTTCAGCACGTCGGCCATGGTCTGCGCGACGGACGGCCGGACGCCGGTGTGGCCGGAGGCGACGGTCTTCAGGCGCAGGAACATCAGCGCGCGCACGACCTCGCGCTCGACGCGCGGGCCCATGCCGGCGGCGTGCGAACGGACGATGTTGCGCTGGAGCTGTGCGCGCAGTTCGGGGCTGATGTGCCGGGAGGCGAGCGCCCCGAACCCGGTGGACACCCCGTAGACGGGCTCGGGCTTGGCGGCGAGCGCTTCGACGATCTCGCGTGCGCGGCCGAGTGCGGCGACGGCCTCGGCGGAAAGCTCGACGCGGGCGTTGCCCCGCGCGACGGCGATCACGTCCTCGGCGGTGGTTCCGGACGTTCCCACCACGACAGTGTGCATATCCATATTCAGCACCCTACGGACTGAATCTCTTCATGTCACCCCTCCCCGTGAACCGCTCGCGCGGCCGCGCCGGACTCCGCCCCGCGGGACCCCGCGGCGGCGCCGGGGGCGGCCCCGTCAGCGCCCGAGACGCTCAGCTACGGCCGCGGAAGCGCCGGCGCTCGCCCGCCGCCTCCTGCTGCGCCGCGTCGGCCAGCCGCACCACCGCGGTGTCCCGCCCCGCCACCACCGGCTTCGCCGAACGCGCCGCCTTGGCCTTGTACTGGGCCGCGTCCGCCAGCCGGAACAGCCGCCGGGACGATTTCACCGGGCCGATCGGATCGCCGGTCGAGGCGACCCCGCAGGCGACGCCCTCGCCCAGCTCCAGTTCGGCGGCCCGCAGGCACACCTCCTCGGTGACCCGCACCACCTCGTCCGCCGAGGGCCCCACGCTGACCAGGCAGAACTCGTCCCCGCCCAGCCGCGCGACCAGAGCGCCGGGCAGGAGCGCCCCGCACAGGCTGAGGACCGAGCCGAAACGTTCCAGCAGTCGGTCGCCCATCGCGTGCCCGAGGGTGTCGTTGACCTTCTTGAGGCCGTTCAGGTCACAGACCACCAGGCTGACCACCGTCCGCCCCCCGCTCCGGCGGTGCTCCTCCAGCGCCTCGTCGAGCCGCATGTCCACGGCACGCCGGTTGGCCAGCCCGGTCAGCGGGTCGGTGAAGGCGAGCCGCCGGGCCTCCTCCAGCCGGTCGTTCTGCGCGAGCCCGGCCGCGACCACCGCCGCCAGCACCGTCGCGAACTCCGCGTCGTCCTCGTCGAAGTCCGGCAGCCCTTCGTCCCGGGCCACGTACAGCTCGCCCCACGCCCGCCCGCTCAGCACGATGGGCGCGACCACGCACGTTCCGCGCCCGCGCCGGCGCAGCGCCTCGCCCCGGCGCCCCGGCCGGTCGCCGACCGCGCTCTCCACCCAGGCGTGGGGCCCGCCGCCGCCCACCCAGCGCTCGTGGAGGAACTCGGCGATCTCCGGGAAGTCGTGGACGGGATACGACTCGTCCGTGGGGAACTCCTCTTCCCCGGTCCTGCGCTCGCCCTCGTTCACGAGCACCCGCAGGCAGCCCCGCTCCCGCTCCCACGCGGAGATCGCGGCGAACGAGCCGTCCATCGCCAGCCTCGCCCCCCGCGCCGCGGCCCGCACACTCTCCCGCGGCGCGCACGCGGCCGCCATGGCCTGCGCGAGGCCCACGACGGCTCGCAGCCGCCCGTCAACACCCATCACACCAGGTTAGGGGCTTTGTCCGATTTGGTGATATTGACGCGGCTCTGGGCCCTCCCAAGATCACGCAGGGGCACGCGGTCCGGACGGGACAGGCAGCCGGACGGGGCACGCGGTCCGGACGGGGCAGGCAGCCGGACGGCGCGGAAGGTCAGCCGGTCAGCCGGTCAGCCGGGTCAGACCCCCGGCCACTGCGGCTTGCGCTTCTCGTTGAACGCCGCCACGCCCTCCGCCCGGTCCCCGGAGAAGGCCGCCGTCCGCCACGCCGCGTCCTCGATCTCCAGCCCGGCCGTGAGGTCCATCCCGTGCCCGAGCCGCAGCGCCCGCTTGGCCGCCCGCAGCCCGACGGGGGAGTTCGCCGCCATCCGTCCGGCCAGGGCCAGGGCCTCCTCGCGGGCCGCACCCGCCGGGACCACCGAGTCCACCAGCCCCAGCGCGAGCGCCTCGGCGGCCTCCACCCGGCGGGCGGTGAAGATCAGCTCCGCCGCCCGGGCCGCGCCCACCCGGCGCGGCAGCAGCTGCGTACCGCCGCCGCCGGGGATCACGCCCACCGACACCTCGGGCAGGCCCACCACGGCGCTCTCGTCGGCCACGATGACGTCGCAGGCCAGCGCCAGCTCGAAGCCGCCGCCCAGCGCGAACCCGTGCACCGCCGCGATGGTCGGCATCGGCAGCTCCAGCACGCCGCCGTACGCGCCCCGCGTGGTCGGCCGCTGGCGCACCAGATCGGCGTCCGACAGCGCGTTGCGCTCCTTGAGGTCCGCGCCCACGCAGAAGGCCCGCTCGGCCGACGAGGTGAGCACGACGACCCGTACGGACGCGTCCGCCGCGAGCGAGGCGCACGCCGAACCGATGGCCCGCGCCATGTCCGTGGACACCGCGTTCATCGCCTTGGGCCGGTCCAGGACGAGTTCCACGACCCCGCCCTCATGCCGACGCAGGCCGACGAACCCGACGGACTCGGACACAGACACAGGCTCCGACACAGAACGGCCCTCCCGGTTAACGAACGTTATTCCGGGATCTTAGGCTTCCGTCGCGTCAGCGACCAGGGCTCCACCACGCCCAGGCCGCGCACCGGGCGCTGCCACATCGGCTGGAGCGCGAAGCGGTACGTTCCGCCGCCCGCCTCGGCCTCGGCTTCCTTCTCGGAGACCGGCGCCGCGCCCGTACGGCCGAGTTCCTCGGCCATCGCGCCGTCCACCAGCACCGCGTCCTTCGGCGCTATCGACGTCAGTCGCGAGGCGAGGTTCACCGTGGTCCCGAAGACGTCTCCCATCCGGGTCGTCACGGTTCCGAAGGCGATCCCCACCCGCAGCTCCGGCATCTGCGGATCGGCGCCCATCGTCTCGACCAGCCGCAGCGCGATCTCCGCCGCCGTGGCCGCGTCGTCGGCGCAGTACAGCACCTCGTCGCCCAGCGTCTTGATCAGCCGGCCGCCGTGCGCGGCAACCAGGTCCGCCGCCGTCGTCTCGAAGGACTCGACGAGCTCGCCGAGCTCCTCCTCCTCCAGCCGCCGCGTCAGCCGGGTGAAGCCCACCAGGTCGGCGAAGCCCACCGCGAGCCGCCGGTCGACCATCTCCTCGTCGTCCGCCACCTGGACGACCCGCCCGGTCGCGGCCGCCAGCTGGCGGCGCCACACGTAGACGAGGAACTCCTCCAGCTCGGGCAGCAGCAGCTCGACCAGCGGGTACGTGACCTCCGTACGGGTCATGCCCGGCTCCGGCGGCTCCGTCAGCCCCTCCAGGAAGGAGTCGATCTGCCACTCCGCGAGCCGCGCCGTGGTCTGCCCCGTGGAACGGGCCACCTGCACCGCCATCGGCTCGCTCAGCAGCCCGGCCTCGACCAGGCCGGCGAGCCGGCGCAGCGCCAGTACGTCCGCCTCCGTCAGGGCCTTGGCCTGCCCGATGTCCGCGAAGCCCATGGCCCGCCAGAAGCGGGAGGCGAGCTCCATCGAGACCCCGGCGCTGCGGGCCGCCTGGAAGGGGGTGTACCGGCGCTCGGCGCCCAGGATCAGCTGTTCCAGCCGGATGGCGAGCGGGTCGGCCGTCGGATGGGCCGTGTGGTCGACCTCGTGGTGGGTGGTGTGCTGGCCGCGGCCGATCGGGGTGGCGTGGACGCCGGACCCGCCGGACCCGCCGGAGCCACCCGCCGGCGTCGCGGAGGCGGGCGCGCTGGGGTGAGGGTCGTCGACGGTCAAGGGCCGCCTCCTGTCCATTCCGTGCGCACTGCCGAACCGGGTGATCACCGCGAGGACCGGGATCGCCTAAACCATACGGCAGGTGTGCCGTAGCTCACTCCCCCGCTCCGCCGCCCCGGGCGACCCGCCCCGCGGGCTACCGCACGGACCGGAGATGGACGATGTCCCCCGCCCCCACGGCCTGGTGCTCGTCGTCGGCCGTCCGCACGACGAGCCGCCCGTCGGTGTCCACCGCTTCGGCCGTTCCGGTGAGGGTGCGCCCTCCGGGCAGCTCGGCCCGCACGTGCTTGCCGAGGGTGGCGCAGCCCGCCGCGTACGTCTCCTGCAGACCGCTGGCCGCCGGGTCGCCGCCGGCCGCGCGCCAGTCCCCGTACCACTGCTCCAGCGAGCGCAGCACGGCCTTGAGCAGCGGGTCCCGGTCGGTGACGGAGGCCTTGGCCAGCATCAGCGATCCGGCGGTGTCCACCGGCAGCTCGTCCTCGGTGAGCGTCACGTTCAGCCCGATGCCGAGGACGATCCCGTCGGCGACGCGCTCGGCGAGGATCCCGCCGGTCTTGCGCTCCTCGCCGTCGACGGTCACCAGCAGGTCGTTGGGCCACTTGAGGGCGGTGTCCACGCCGGCGGCCCGCGAGAGCCCGGTCGCGACCGCCACCCCGGCCAGCAGGGTCAGCCATCCCCAGCGCTCCGGCGGCACCTGCGGTCCGGGCTTGAGCAGGACGGAGAAGAACAGGCCCGAACGCGCCGGCGCGACCCAGCTCCGGTCCAGGCGCCCCCGTCCCGCGCTCTGCTCCTCGGCGACCAGCACGGCCCCCTCGGGCAGCCGTGCGGCCCGCGCGGCGAGGTCGCTGTTGGTCGACCCGGTGCTGTCCACCACCTCCAGCGAGGTCCACAGCCCGTCCGGGGCCACGAGGGCCCGCTGCAGGGCGGCTCCGTTCAGCGGCGGCCGGTCCAGGCTCGACCAGCGGCTCCCGGGAGCGGAAGCGCCGGAAGAGCCGGGGGAAGAAGCGGAAGCGTCTGATGGCATCGAGAGTCCCCTCGTGTGGAAGCCCCGGCCTCCGGGCTTCGGCCCGGGCCGGCGTCCTCACCATGATCCTCCCTGGCCTCCGGGCCGTGGGGAGTTATCCGGTGAACCGGGCATCCGGGTTCCGCATTCACCCGACCGACGCACAGGCTCCCGGCGCGGCGTCCCCTAGGGGGCCGCGCGAGGCCAAGCAAGCCAGATGAGGTGTGTCAAACGCCGCACTGCCGAGCGCCATGCGCGCCGATACCCTACGCACCAGTAGCTAGTAGTAATCAGTGAATTCACCAGGCAGTTGACACCACGCAGGGAGCCGCGACCCCGATGTCGTCACAACCGTCAGAGCCGATCGACATGCACACCACCGCGGGCAAGATCGCGGACCTGCAGCGCCGCGTCGAGGAAGCCACCCATGCCGGTTCCGCGAGAGCGGTGGAGAAGCAGCACGCCAAGGGCAAGCTGACGGCTCGCGAGCGGGTGGCCCTGCTGCTGGACGAGGGGTCCTTCGTCGAGCTGGACGAGTTCGCCCGGCACCGGTCGACGAACTTCGGGCTGGAGAAGACCCGTCCGTACGGGGACGGGGTCGTCACCGGCTACGGCACCGTCGACGGCCGGCCCGTCGCGGTGTTCTCGCAGGACTTCACCGTCTTCGGCGGCGCCCTCGGCGAGGTCTACGGCCAGAAGATCATGAAGGTCATGGACTTCGCGCTGAAGACCGGCTGCCCGCTGGTCGGGATCAACGACTCCGGCGGCGCCCGCATCCAGGAGGGCGTCAGCGCGCTCGGCATGTACGGCGAGATCTTCCGCCGCAACGTGCACGCCTCCGGCGTGATCCCGCAGATCAGCCTGGTCGTCGGGCCCTGTGCCGGCGGCGCGGTGTACTCCCCCGCGATCACCGACTTCACGGTCATGGTCGACCAGACCTCGCACATGTTCATCACCGGCCCGGACGTCATCAAGACGGTCACCGGCGAGGACGTCGGCTTCGAGGAGCTGGGCGGGGCGCGCACCCACAACAGCACGTCCGGCGTCGCGCACCACATGGCGGGTGACGAGAAGGACGCCATCGAGTACGTGAAGTCGCTGCTGTCCTACCTCCCCTCGAACAACCTCTCCGAGGCGCCCGCCTTCCCCGAGGAGACCGACACCGAGGTCAGCGACTGGGACCGCGAGCTCGACGTCCTGATCCCGGACAGCGCGAACCAGCCCTACGACATGCACACCGTGATCGAGCACGTGCTCGACGACGCGGAGTTCCTGGAGACGCAGTCGCTGTTCGCGCCGAACATCCTCACCGGCTTCGGCCGCGTCGAGGGCCACCCGGTCGGCATCGTCGCCAACCAGCCGATGCAGTTCGCCGGCTGCCTGGACATCGACGCCTCCGAGAAGGCCGCACGCTTCGTGCGGACCTGTGACGCCTTCAACGTGCCGGTGCTGACCTTCGTCGACGTGCCGGGCTTCCTTCCGGGCACCGACCAGGAGTACAACGGAATCATCCGGCGCGGCGCGAAGCTGATCTACGCGTACGCCGAGGCCACCGTGCCCCTGATCACCGTCATCACCCGCAAGGCCTTCGGCGGTGCCTACGACGTCATGGGCTCCAAGCACCTCGGCGCCGACCTGAACCTCGCCTGGCCGACCGCGCAGATCGCCGTCATGGGCGCGCAGGGCGCGGTGAACATCCTGCACCGCAGGGCCATCGCCGAAGCGGAGGAGGCCGGCAACGCCGACGAGACCAGGGCGCGGCTCATCACCGAGTACGAGGACGCGCTGCTCAACCCGTACACGGCCGCCGAGCGCGGTTACGTCGACGCGGTGACCATGCCGTCCGAGACGCGGGCGCACGTGGTGAAGGGGCTGCGGCAGCTGCGCACCAAGCGGGAGTCCCTGCCCCCGAAGAAGCACGGCAACATCCCCCTCTAGGCCCCAGGAGGGCAGTCCAGTGGTGATCAAGGTCGTCAAGGGGAACCCGACCCCGGAGGAGCTGGCCGCCGCACTGGCGGTGGTCCAGGCGCGCGCGGCCGCACTGGCGTCGGTGCCGTCGGACGCGCGGCGGGTGGCCGACGCGTGGGCGGCGCCGGGCCGGGTGGCCCGCAGGACGCTGCCGCGCCCCGGTCCGGGCGCGTGGGGGCGTACGTACTGGCCCGCGTGAGCGGAAGATGACGCGATGCGGCGCATGGGTGGGGGGGGGTGGGGGGTGGGGGGGTGGGGCGGGTGGGGGGTGGGATGTGGGGGGGGAGTGTAGGCGTAGGAAATCGTAGAACACGCTCTCCC